>NZ_JBHZGN010000015.1:0-149920 GCF_049334135.1 Metapseudomonas cellulosilytica | reverse complement strand
CGGGCAAGCAGATCGTTTGCGCGGCGATGCGCAAGCTGCTGCACATCGCCTATGGCGTGCTGAAATCGGGTCGGCCATTCGATCCGAAACTGGCCCTTGCCCACTAAGGGGCAAGACGGTATCTACGAAAAGCAGAAGGCCGCCTCGGGGCAGCCTTCTTGCATTTCAGGACCGTGGTGCGTAGGCGAACACGTCCGCGCGCATCTGGTGGGCATCCATCCCCGCCGCCACCAGGGCGTCCAGGGTGGCGTAGACCATGGCCGGCGAGCCGCTGGCGTAGACACGCAGCGACTTGAGGTCCGGGAAGTCCTCGCACACCGCCTCGTGCAGCAGGCCGCAACGGCCCTGCCAACCGCACTGGTCACTGACCACCTGGTGCAGGAAGAGGTTGTCCAGACGCCGCCATTCGTCCCAGTGGGCCAGCTCGTAGAAGTCGCCGGGCTGGCGCACCCCCCAGTACAGATGCACCGGGTACTTGAAACCGCTGGCGCGGCAATGCTCGATCAGGCTGTGCATCTGGCCCATGCCGGTGCCTGCGGCGATCAGCACCAGCGGCCCCTCGGGCAGCTCCGCCAGGTGGGTGTCGCCGAAGGGCATCTTCACCTTGGCCAGGCGGGTGCGTTGCAACTGTTCGAGCAGGGCGATGGCGCTGTTCTCGCGACCGAGGATGTGCAGCTCGAGGTCGCGTCCGGCGCTGGGCGCCGAGGCCATGGAGAAGGCCGAGGACTCGCCATCGTCGCGCTCGATCAACAGGTACTGCCCGGCGTGGTAGCGCGGCGGCTTGCCCGCCGGCGCGCGCAGGCGCACGCGCCAGACATCGCCGCCCACCGGCGCGCACTCGCTGACCTGGCAGCTCAGGCTGCGCACCGGCAACTCGCCCGGCGCCAGCACCCCGTCCCAGTGCAGCACGCAGTCTTCCAGGGGCTCGGCGAGGCAGGTGAACAACTCGCCCTGGCTCAGCTCGGCGCCGCCCTGGCGTACCCGCCCCTCCACCAGCAATGCCGCACAGACATGGCAGTTGCCGTTGCGGCAGCTTTGCGGGCAGTCGTAGCCGAGGCGGCGTGCCGCATCGAGGATGCGCTCGTTGGGAGCCGTCTGGAGGACCGCGCCGGAGGGTTGCAGGGTGACACGCATCAATCGATTCCCAGAGAAGACCAGAGCTCATCGACGCGGCGCTTGACCGCTTCGTCCTGAACGATCACCCGGCCCCATTCGCGACTGGTCTCGCCAGGCCACTTGTGGGTGGCGTCCAGGCCCATCTTCGAACCGAGGCCGGAAACGGGGGAAGCGAAGTCCAGGTAGTCGATCGGCGTGTTGTCGATCATCACCGTGTCGCGCTTGGGGTCCATGCGCGTGGTGATGGCCCAGATCACGTCGTTCCAGTCCCGCGCATTGACGTCGTCGTCGGTGACTATGACGAACTTGGTGTACATGAACTGTCGCAGGAACGACCAGACACCCAGCATTACGCGCTTGGCGTGGCCCGGGTACTGCTTCTTCATGGTCACCACCGCCATGCGGTAGGAGCAGCCTTCCGGCGGCAGGTAGAAGTCGGTGATCTCGGGGAACTGCTTCTGCAGTATGGGCACGAAGACTTCATTCAGCGCCACGCCGAGGATGGCCGGTTCATCCGGCGGCCGACCGGTATAGGTGCTGTGGTAGATGGGCTTTTGCCGGCGGGTGATGCGCTCCACGGTGAACACCGGGAAGCGGTCCACTTCGTTGTAGTAGCCGGTGTGGTCGCCGTAGGGACCCTCGTCGGCCATCTCGCCCGGATGGATTACCCCTTCGAGGACGATCTCGGCGCTGGCCGGGACCTGCAGGTCCGAGCCGATGGCCTTGACCAGTTCGGTACGGTTGCCACGCAGCAAGCCGGCGAAGGCGTACTCGGACAGAGTGTCCGGCACCGGCGTGACGGCGCCGAGGATGGTCGCCGGATCGGCGCCCAGGGCCACGCACACCGGGTAGGGCTTGTCCGGATGCTTCTGGCACCACTCGCGGTAGTCCAGCGCACCGCCGCGATGGCTGAGCCAGCGCATGATGACCTTGTTGCGGCCGATCACCTGCTGGCGGTAGATGCCGAGGTTCTGCCGCTCCTTGTTCGGGCCCCGGGTGATGGTCAGGCCCCAGGTGATCAGCGGCGCCACGTCGCCCGGCCAGCAATGCTGGATCGGCAACCTGCCAAGGTCGACGTCGTCGCCCTCCTCTATCACTTCGTGGCAGGGCGCATCCTTCAGCACCTTGGGCGCCATGCTGATGACCTTCTTGTAGATCGGCAGCTTGGACCAGGCGTCCTTCAGCCCCTTGGGCGGCTCGGGTTCCTTGAGGAAGGCCAGCAGCTTGCCGATCTCGCGCAGCTCGCCGACATCCTCGGCGCCCATGCCGAGGGCTACGCGCCCCGGGGTGCCGAAGAGATTGCCGAGCACGGGGATGTCGAAGCCCGTGGGCTTTTCGAAGAGCAACGCCGGGCCCTGCTTGCGCAGGGTGCGGTCGCAGATTTCGGTCATTTCCAGGACCGGGGACACCGGAGTGGCGATGCGTTTGAGCTCGCCACGCTGTTCCAGGCCACTGATGAATTCGCGCAGATCGCGATACTGCATGCTTGAGCCTCTCAGGGCGTGCAGGTCGGGGCGCAAAGTTTAGCGCCGAACAAGGTTATTCAGAAGGACAAGGGGCCACCACGGAAACGCAAAGGCCGGGTTTCCCCGGCCCTTGTGGCACATCCAAGACTTACTTGCGCTTCATCGACAGGAAGAATTCGTCGTTGGTCTTGGTGTCTTTGAGCTTGTCGAGCAGGAACTCGATGGCGGCGATCTCGTCCATCGGGTGCAGCAGCTTGCGCAGGATCCACATGCGCTGCAGTTCGTCCTCGGCAGTCAGCAACTCTTCGCGGCGGGTACCGGACTTGTTGATGTTAATGGCCGGGAACACGCGCTTCTCGGCGATGCGGCGGTCCAGCGGCAGTTCCATGTTGCCGGTGCCCTTGAACTCTTCGTAGATGACTTCATCCATCTTCGAGCCGGTTTCGATCAGCGCGGTGGCGAGGATGGTCAGCGAGCCGCCTTCCTCGATGTTGCGCGCGGCGCCGAAGAAACGCTTGGGCTTCTCCAGGGCATGGGCATCGACACCACCGGTGAGCACCTTGCCGGAGCTGGGGATCACGGTGTTGTAGGCACGGGCCAGACGGGTGATGGAGTCCAGCAGGATGACCACGTCCTTCTTGTGCTCGACCAGGCGCTTGGCCTTCTCGATCACCATCTCGGCGACCTGCACATGGCGGGTCGGCGGCTCGTCGAAGGTGGAGGCGACCACTTCGCCGCGCACGGTGCGCTGCATCTCGGTCACTTCTTCCGGACGCTCGTCGATCAAGAGGACGATCAGGTGGCACTCGGGGTTGTTGCGGGTGATGTTGGCCGCGATGTTCTGCAGCATGATGGTCTTGCCCGCTTTCGGCGGGGCGACGATCAGGCCACGCTGGCCCTTGCCGATCGGCGCGCAGAGATCGATCACGCGGCCGGTGAGGTCTTCGGTGGAGCCGTTGCCGGCTTCCATCTTCAGGCGCTCATTGGGGAACAGGGGCGTGAGGTTCTCGAACAGGATCTTGTTCTTGGCGTTCTCGGGACGGTCGTAGTTGATGGAATCGACCTTGAGCAACGCAAAGTAACGCTCGCCTTCCTTCGGAGGACGAATCTTGCCGACTATGGTGTCGCCGGTCCGCAGGTTGAAGCGGCGGATCTGGCTGGGCGAGACGTAGATGTCGTCCGGGCCGGCCAGGTAGGAAGAGTCGGCGGAGCGCAGGAAGCCGAAGCCGTCCTGGAGAATCTCCAGCACGCCGTCACCGGAGATCTCCTCGCCGCTTTTTGCGTGCTTTTTCAGCAGGGCGAAGATGATGTCCTGCTTGCGCGAACGGGCCATGTTCTCGAGGCCCATGGCTTCGGACATTTCCAGAAGTTCGCCAATCGGCTTTTGCTTGAGTTCGGTCAGATTCATAGGAATGACGTAGATAGAAATGGGGAAGGGAAAGCGTTGAGCTTTTTAGGCCGCGCCGCAGAGAAGGCGACAGGATCGCTGTGCTTATTCGAATTTGGAGTGCGTCGGCGACGGCGTGGAGGGCTGCGTGAAAAAAGCAGCGCCCCGAATGTAACACCGGTGCAACGGGGAGTCTAGTGCAGTTCCATGAAAAAGCCCCGCATTCGGCGGGGCTTCTCGGGGACGCAACTGATGTCTGCCTGGCGGCACCGAAGGCCGCGCGGGATCAGATGTTGGCGTCGAGGAAGGCGGCCAACTGGGACTTGGACAGGGCGCCTACCTTGGTGGCTTCGACGTTGCCGTTCTTGAACAGCATCAGGGTCGGGATGCCACGCACGCCGTACTTCGGCGGGGTGTCCTGGTTCTCGTCGATGTTCAGCTTGCAGACCTTCAGCTTGCCTTGGTAGTCCTTGGCAATCTCGTCGAGGACCGGGGCAATCATCTTGCACGGACCGCACCACTCGGCCCAGTAGTCGACCAGCACCGCGCCGTCGGCCTTGAGCACGTCCTGCTCGAAGCTGGCATCGGTGACGTTGGTGATGAATTCGCTCATGGAACAATCTCCGTGGTTCGGAAGCAAAAAAGTGGAGCCATCATAGCCCGGCTTTTCCGGGACCGAAAGCAGAGGGCGATTGAGCTTCGCTATCGCACTACGGGGCAAAACTGATGGATGAGCGCCGCGACGTCAATCCACCTGCCGACGCGCGTGCCGCCGGGACGGACCGAAGCCGCTGGCGACGCGCGACTGTCATATCCCACCTATAGTTTGCACAGCCAGCTATTGGCCAGAAAAACCGCTTCCTGCACCCGCGCCCAGCCCGCACAGGATTGGCACGACCGTACCGCTATTCACGTTGGCGCGATCGGACAACCATGGCAGGATTGCGCGGTTCAGCCTCGAGACCCGAAATCATGCCGCAAAAGCCTGCCGAAATCCCGTCCCTGATCGCCGCCATCGACCTCGGCTCGAACAGCTTCCACATGGTGGTGGCCAAGTCCGACCACGGCGAGATCCGCATACTGGAGCGACTCGGCGACAAGGTGCAGTTGGCGGCGGGCCTGGATGAAGAGCGCAACCTGAGCGAGGAAGCCATGCAGCGCGGCCTCGAGTGCCTGCGCCGCTTCGCCCAGATGATCGCCGGCCTGCCGGAAGGCGCGGTGCGCATCGTCGGCACCAACGCCCTGCGCGAAGCCCACAACCGCGCCGAATTCATCCGTCGCGCCGAGGAACTCCTCGGCCACCCGGTGGAGGTCATCTCCGGCCGCGAGGAAGCGCGCCTGATCTACCTCGGCGTCTCCCATACCCTGCCGGACGCCCCCGGCCGCCGCCTGGTAGCGGATATCGGCGGCGGCAGCACCGAATTCATCATTGGCCAGCGCTTCGAGTCGCAACTGCGGGAAAGCCTGCAGATGGGTTGCGTGAGCTACACCCAGCGTTACTTCCGCGACGGCAAGATCACTCCGGCCCGCTACGCGCAGGCCTACACTGCCGCGCGCCTGGAGCTGATGGGCATCGAATACAGCCTGCGCCGCCTCGGCTGGCAGGAAGCGGTGGGCGCCTCAGGCACCATCCGCGCGGTGGGCCTGGCGATCCAGGCCGCAGGCCTCGGCAGTGGCGAAATCAATCCGGAAGGCCTGGCCTGGCTCAAGCGCAAGCTGTTCAAGCTGGGCGATGTGGAGAAGCTCGACCTCGACGGCATCAAGCCCGACCGCCGCCCCATCTTCCCGGCTGGCCTGGCGATCACCGAGGCGATCTTCGAAGCCCTCGAACTCAAGCGCATGGCCCACTCCGAAGGCGCCCTGCGCGAAGGCGTACTCTATGACCTGCTGGGCCGCCACCACCACGAGGACGTTCGCGAACGCACCCTGAGCGCGCTGATGGAGCGCTGCCACGTGGACCTCGAACAGTCCGCGCGGGTCGAGGCCAAGGCGCTGTCTGCCCTGGAGCAGGTCGCCGACAGCTGGGGACTGGACGATGACTGGCACCGCGACCTGCTGCTCTGGGGCGCGCGGGTCCACGAGATCGGCATGGACATCGCCCACTACCACTACCACAAGCACGGCGCCTACCTGATCGAGCACTCCGACCTCGCCGGCTTTTCCCGCCAGGACCAGCTGATGCTGGCGCTGCTGGTGCGCGGCCATCGCCGCAACATCCCCAAGGACAGATTCGCCGAGTTCGGCGAGGAAGGCGTCAAGCTGCTGCGCCTGTGCGTGCTGCTGCGCTTCGCCATCCTCTTCCACCACATCCGCGGCACCTCGGTCATGCCGAAGGTGAAGCTGAGCGCCTCGGACAACAGGTTCGAGGTGCGCTTCCCGGAGGGCTGGCTGGAGGCCAACCCGCTGACCCAGGCGGACTTCGAACAGGAAGCCGCGTGGCTGAAACGCATCGATTTCGAGCTGACGGTGAACTGATCACGGACCTGGCGGTGGAAAGAAGAGCGCTTTCCACCCTACTTGCGTGATCCGTAGGGTGGAAATCCACGAAGTGGATTTCCACCAATGCTGAACAGAAACGGGGCCCTCGGGCCCCGTTTTTCATGCTCCCGTTCAGCGCACGCCGACGGGCAAGTTGATCAGTTTGTCCAGCAAGGTGGCCTGGGCGTTGCGCGAGTTCTGGTTGCCGCTCGGGCTGTTGCGCAGGTAGCGTCCATCCGGTTGCAACACCCAGCTCTGGGTGTTGTCGGTGATGTAGGCCTCCAGCTCCTTCTTCACCCGCGTCAGCAGTTTCTTGCCCTCCACCGGGAAGCAGGTCTCGACGCGCATGTCGAGGTTGCGCTCCATCCAGTCGGCGCTGGAGAGGTACATCTTCTCGTCGCCGCCATTGAGGAAGTAGTAGATCCGGCTGTGTTCGAGGAAGCGGCCGATGATCGAGCGCACCTGGATGTTGTGCGAGACCCCGGGAATGCCCGGACGCAGGCAGCACATGCCACGCACCACCAGGTCGATGCGCACGCCGCTCTGGCTGGCCTTGTACAGCGCGCGGACGACCTTGGGATCGGTCAGGGCGTTGACCTTGACCATGATGTGCGCCGGCTTGCCTTCGCTGGCGTGCTGGGCCTCGCGGGTGATCATGTCGAGCAGCGTCTTCTTCAGGGTGAAGGGCGCGTGCAGCAGCTTCTTCATGCGCAGGGTCTTGCCCATGCCGATCAGCTGGTTGAACAGCTTGTGCAAGTCCTCGCAGAGAGCGTCGTCGGCGGTCAGCAGGCTGTAGTCGGTGTACAGGCGCGCGTTGCCGGCGTGGTAGTTGCCGGTGCCCAGGTGGGCATAGCGGCGCAGCTCGCCGTTCTCGCGCCGCAGGATCAGCATCATCTTGGCGTGGGTCTTGAAGCCGACCACCCCGTAGATCACCACGGCGCCGGCTTCCTGCAGACGGCTCGCCAGCTGCAGGTTGGATTCCTCGTCGAAGCGCGCGCGCAGTTCGATCACCACGGTGACCTCCTTGCCATTGCGCGCCGCTTCCACCAGGGAGTCGACAATCTCGGAGTTGGCGCCGGCGCGGTAGAGCGTCTGCTTGATGGCCAGGACGCTGGGGTCCTTGGCCGCCTGGCGCAGGAAATCCACCACCGGGGTGAAGGACTCGAAGGGGTGCAGCAGCAGGATGTCCTGCTTGCCCACCACGTTGAACAGGTTCTCGACCTTCTGCAGCAGCTTGGGGATCACCGGCGTGAAGGAGGGATGCTGCAGCTCCGGGTGGCTTTCCAGGCCGGTGATGCTGAACAGGCGGGTGAGGTTCACCGGTCCGTTGACCTGATACAGCTCGTTCTCGGTCAGGCCGAACTGCTTGAGCAGGTAGTCCGACAGCTGTTTCGGGCAGGTGTCGGCCACTTCCAGGCGCACCGCGTCGCCGTAACGACGGGAGAACAGTTCGCCGCGCAGGGCACGGGCCAGGTCGTCGACGTCCTCGGTGTCCACCGAGAGGTCGGCGTTGCGGGTCAGGCGGAACTGGTAGCAGCCCTTCACCTTCATGCCGGGGAACAGGTCATCGGCATGGGCATGGATCATCGAGGACAGGAAGACGAAGTTGTCCCCCGGACCGCCGATGTCCTCGGGCACGCGAATCACCCGCGGCAGCAGGCGCGGCGCCGGAATGATCGCCAGGCCGGAATCGCGGCCGAAGGCGTCCACGCCTTCGAGCTCGACGATGAAGTTCAGGCTCTTGTTCACCAGCAGCGGGAAGGGGTGCGTCGGGTCCAGGCCAATGGGGGTGATGATCGGCGCGATCTCGTCGCGGAAGTAGCGGCGCACCCAGCTCTTGAGCTTGGCGGTCCAGTAACGGCGGCGAATGAAGTTGACCTGGTGCTTGGCCAGCTCCGGCAACAGGATGTCGTTGAGGATGCTGTACTGGCGGCTGACCTGCTCGTGCACCAGTTCGCTGATGCGCGCCATCGCCTGATGCGGCAGCAGGCCGTCGGCGCCGGCTTTTTCGCGGGCGAAGGTGATCTGCTTCTTCAGGCCGGCGACGCGGATCTCGAAGAACTCGTCCAGGTTGCTGGAGAAGATCAACAGGAACTTCAGACGTTCGAGCAAGGGATAGGACTCATCCAGCGCCTGTTCCAGCACGCGGATGTTGAACTGCAGCTGGGACAGTTCACGATGGATATACAGGCTGCTGTCATCCAGGCTCGGCACCACCAGCGGAGCCGGGGCCGGAGCCGGTGCCGGGGCAGGCACAGGGGCCGGGACGGGCGCCGCGTCGGCGACGGGTGCCTCGGGAGCCGGAGGGGCCACCGGAAGCTCGGTGGCCTCCTTCAGGGGTTCGAGCAATGCGCTGGGGTTGAGTCCTTCGGTGTTCATCTGCAGTTCCTGGGGGGAGATCAGGCTCCCGTCTTGAGCATTTCTGCGGCGCGTACGGCGAAATAGGTGAGGATGCCATCGGCGCCGGCGCGTTTGAAGGCCACCAGGGATTCGAGGATGACCGCCTCGCTGAGCCAGCCGTTCTGGATCGCCGCCATGTGCATGGCGTACTCGCCACTGACCTGATAGACAAAGGTCGGCACGCGGAATTCATCCTTCACCCGACGAACGATGTCGAGGTAGGGCATGCCCGGCTTGACCATCACCATGTCGGCGCCTTCGGCGAGGTCCGCTGCCACTTCGTGCA
The DNA here is from genome assembly GCF_049334135.1 of Metapseudomonas cellulosilytica. Classification (NCBI taxonomy): domain Bacteria; kingdom Pseudomonadati; phylum Pseudomonadota; class Gammaproteobacteria; order Pseudomonadales; family Pseudomonadaceae; genus Metapseudomonas; species Metapseudomonas cellulosilytica. The sequence continues at coordinate 140,787 of NZ_JBHZGN010000015.1, read as the reverse complement.
GCGCTTCGTCCGTGTTGGCCGGGTCCATCTGGTAGCTGGCCTTGTTCGCCTTGCCGAGGTTGGCAGCGGAGCCGACGGCGTCGCGGAAGGGGCCGTAGTAGGCGCTGGCGTACTTGGCCGAGTAGGCCATGATGCGCACGTTGGGGAAGTCGGCCAGTTCCAGGGCCTCACGGATGGCCTGGATGCGGCCGTCCATCATGTCCGAGGGGGCCACCACCTGGGCGCCGGCCTGCGCGTGGGACAGCGCCTGCTTGACCAGCGCATCGACGGTCACGTCGTTCTGCACGTAGCCATTCTCGTCAAGGATGCCGTCCTGGCCGTGGGTGGTGAAGGGGTCCAGGGCCACGTCGCTGATCACGCCGAGTTCCGGGAAACGGTCGCGCAGTGCGCGGATGGCGCGCTGGGCGATGCCATCCGGGTTCCAGGCCTCGGCGCCATCGAGGGATTTCTTCTCCAGCGGAGTCACCGGAAACAGGGCCAGCGCCGGGATGCCCAACTGGACCCAGGCCTCGGCCTCCTTGAGCAGCAGGTCGATGGACAGGCGCTCGACGCCGGGCATCGACGACACCGCTTCGCGCCGGTTCTCGCCGTCCAGGACGAATACCGGCAGGATCAGGTCATCGACGGTCAGGACGTTCTCGCGAACCAGCCGGCGGGAGAAATCATCACGGCGGTTGCGGCGCAGGCGGGTTGCGGGGAACAGGCGATTGGCGGGGGTAAAGCTCACAGCAGACTCCAGGGCCCGGAACGGACGCAGTGTGACAAATATAAAGGCCGATTATGACCGAATGGTAACAATGCGCGACAGCGACCCGTGGTCGCGTCGACCAGCGTGGCGCCGGCACCCTGGCGCGTCCATGCCTTGTCCGGGATCAATCTGATGGCATTCGGCGCGGGCCGGAGCTTTCCCCGGGGCGCCAACCCGGTTAGGCTTCGCGTTCATTTCGCTGCGCAAGCCAACCATGCTGCAACAATTTCTCCAGGATTTCGGCTACTTCGCCCTCTTCCTCGGCACCTTCTTCGAGGGTGAGACGATCCTGGTCCTGGCCGGTTTTCTGGCCTTCCGGGGCTACATGGACATCAATGCCGTGGTAGCCACCGCGTTCTTCGGCAGCTACGCCGGCGACCAGCTCTGGTACTACCTGGGCCGCCACAAGGGGCGCCAGATCCTCTCCCGCAAACCGCGCTGGCAGGCCATGGGCGACCGCGCGCTGGCCCACATCCGCCGCCATCCGGATATCTGGGTACTGACCTTCCGCTTCGTCTACGGCCTGCGCACCGTGATGCCGGTGGCCATCGGCCTGTCCGGCTACCCGCCGCTGCGCTACCTCATCCTCAATGGCATCGGCGCGCTGATCTGGGCCCTGGCCCTGGGATTCGCCGCCTTCCACTTCGGCGCCGTGCTCGAAGGCATGCTGGGCAACCTCAAGCGCTACGAGTTGATGGTGCTCGGCGGCCTGCTGGCCATCGGCGGCGTCCTCTGGCTGCGCCGTCGCCTGCGCAGCAACGGCAAGCGCTGATCCGGACGAAGGCACCTCGAGTCGGGCCATGCTCGCGGCGCCAATCCGCGGCCTGCTAGGATTGCTCGAGAAGATGCTCCCCCGCAGCCGGCCCGGTCCCGCGGCATGGCGTGCCAATCCAAGCGGCCTATGACGACAGCATGCGCAGATTCCTCAAACCCGCCCTGATCGCCCTGCTCCTCCTGGCCTGCGCTGCCCTGCTCGGCCTCTTTCCCTATCGCGCCGCCCTCCTGCCACAGACAGTCGACCTGGCCGCGGCGGAGCAGCGCCTGACACCTCACCTCAGCCTCTTCACCCCGGAAGGCCGCGGCCCGTTCCCGACGGTGCTGGTGTTCCATGGTTGCAACGGCCAGAGCCCCAACTTCGTGCGCAACGTCAAATCCTGGCTGCTGCCCGCCGGTTATGCGGCACTCTTCGTCGACAGCAACAAGGCCCGCGGCATCGAGGACTGGCATCCGGTGTGCGACGGCAAGCAGCTGTGGGGCAACGAGCGCGCCATCGACGTCTACGCCGCCCTGGCCCTGGCGCGCCGCAACCCGGCCATCGACAGCGCCAGGCTGGCCCTGCTGGGCTACTCCCACGGTGGCTGGACCATTCTCGACGCGCTCTCCTACGACGGCGCCGCCGGCCACGGCTTTCCCGCCACCGGCAAAGGGGCGCTGGCCGGCGTGCGCGGCGTGATCACCTACTACCCCTATTGCGGTTTCCCCGCCCACCTGCGCGAAGGTCTGGAGCACCACACGCCGGTACTGATGTTCCTCGGTGGCAAGGACCACATCACCGACCACCAGCAGTGCATCTCGGCCCTCGACAGCCTGGACGGCCAGCGCCTGGAACTGGTGCAGTACGGCGAGGCCGACCACGTCTTCGACCAGCGCAGCGACCTGAATACCTACCAACCCGGCCCGGCCCAGGATGCCCAGAAACGCGCCCTGGCGTTCCTGCGCGAGAACCTCGGACCGGCCCAATGACCTGGAGATGTCCATGACCAAGAAAGTTGCCGTGATCCTGTCCGGCTGTGGCGTATACGACGGCGCGGAGATCCACGAGAGCGTGATCGCCCTGCTGCGCCTGGACCAGCGCGGCGCCAAGGTCCAGTGCTTCGCGCCGAACATCGCGCAGCACCATGTGATCAACCACACCACCGGCGAAGAGATGCCGGAGAGCCGCAACGTACTGGTGGAGTCGGCACGCATCGCGCGCGGCGAGGTCAAGGACGTGCGTGAACTGGCTGCCGCCGATTTCGACGCCCTGATCGTGCCCGGTGGCTTCGGTGCAGCGAAGAACCTCTCCGACTTCGCCATCAGCGGAGCCAACTGCACCGTGCAGCCCGACGTCCTCGCCGCCGCCCGCGACTTCGCCGAGGCTGGCAAACCGGTGGGACTGATCTGCATCGCCCCCGCGCTGGCCGCGAAGATCTACGGCGAAGGCGTGATCTGCACCATCGGCAACGACGCCGGCACCGCCGCCGCCCTCGCGGAGATGGGTGCCCAGCACGCCGAGTGCGTGGTCAGCGAAATCGTCGAAGACGTGAAGCGCAAGCTGGTGACCACCCCGGCGTACATGCTGGCGCAGTCCATCAGCGAAGCCGCTGCCGGCATCTACAAGCTGGTGGACCGGGTGCTGGAACTGGCCCACTGAACCCCGCGGGCGGGTGGCGCTGGTCGCCCGCCCATGTCGATCCGGCCAATCCGTCCGCTTCTCCCGCCGTCCCCCTTGGCACCCGTGCCGCTTGTACGGCAGCGTCGGCTCATCGACGCTCGCAGGAGGCACCATGAGCCAGACCGATTTCATCCTCACCCCGGAACTGCAGCAGGCGGTAGCCGGCTTCTTCGAACGCATTCCCTTCAACCGCGTGCTCGGCATCCAGCTAGGCGAGATGAGCACCGACAAGGTGGTGATGCACCTGCCGATGAAAGACGAACTGATCGGCAACTTCGTCCACGGCATCCTCCATGGCGGAGTGATTTCCAGCCTGCTGGACGTGGTGGGCGGCGCCATGGCGCTGATCGGTGCGTTCGAGCGGCACCAGCACTTATCCACAGCGGAGCGCATGACGCGGCTTTCGAAGCTAGGCACCATCGACCTGCGCATCGACTATCTGCGTCCCGGCCGCGGCCGCCATTTCACCGCCACCGCCGTGCTGCTGCGCTCAGGCAACAAGGTGGCCGTGGTTCGCTCGGAACTGCACGCCGACGACGGCACCCTGGTTGCGGTGGGCACCGGCACCTACCTCTGCGGTTGAACGCGGAGCCTTCGTAGGCTGGCGCTGAGCCTGCGAAGCCCAGCGTGACTTTGACCAGGTGCGTGCTGTTGGGCCTCGCTGCGCTCGGCGCCAACCTACGGGATCTGGGGCGGCGTCCCTCACTTGCTCGACAAGTGCCGTAGGGTGGATAGCGCTTTTCTATCCACCGCCCCGGTGTAAATCCGCCACGCGGATTTTCACCCTACGCAAAGCTTCTCTCACTCCAGGCAAGAGAAGTCAGGCTATCAGCCCCGCGTCAGGCGGGTCAGTAATCTGTCCAGGGAATTGGCGAACGCCTGCCGATCCTTCTCGCCATAGGCGGCCTGGCCACCGCCCATCTGACCCTGGTCACGCAGGTCGGTGAGCAGGTTGCGCACCGCCAGGCGCTCGCCCATGTTGCGCTCGTCGAATTCGCGGCCGCGCGGGTCCAGGGCCACCACACCCTTCTTCACCAACCGGTCGGCGAGCGGCACATCGCTGCAGATCACCAGTTCGCCCGGCACCGCGTTATCCACCAGGTAATCATCGGCAGCATCGGGACCGCTCGGCACCACCACCAGGCGCACGCAGGCGAAGGTCGGCTTGACCTGACTCTGCCCAGCCACCAGCACGACTTCGAACTTGCGCTTCAAGGCGAACTTGATCACCTGGTCCTTGGCCGCCCGGGGGCAGGCGTCGGCATCGATCCAGACGCGCATCGCGATTCCATCCAGAAAAGAAGAAAGGGCGAGGAGTTTACACCCCTCGCCCTCCATTCAGGCGGGCGCCGTGCTGCGCTCGCGCAGCCAGCTGCGGCCGTAGAGCACCGCAATCGCCAACAGCGCCGCCCCTTGCGCCGACAGGGTATAGGCGTCCGGATGGATGCCCAGCCAGTCGAACTCGAAGAAGGCCACCGGCCGGGTGCCGAGCACGCCGGCTTCCTGCAGCGCCGCCACGCCGTGACCGGCGAATACCACCGACAGGGCGCAGAGCAGGATGGCGTTGGCGGTGAAGAAGGTGCCCAGGGGCAGCTTCGCCGAGCCGCGCAGGATGACCCAGGCCAGGCCCACCAGCAGCACCAGGGCGGTCGCCGCGCCGGCGATGACCATGCCGTGGCCGGCCGGACCGGCCTGCAGCCAGAGGGTCTCGTAGAAGAGGATCACTTCGAACAGCTCGCGGTACACCGAGAAGAACGCCAGGGTGGCGAAGCCGAAGCGGCCGCTGCTGCCGAGCAGGTGCTGCTTGATGTAGCTCTGCCACGCGGCGGCGTGGCGGCGGTCGTGCATCCACACGCCGAGCCAGAGCACCATGACGCAGGCGAACAGCGCGGTGAATCCTTCCATCAGCTCACGCTGGGCGCCGCCGACGTCGATCAGGAAGGCCGCCACCGCCCAGGTGGCGAAGCCGGCGACGATCGCCAGACCCCAGCCGGCATGGACGCTGCGGACCGCGTGCTCCTGGCCGGTCTTGCGCAGGAAGGCGAGGATCGCCGCCAGCACCAGGATGGCTTCCAGGCCTTCGCGCAGCAGGATCAGCAGGCTGGAGACGAAGCTCAGCGAACCGCTCAGGCCATCGCCGCCCAGCAGCTCGGCAGACTTCTCCAGCTCGGCCCTGGCCTGCTCCAGCAGTTGCGCCGCCTGACCCACCGACTGGCGGTCCTGCAGGGCCTGCCGATAGGCCATCAGCGCGCGCTCGGTGGTCTTGCGCTGCACGGCGTCGAGGTTGTCGAGTGAGCTTTCCACCAGCTCGAAACCTTCCAGGTAAGCCGCCACCGAGAGGTCGTAGGCCTGTTCCGCGTCGCCCTCGCGGTAGGCCTTGAGGCTCTGTTCCAGGGTGGCGCGGGTATGCCCGATCAGCTCCTTGGGTCCACGCTGCTGCATCGGCGGCTGGGCACGTTGGGCGCGGAACAGCGCCTGGGCGGCGGGCCCTTGGCTGGCGCCCACCTCCTCCGGCGTGCGGCCGGCCAGTTCCCCCATCGGGATGGCCTCACCCTTCACCACAGCGTCGGCGCTGAATCCGGCGATGTAGCTGGCCAGGTCCCAGCGCTGGCGGTCGTCCAACTGGTCGGCGAAGGCCGGCATGTCAGTGCCTTCGACACCCAGGCCAAGGGTGTTGTAGAGGTCGTAGAGGCTCATCCGATCCATCCGCGCCTGGTCGCGCAGATTGGCCGGCGGCGGCTCCAGGCCCATGCCTGCCGGACCATCCCCGGCACCACTGTCGCCATGGCAGACGCTGCAATGCTGGGCATAGAGCGGCGCGGCGCGGGCCGGGTCGGGGGTGATCAGCGGCGCCTGGCTGACCTCGTAGGCCGCCGCCAGCCGGGTGGCCAACTGGCGTGCCTGGCGTGCCACGCCGGCACCGTCCTGCTTGCTTTCGATGGATTGGCGCAGGCTGGCGACACCCTGCTCCAGGTCCTTCTGGCCGTCGCGGGCCGGCAGGGCGACGATCAGGCCCTGAAGCACACCGAGGAATTCGATCTGCTCGCGGTATTCGCTGCTGTCGATGACCCTGCCATCGACCACGGTGGCCGGGTAATCGGCACCAATGTAGCTGAGCAGGTGCAGCGCCTGGGCGGCGCCGTCGGCCTGGTCGGCCATCAGGCTGAAGCTGCAGACGGCCAACAGGGGCATCAGCAGCCAGCCGAGGAATCTCGGAATGGTGAACATCATTCAATCTCAAATGAGAATGGGGAGTGGAATTGTTACTTTCCTGACGATGGAGCTCAACCCCCGAATGTCATTCCGGATGGCGCCACCTTGCCGCAGAAGGGAGATGGAGGCCTTCCGGCATCGGGTTTCCCGGAGGTTCAACGAGCGCAGGAACTATCTTGCGGGAAGGAAGGACGTCGGCGAGCGGGCGCCCGCCGACAGGTACGGGATCTCAGACCGGCGCGCGGCGAACCGTGGCCAGCAGCGCCGCGGCGCCGACGAACAGGGCGGCGAAGCTGCGGTTCATCACCCGCTGCTGGCGTGGGGTGCGCAGCAGGCGCAGGACACGGGCGGCCAGTCCGGTGTAGCCGGCCATGACGATGAGGTCGACCGTGATCATGGTCGCGCCCATCACCAGGTACTGCTCCACCAGCGGTGCGTGAGGGTCGATGAACTGGGGCAGCACGGCGAGCATGAAGACGATCGCCTTGGGGTTGCTGAAGTTCACCAGGAAGCCGCGTAGCACCAGGGTGAGAGGACGGCCGATGGGACGCTCGGCGGAATCGTTGGCCATCGCGCTGGGCAGCGCCTTCCATTGCTTGACCGCCAGATACACCAGATAAACCACACCGAACCACTTGATCAGGCTGAAGGCCAGGGCCGACGCGGCGAGGATGGCGCCGACACCGGCAGCGACGATGGCGATTTGCAGGGCCAGGCCGATCTGCAGGCCGAGGGCGTTCCAGTAGCCGCGCCAGAAGCCATATTGCAGGCCGGAGGACATGGATGCGATGGCACCAGCACCCGGTGACAGGCTGATCACCCAGCAGGCGACCAGGAAAGCGAGCCAGGTCTCGAGCGCCATGGCGGATACCTCAGGAAACGAAAAAGGGGCAGGCCGCAGAGCCTACCCCTTCGCACTGGCGCTGCACAGTACCGTCAGCGCCAGCGGCGTACCGCCTTCTGGAAGAACAGGCTGTTGGGCACCTGCACCTGGGCGCCGTGGTTCTCCTCGCTGAGATCTTCGAGGGTGGTGTAGAACAGGTTGATGGCGATCACCCTGCCCTTCACGCCTTGCTTGTCGGCGCTCTCCACCACCTCCACCCGGTCGCCCATGCGGAAGGGGCCGAGGGAGAAGATCAACACCGCGCAGAACATGTTGGAGAGCACGCTCCAGATGGCGAAGAACGCCACCGCCGCCACGGCGGTGAAGCCGGTCAGGGCCGCCCAGAGGACCTCCGCCGACACGCCGAAGCGCTCCAGCACCAGCATGAAGGCACTGCCGAGGATCATCCAGCGCAGCAGGCCGCGCAGGGGCTGCAGCAACTCCTGGGGCAACTGGGGATAGCGCAGGCCGAGACGGGAGATACCCCGGGTGACGATGCGCTGCACCAGCCAGGCCAGCAGGATGATCAGGAGCACCTGCGCCGCACGGATCAGCGGCTCGCTCCAGGCGGTCAGCAGTTGCAGGTCATCCATCAGTCCGCGGCCTCCAGTTGCCGCTGCAGCTCCTCCAGGGTTTCCAGGGCCAGGAGCCAGGCCTCTTCCAGTTCGGCCTCGCGGCCCTTCAGGCGCGCCTGCTCGGCCAGCAGGTCACGCAGCTCGTCCTTGCGCGCCGCCTCGTAGAGGGCGGAATCGCCCAGGCGTTCCTCGACGCCGGCCAGCTGTTCGTGCACCTTGCCCAGGTCCTTCTCCAGCTTGTCGGCCTCCTTCTTGTGCGGTGCCAATTGCTGGCGCAGGGCGGCGGCGGCCTGGCGCTGGGCGCGCTTGTCGGTCTTGTCCGGATTCACCGGCGCACTGGCCACGGGCGCCTGGCGCGCGCGGTAATCAACCAACCAGCGCGCATAGTCGTCGAGGTCGCCGTCGAAGCTCTGCACGCGGCCATCGGCCACCAGGAGGAATTCGTCGGTGGTGCTCTTGAGCAGGTGCCGGTCGTGGGACACCACCAGCACGGCACCGGCGAAATCCTGCAGGGCCATGGTCAGGGCCAGGCGCATTTCCAGGTCGAGGTGGTTGGTCGGTTCGTCCAGCAGCAGCAGGTTGGGCTTCTGCCAGGCGATCAACGCCAGGGCCAGGCGCGCCTTCTCGCCACCGGAGAAATTGACCACCGCGTCGTCGCAGCGATCGCCACGGAAGTCGAAACCACCGAGGAAGTCGCGCAGGGTCTGTTCGCGTTCGCTGGGCGCGAGGCGCTGCAGGTGCAGCAGCGGGCTGGCCTTGGCATCGAGGGCGTCCAGCTGGTGCTGGGCGAAATAGCCGATGGCCAGGTTCTCGCCGCGGGCGAGGCGTCCGCCAAGGGGATCGAGGTCGCCGGAGAGGGTCTTGATCAGCGTCGACTTGCCCGCGCCATTGGGGCCGAGCAGGCCGATGCGCGCACCCGGCGCCAGCTGCAGCTTGACCTGTTGCAACACGGCCTTGTCGCCATAGCCGAGGCGGCCTTCGGCCAGGTCCAGCAGCGGACTGGAGATCTTGTCGGCCTCGCGGAAACCGAAGTCGAAGGGCGAATCCACATGGGCCGGCGCCAACTCTTCCAGGCGCTCCAGGGCCTTGATCCGACTCTGCGCCTGGCGGGCCTTGGTGGCCTTGGCCTTGAAGCGGGCGATAAAGCTTTCCATGTGCGCACGCTGCGCCTGCTGCTTCTCGTAGGCCTGCTGCTGCTGCGCCAGGCGTTCGGCGCGGGTGCGCTCGAAGGCCGAGTAGCCGCCACGATAGAGCGTCAGCTTGCGCTGTTCGAGATGCGCGATGTTATCCACCACCGAGTCGAGGAAGTCGCGGTCGTGGGAGATCAGCAGCAGGGTACCCGGATATCCCTTGAGCCACTCTTCGAGCCAGAGGATGGCGTCGAGGTCGAGGTGGTTGGTGGGTTCGTCGAGCAGCAGCAGCTCGGATGGGCACATCAGCGCCTGGGCGAGGTTAAGGCGCATCCGCCAGCCGCCGGAAAAGTCGCCGACACGGCGGTCCATCTGCTCGGCGGTGAAGCCGAGGCCGGCCAGCAGCTTGCGGGCACGGGCATCAGCCGTGTAGCCGTCGGCGCTGTCCAACTCGATGTGCAGCCGGGCGATGGCGGTGCCGTCATGGCCCGCTTCAGCCACGGCGAGGTCACGCTGTACCTGGCGCAGATGCTGGTCGCCATCGAGCACGTAGTCCACGGCCAGGCGCTCGAGGTTGTCCACTTCCTGGCGCATGTGGGCGATGCGCCAATCCGCGGGCAACTGGCAGTCGCCGGCGTCCGGGCCAAACTCGCCACGCAGCAGGGCAAAGAGGCTGGATTTGCCGGCACCATTGGCGCCGATGAGGCCGACCTTCTGGCCGGCGTGCAGGGTCAGTTCGGCGCCTTCTAGCAGGCGCTGAGGACCACGCTGTAGAGTGAGATTTTGCAGTCGGATCATGATGGCGGCGGAGTTTATCAGCTTCGCCGCCCCGCCGCCCGAGGAGCGCCATGCCTTCAGACCTGTGGACCTTTTCCCTGCGCCTCTACACCGCACCCGGTGTCGAGCGGGCGTGCCTGCACCTGCAGGAGGGTGGTGCCGACGTCTGCCTGCTGCTCACCGCCTGCTGGCTGGGACGGCGCGGTGCGGCATTCGATGCGCCCCGGCTGGACAGGTTGAAGGGGGTTTGCGAGCCCTGGCAGGAACAGGTGGTGAAGCCCTTGCGAGTACTGCGCCAGAACTGGCGCGCACAAGCGCAGGACGATCCGGCGCTGGCGGGGTTGCGGGAGCAGATCAAGGCACTGGAACTGGAAGCCGAGCGCAAGTTGCTGGCAAAGCTGGAAGGCGCCACCGATGGCTGGACGGAGATCGGTGTGGAGCAGGTCGAAGCCTGGCTGCTAGGCAGCTACCCAGGGCTGGAAGGAGCAGACCGCGACGCGCTCGATTTCTTGCGCGTCGCGGCCCTGGCGCTTTAGTTCGACGGCGAGGTCGGTGCAGCAGCACTGTTGCTGCCGGCCGGTGCCACGCTGGCGACCGGTGCTGCGGCCGGAACAGGGGTCGGAGCAGTCGGTGCGACCGAAGCAGCGACTGCCGGCTTGGCGGGCACTGCCGGAGCGGCGGGCTGGGCGGCGGCCGGTTTGGTCGGAGCAGCTTTCTTCACGGCGGGCTTGGCAGCAGGTTTCTTGGCCGCGGCAGGCTTGGTAGCCGGTTTTGCAGCGGTAGCTGGCTTGGCGGCGGCAGCAGGTTTCGCGGCGCTGGCGGCCGGCTTCGCAGCAGGCTTGGCCGCAGCTTTTGCAGCCGGCTTGGCAGCAGGCTTCGCGGCGGCTTTAGCAGCGGGCTTGGCGGCTGCGGCTTTCGCGGCGGGCTTCGCAGCAGGCTTGGCGGCAACGGCTTTAGCGGCCGGCTTCGCGGCGGGCTTGGCGGCTGCAGCTTTCGCGGCGGGCTTCGCAGCAGGCTTGGCGGCTGCGGCTTTCGCGGCGGGCTTCGCAGCAGGCTTGGCGGCTGCGGCTTTCGCGGCGGGCTTCGCAGCGGGCTTGGCGGCTGCAGCTTTCGCGGCGGGCTTCGCAGCGGGCTTGGCGGCGGCAGTTTTCGCGGCGGGCTTGGCAGCAGGCTTGGCGGCTGCAGCTTTCGCGGCCGGCTTGGCAACGGGCTTGGCGGCGGCAGCCTTCGCGGCCGGCTTGGCAGCAGGTTTAGCGGCAGCTTTGGCCGCTGGCCTGGCGGCCGGTTTCGCAGCGACCTTGGTGGCTGCCGGTTTGGCCTCGCGGCCGCTCAAGGCCTTGCTCGCGGCTTCACGTACCTTGCCGACACCCTGGGCGAGCTTCAGGCTCTCCTGGGAGTCACGCTTGAGCTGGGCGATATAGGCGCGGGTTTCGGCCTGGCGATTCTTCAGGGTGTCCAGCAGGGTCTCGAGTTCGCCGATGCTGTCCTTGGCCTTGGCTTGCGCCTTGGCCTTGCCGGCCTTGGCGGCGTCCTGCAGCTTGGTGCGCGCGGCGTGGAGTTTTTCCTGGGTCTTGCCGCGTTGCTTCTCCAGCTTGGTCAGCAATTGTTCGGCGTCGACCGAAGCTTGGGCGCAGGCTTTTTCGAGGTGTTCGAGCAGGCTGTGGGAAAGCTGGTGCAACAGGTGCAGCGGGGTGCTTACGGGCTTCTTCTTGGCCGACATGGTATGCCTCCTGGCGGGCGTTATTTGGCCCATACTAGTCGCCTGTTTCGCGAGTCGCCAGAGGCCGCGCCATTCCGCCCGCCCAGGCTCTGCGACTGATTGCCGGTGCAAGGTTCCGCGTTACGATCCGGACCCGGAACTGCGAGGCCGGGGAACCCTGTTAGCGCCGACCGCTTGGCAACGCCAGGAAGGCTCTGGAATCGGGGATGCAGCGGGATGAGACTCCCCCGAATCCAGCGCCGGCAGGACAGGGAATCAGGCCGGTTGCGAGGCCTGACCCTGGTGGGCGTTGTGCAGCACTTCGATCAGGCAGTCTTCCAGCTCGAAGCGTTCGTGGAGCAATTGCCCGAGTTGAGTGAGCTCAGTGCTCAGGCAGATGTCACGGCAGTCGCCGTTGTCGCAACGGTCGTTGAAGGCCAGCGCGACTTCGGTGATGGCTTCGATGCGCGGATAGATTTGCTTGGCGAGGTCGAGGCCGCGTTGGTCGCCAAACGCTTTCGCCTCGTTGAGCAGTTGCTCGTAGACCTCGAAATGCCCCGCGGAAACATAGTCCAGCAGGACCTCACAAAACCTTTGCAGCCCTTCTGCGTTGGCACTGGGGGCCTGGGGTTTTTCGCTCAGCGAGCTGAATACACGGACCAGCTCATGGCGTTCCTGCAACCAGCGGTCGATCAGCTGGTGCACGCCACCCCAACGTTCCTGAGCGTTCTGGCAACTTTCGAGCATGGTGACGACCTCACTTCCCTAATTCGGTAATGCCGTTATACGTCTGCTCCGAGACGGTTTTTTGTCGACCGGTGCAAGATCTTGGGAAGGCGCCACCAAAACGGCAATATTCCGGCGGCGCGTGCGGGCCAGATTATGCCCGCCGAGCAGTGCCATCAAGGCACTGGCAGGAAAAAATTCATACGGGCGTTTAAACGATAGCCCACGGCCCGTCTGGCCTGAGGTCTGGCAGGGGCGTGGCGTATTGGCGCAGTGGCGGAAGGCGTGGGCACGCTGCGCGAGAGGCGCATGGGCATGCCATGCGCCCCCCTCGCTCAGACGCGGCGCAGCAACTGGTAGAGCGAGAAAAAGATGCAGCCGGCAAAGGCCAGCAGGCTCCACTCGGGGATGCTCATGCCGAAGAGGGTCCAGGTCACTTCCGCGCAATCGGCAGTGCCGTGCAGCATCAGCTTGACGATGTCCTGGAACGGCAGGGCTTCCATCATGTAATCCAGGCTCGGCAGGCAGGCTGGAAGCTGGTCGGCCGGCACGCTCTGCAACCAGACCTGGCGTCCGGCCGTGGCGGCGCCGCCGGCGGCGAACAACAGAGTCAGCACCGCGTAGACGCGCTGCCCGGTACGCTCCGGACCATGCAGCGCGGCGATCAGGCAGACGATGCCGAAGGCAATGATGAAAATGCGCTGGACGATGCACAGCGGGCAAGGCTCGAGACCCAAAGCGTGCTCAAGGTACAGCGCACCGCCCATGACGGCGACGCAAGCGAGGAAAGCGAGCAGGAACAGTGAACGCGGGCTGGCCAGGGACATGGCGGCTCCGTTGGATTGACGGGAAGGGCGTTACGGTAGTGGAAAGGACGGGGGCCTTTCAAGGCGACCGTCTAGGCTGGAGGAGGTTGCCTGTCTGGAGAGGAACCCCATGCGTCGGCTGCTCCTGTTGTCGCTGCTCATGTTGCCCTGGCTGGCTGATGCGGCCCTGCCGCTGGAGCGCATCAAACTTCCCGAGGGCTTTCGCATCACGCTCCTGAGCGACCAACTGCCCAATGCCCGGGAGATGGCCTGGGGCAAGCGCGGTACGCTTTTCGTGGGCAGCAACGCCGCGGGCAAGGTCTATGCGCTGGACCCGGCGAGCGGGACGGTCCGCACCATTGCCAGCGGATTACAGCTGCCCGTTGGTGTGGCCTACAAGGATGGTGACCTTTACGTCTCCGAAGTCAGCCGGATCCTTCGCCTGCGCGACATAGAGTCGCGGCTCGACTCACCCCCCGAGCCCGAGGTGGTGTTCGCGGACTTTCCCCGCGAGACTCATCACGGCTGGAAATTCATCGCCTTCGGCCCCGACGGCAAGCTCTACGTGCCCGTGGGCGCGCCGTGCAACGTCTGCGACGAGGACCCCGATATCTACGCCGCCATCCACCGCATGAACGCCGACGGCAGCGGTCTGGAGCTGGTAGCGCGGGGTGTGCGCAATACCGTGGGGTTCGACTGGCATCCGCAAACCGGCGAGCTCTGGTTCAGTGACAACGGTCGCGACCTGATGGGCGATGACGTTCCGGACTGCGAGCTGAATCGCCTGGAGAAAATCGGCCAGCATTTCGGCTTCCCTTACTGCCATGCCGGCGACGTGGCGGACCCGAAATTCTCCCAACATCCCTGCAGCGAATTCGTCGCCCCAGTCGTCAAGCTCGGCCCCCATGTGGCGCCACTCGGCCTGCGTTTCTACACCGGCAACCAGTTTCCCGGGGAATACCGCAACAACCTGTTCATTGCCGAGCACGGCTCCTGGGATCGCAGCGAGAAGATCGGCTATCGGATCAAGCGGGTCGAACTCAACCCGGATGGCAGCCTGAAACGACAAAGCGTTTTCGCCGAGGGTTGGCTGGAGGACGGCCAGGTCTGGGGACGGCCCGCGGACGTGCTGGTGACGCCGGACGGCGCACTGCTGGTGAGCGATGACTACGCCGGCGCCATCTACCGCATCGACTACGCGTGACATCAGGCGAATTGAGTCACCGGCTGCGCTGTCTTTGGCGAATGAATTGGCTATGCCTGCGTTAGCTGTTGTAGCACCGAATAGAAGCGTCTAGTACGGCCCCTTCAGACCTTCGTACCCGCCTGACACTTCCCTCACCCCCGGCCCCTCTCCCGCCGGGAGAGGGGTGACTCGCGCCTGACAGGGCGCGGCAGTCCTGATGCCTGGTCTTTTCCTGCACTTGTGCAGAAGAGGTGGGGCAGCGACTGCGCCCCGTCAGGAGGCCGAGCGGAATCGTTGCGCAGGGGGACGAGCGGCATGGATGCCGCGAGAGGCGTGCGGGGCCATGGATGGCCCCTCACGCCGGGCCCCCGGCGCAACGATGGAGCGAGGGGACCCGGCGAAGCCGGGCCGGATGCAGGGGCAAGCCTTTTGGTTCCTTTTTGGGGGGCGGCCATCCGTCGTTTGCAAAAGGGACTCGCCCGGGAGGGCGAAACAGGGACTCGCCGCCCGCTCGATAATCAGCTTGGCTCAGGACGTTCTAGCAACACTTAATGCAGACATAGCCAATGAATTCGCCCCCACAAGGTCCGTCCTTAGGTCAGCTAGGTAGGATGGGTGGAGCGGAGCGATACCCATGCGGATGGGGCTGATGGGTATCGCAAGCTCGCGGAGCGCGGCCCGAACCATCCTACGAACTGCGCTGTCCTTGGCGAGCGAATTCGCCCCTGCAAGTTCCTTTCGCAAGACTGGGGCCGGTAACGAAAAAGGCCCGGGGAGTACCCGGGCCTTCTTCTGTCAGGCGATCTTCTCGGCCGGCAATGGCAAGGCCGGCAGGCGCTGGTCGAGCAGGCCCAGACCCTCCTGGAACAGCTGGTTGCTGCGCTCGACCTCGCCCATCTGCGCCAGCAGGCGGGCCAGCTCGGCACAGGTTTCGGGGTCGCGGCGCACGTTCAGGCTGCGCTCGAAATACTCCCGCGCCTTGCCCCAGAGGCGATTGCGCAGGCACAGGCGACCCAGGGTAAGGAGCAGCGTGGCGTCGCCGCTATGCTCCTTGAGCCAGCCTTCGGCAGTCTGCAGCTGACGCGCCGGGTCGCGACCGCGCAGCAGGCCATAGAGCCGCACCAGGGCGTCGTCGTGACCTCGCTTGATGGCATTGCGTACGACTTCCTCGGCCTCTTCCTCGGCGCCCAGGCGGCGCAGCTGTTCGGCGAATGCCAGCACCAGACGCGGCTCATTGCGCTGCGCAGCGGACAGTTGCTGCCAGGCGCGAGTCAAGGGCTGCAGGGCGGTTTCGCCCTCGTTCAGGCCCTCCTCGCCGGCCTGGTGCAGGCGCGCGCTCCAGGCACGCAGTTCCAGTTCGGCGAGCTGGCTTTCCGGTAGCGCCTTCTCCTTGCGCAAGGTCGGCAGCAGACCGACCAGGGACGCCCAGTCGTCGCGCACTTCGTGCAGGTGCAGCAACTGACGCAACACCTGGTGGTGACGCGGGTGGCGCTCCTGCACCGCTTTGAGGGTTTCCAGGGCCTTATCCGATTCGCCCCGATCCAGCTGCAGCTCGGCATGGGCCAGGGCGATCGCCAGCTCGGCCTGCGGCTGGCGCTCCAGGGCGCGCTCCAGCAGTTGTTCGGCTTCTTCGGTCTGGCCGATCTTCTGCGCGGCGCGGGCGGCGCCCAGGTAGTAGATCAGCGGCTGCGGATCGCCTTCGGCTGCGCGCTTGAGATGGCGCAGGGCCCGCGCCCAGCGACCTTCGGCCAGGTCCAGCAGGCCTTGTTCGGACGCCAGCCGCGCACGGCGGCGGGCATTGCGCCGCGACCAGGGATTGACCACACCGCCAGACACCACCACCAATCGCAGCAGGTAGCGCAGGCCGGCGAACAGCAGCCAGAGTACCGCCAGCAGCGCCAGGGTCGCCCAGAGCGTGGATTCGTAGCGGAACCCCTTGTAGGCCACCAGCACATAGCCCTTGTGCTGGGCCACGGCCATGCCGATCAGGGTGGCGGCCGCACCTATCACCAGAAGGATCAGCAGGACCTTGAGCAGGCGCTTCATTGACCGGTCTCCTTGGCCGGCGCGGCGGCATCCGGCTCCCCGGTTTCAGCGGCGGCCGCGCCCGGAGTGCGTTGCAGGTAGGCCTGCAATGCGCTCAACGCGGGCGCGAGGTCGGGGGCCTGGACTTCCACTGGCTGGCCGGCGAGTTCGTCGAGTCGCGCCAGCAGGGCGCGGCTGTCGGGGTTTTCATCGTTGAAGTGGCCATTGAGCACGTCACGAGCCTGGCGCAACGACTGCTGGTAGACCTGGGTCTGGCCATGCAGCGCGCCCCATTGGGCCTGCTCCAGGGCCAACGACAGGGCGAGGCGGATCCGCGACAGGTCCTGTCCGGCCAGCAGCGGCTTGATGTCCTGGTCGGCATTGAGCTGGATGCGGAAGTAATGGGAGAGCTTCTCCAGCCACTCGGACCAGCGGCTGCGGCCATCGCCTTCGGCGGCCATGTCCATCAGCACGCCCCCCTTGTCTTCGAAGGCCGGTACCAACGGATTGAGTTGCGCGGCCTGGTCACGCAGCGCCCCCAGTTGCAGGAACAGGCCGGTGCGGTCCGGCTGTTGGGTGCTGCGCAGGGCCACCAGGCTTTTGGCCAGCTGTTCGCGGGCGGCGTAGGCACCGGGGTCGTCCTGCTCACGAAGGATATCGTCGGCGGCCTGCACCAGCGCGGTGGCGCTGTAGATGTCCTGCAACGCCGAGAGACGCAGACTGGCCAGACGCAGCAGGTGCTCAGCCTCGGCCAGGCGCCAGTCCTTGCGGCTGGCGCCCAGGATGGTTTCCAGGCGCTGGCGCAGTTGCTGCTGGTCACCCTGGAGATCCACCAGCAGACGGCGACGCTCGTCCAGTTCGGCGGCACTGGGCAGCTCCTCGAGGCGCTGGGTGAGCTGCTGTTCGCGCTGGGCCAGGGCTCGGGTCTGGCCACGAGCGTCCTCGACCATGCTGAGCTGCTGCTGGTCACGGGACTCAAGGCTGCGGACCTGCCAGAGGCCCCAGCCGCCCACGGCGATGCCAGCGGCGCCCAGCAGCAGGGCGAACAGGGCCAGACCATTGCCACGGGGGGCAGGCGCGGCAGCGGCGGGGGTGACGGGTTCGGCGGCTACGGTGTGTTGCTCTTGTTTCGGGGCTTCTGCTTCGCTCACGTATCCATCCTTCGCATCAAAGGGTCGGCGCCGGATGCTGCCTGAGCGCCGCCAGCAAGGCCGCGGCACTGGCACCACGGCAATCAACAACATTCTTCGCGCCCGCTTCGATGGCTTGCTCGGCCACGCGCGGACTGGGTACGAACAGGGTCAGGTGCGCCAGATCGGCCCAGGCGTCGCCCGCCAGTCGCTGGAGGTTCTCCAGGCCCTGGCCACTGCTGACCACCAGGCCATTGAGGCATTCCGCCTCGACCCGCCGCGCGAGGGCGTCCGCCGGGTATTCCGGCAGGCAGCGCCGGTAGAGTTCCAGATAGTCGACCGCGACGCCTTGGCCGCGCAAGCGCTCGGCGAGGAATTCTCGGCCACCCTCGCCGCGCATGATAAGGACCTTTGGATCGGCGACCGCCAACGCATCCGAAAACGCTGACAACGACAGTAGAGCCTCGCTGTCATCCCCGCTGGCCGGCCAGGCCGTCGGCAGGCCATAGGCATCCAGCAGCGCCCCGGTGGCGGAGCCGACGCTGAACCAGCGCTGCCCCGCCGGAGGCTGTGGCCAGTAGCGGTCGAGCAGGTCGAGACCGAGGCGTGCCGCCGGCTTGCTGACCACCACCACCGCACAGTAACGGTCGAGTTCGAGGATGATGCCGCGCTGCTCGGGCGACTCCGCGAGGGGCTCGATGGTCAGCAGCGGCATGCTGCTACTGAAGACCTGCTGTTCGGCCAGGGTCGCGGCCAGGGCTTCGCACTCCTCGACGGGGCGCGTCAGCAGCAACCGCCAGCCCGTCACGGGTGACCGGCCTCGCCGTAGACCGCCTTGAGGATCTCCCCGGCGCCCAGTTGCAGCAGCTCATCGGCCACCCTGGTGCCCAGGGCCTCGGCCTGTGCAGCGGCGGCACGGCCTTCGGCGCGCAGCAGCTGGCCGCCATCGGGCTGGCCCACCAGGCCGCGCAGCCAGAGCTGGTCGCCTTCGAGCACCGCATAACAGGCGATCGGCACCTGGCAACCGCCATTGAGGCGTTTGTTCAGGGCGCGCTCAGCGCTGACGCGCAGGGCGGTCGCTTGATGATGCAAGGGCGCCAGCAGGGCATGGATTTCGCTGTCGGCGCTGCGGCACTCGATGCCCACGGCCCCCTGGCCGCCGGCCGGCAGGCTGTCTTCGACACTGATGGCGGAGCGGATGCGCGCCTCGAAGCCAAGGCGGATCAGGCCGGCGGCGGCGAGGATGATGGCGTCGTACTCACCGGCATCCAGCTTGGCCAGGCGGGTGTTCACGTTGCCGCGCAGGAATTGGATCTTCAGGTCCGGCCGGCGGGCCAGTAACTGGGCCTGGCGGCGCAGGCTGGAGGTGCCGACCACACTGCCAGCGGGCAGTGCATCGAGGTTGTCGAAGCGGTTGGAGACGAAGGCATCGCGCGGGTCTTCGCGCTCGCAGATGCAATAGAGACCGAGGCCTTCGGGGAAGTCCATGGGCACGTCCTTCATGGAGTGCACGGCGATATCGGCTTCGTTCTCCAGCAGGGCGGTTTCCAGCTCCTTCACGAACAGGCCCTTGCCGCCGATCTTCGCCAGGGGCGCATCGAGCAGTTTGTCACCCTTGCTGACCATGGGCACCAGGCTGACCTTGAGGCCGGGGTGGGCTTCTTCCAGACGGGCTTTGACATATTCGGCCTGCCACAGGGCCAGGGCACTCTTGCGGGTGGCAATGCGGATCTCGCGGGACATGATCACTTCCGGAAACGGTTATGTCCGGAATCATAACAGGCCCGCGAGCGGCCAGGGCGCGAGCGGATGTCGCGGAACGACACCGGCTTGCGAATAAACGCAGTCGATAGGAAACGGGCCGACTGGCGGCAGCCCGCTACAGGTTGTTCATCAGTTTGCGAACGCCGGCGACATGGCGGCGGCTGACCGTCAGCGCCTCGCCGTTCATGCCCTTGAGGTACAGCTGGAAGTGCCCGAGCGGGGTTCGCTGCAGGCGCTCGATCCGCTCGCGGGCCACCAGGGCGTTGCGGTGGATGCGCACGAAACGGTCGCCGAACTCGTCTTCCAGCGCCTTCAGCGGTTCGTCCAGCAGCACTTCGCCGTGTTCATGGCGCAGGGTCACGTACTTGTGGTCGGCGATGAAGAAGATCACCTGGTCCAGGGGAATCAGCTCGATTCCTTTCCGGGTACGGGCACTGATGTGACTTCGGGGACCGCTCCCGCTGACCGCAGCCGGACGGGTCAGCGCAGCGAGTTGCACACGGTTGGGCCGCTCGGCCTTCTTCAGCGCCTCGGCCAGGGATTCGGAGCGCACCGGCTTGACCAGGTAGCCGACGGCGCTGACCTGGAAGGCCTCCAGGGCGAACTCGTCATGGGCCGTGCAGAAGATCACCGCCGGCGGCGCCTCGCGTTCGCAAAGCCTGGCGGCCACTTGCAGCCCATCCAGGCCAGGCATGCGGATGTCCAGCAGAACCACATCCGGCTTGAGGCTGTCGATCAGGGTGAGCGCCTCCTCGCCATTGCTGGCGGCAGGCTCCAGGACACGGTACCCCTCGAGGTCGCCGACCAGACGGCTGAGGCGCTCGCGGGCAAGGGGTTCATCGTCGACGATCAGGACATTCATATCGCACGGGCTTCCTGCGTGAGTCTCGCACAAGGATAGCGTAGACAGGTGAAGTGGCGGCCGTCACGGCGCTCCACGCTGAGACTTGCCCGCGGCCCGAAAAGTGCCGTCAGGCGCGCGTCGATATTGCGCAGAGCCTGCTGGGTACCACGCGATGGCGACTGCCCCTGGGCCTCTTCGTAAGGGTTGCTCACGCAGAGGCGGAACATGCCATCGCGATAATCCGCTTCGATTCGTACCAGCCCCCCTTCGATGCGCGGCTGGATGCCATGGATCAGGGCGTTCTCCAGCAAGGGCTGCAGCGTCAATTGGGGGATGGGCAGATCTTCCGGTACTTCTTCCACCTGCCACTCCAACTGTAGCCGTTCTCCGAGACGATATTGCTCGATCGAGAGATATCGTTTCGCCAGCTCCAGTTCCTCGCCCCAGTCGACCAGGGTTCCGGGCTTGGCCAGGCTGGCACGGAAAATGTCGGACAGGTCGAGCACCGCCTGCTCCGCCTTGTCCGGATCGATCACCACCAGGCTGGCGATACTGTTCAGGCTGTTGAAGAGAAAGTGTGGGCGGATGCGCGCCTGCAGGGACTCGATACGCGCCTTGAGTTCGGCCTGCTGCTGCTTGCGCCACTGGCTCTGCAGGTAGAAATAGCGCAGCAGCAGCGTCGACATGATCAGGCTGATGAGTCCATGGCGCAGGTAGAGGTTGACCTCGCCGCTGCGCGGCATCGGCCCGCCGAGGTCGAAGTAGTCGGCCACCGCGGTGCCGGCCAGGGTCAGCCCGACCACCAGCGCGCAGCAGAGGCCACCGGCCAGAGACGCCCGCATGCGCGCCAGCAGCGGCCGGAGCTGGCAGAGCAGCGCCGCCGAGAGCAGGACGATCCATTGCACGAAGAGCGAGGTCAGGGCCAACCGCACCCAATTGAAACTGGGCAGCATGGGCTCGGCCAGCACCAGCACCAGCACCAGGAGCTCCGCCAGCAGCACCAGCCCGAGCAGGGCCTCCGGCAGGCAGAGCTCAGGCAGGAAGAAATCGTCGTTGGCGCTTTTCGAATGCGCTTTCTTGGTCAGGCGCTTGTGCATCCCGGACATATCCCCAAAGGCCCGGCAGGCGACAAGCCGGGGCCGCCGGGCAAAAGCCAGTACTGAACCATCAATCCCACGGCACTTCCGTGAAGGCCCCGGCAAACCGCCCTGCCCCCGACCGGACAGGCCGCGCCGGTTTTTCCGGCAACACTGGTATTATCGACGGTATTTTCCGGCCCATCGGCTTTCTTTCACCTTCCGCATCGAGTGAACCCATGAGCACCGACAAGACCAACCAGTCCTGGGGTGGCCGCTTCAGCGAGCCCGTCGACGCCTTCGTCGCCCGTTTCACCGCGTCCGTTGACTTCGACAAGCGCCTGTACCGCCACGACATCATGGGCTCCATCGCCCACGCCACCATGCTGGCGCAGGTCGGTGTACTCAGCGAAACCGAACGCGATGCCATCATCGACGGCCTGAAACAGATCCAGGGCGAGATCGAGGCCGGCAGCTTCGACTGGCGTGTGGACCTGGAAGACGTGCACATGAACATCGAGGCGCGCCTGACCGACCGCATCGGCGTCACCGGCAAGAAGCTGCACACCGGTCGTTCGCGCAACGACCAGGTGGCCACCGATATCCGCCTCTGGCTGCGCGACGAGATCGACACCATCCTCGGCGAGATCACCCGCCTGCAGCAGGGCCTGCTGGGCCTGGCCGAGGCGGAAGCCGACACCATCATGCCCGGCTTCACCCACCTGCAGACCGCCCAGCCGGTGACCTTCGGCCACCATCTGCTGGCCTGGTTCGAAATGCTCAGCCGCGACCACGAACGCCTGGTGGACTGCCGCAAGCGGGTCAACCGCATGCCCTTGGGCAGCGCCGCCCTGGCCGGCACCACCTACCCGATCCAGCGTGAGGTCACCTGCCAGCTGCTCGGTTTCGAGGCGGTCTCCGGCAACTCCCTGGACGGCGTGTCCGACCGTGACTTCGCCATCGAATTCTGCGCCGCCGCGAGCCTGGCGATGATGCACCTGTCGCGCTTCTCCGAAGAGCTGGTGCTCTGGACCAGCGCCCAGTTCCAGTTCATCGACCTGCCCGACCGCTTCTGCACTGGCTCCTCGATCATGCCGCAGAAGAAGAACCCCGACGTGCCGGAACTGGTGCGCGGCAAGTCCGGCCGCGTGTTCGGCGCCCTGACCGGCCTGCTGACCCTGATGAAGGGCCAGCCGCTGGCCTACAACAAGGACAACCAGGAAGACAAGGAACCGCTGTTCGACGCTGCCGACACCCTGCGCGACAGCCTGCGCGCCTTCGCCGACATGGTTCCGGCCATCAAGCCCAAGCGCGAGATCATGCGCGAGGCGGCCCGCCGTGGTTTCTCCACCGCCACCGACCTGGCCGACTACCTGGTGCGCAAGGGCCTGCCCTTCCGCGACTGCCACGAAATCGTCGGCCATGCAGTGAAGTACGGCGTGGACAGCGGCAAGGACCTTGCCGAGATGAGCCTGGACGAGCTGCGCAAGTTCAGCGACCAGATCGGCGACGACGTCTTCGCCGTGCTGACCCTGGAAGGCTCGGTCAACGCCCGTGATCACATCGGCGGCACTGCGCCGAACCAGGTGCGTGCCGCCGTCCAGCGCGGCAAGGCCCTGCTCGCCGCCCGCTGACCCGCTCACCGGGCGGCGCCCGCATGCACCGCCCGGCTTCGCCGATGACAGGAAATCGCCATGACCGACGACATTGATGACGGCGAAGAGGCCTTCGCCGAAGCCACCCTGATCCAGGCCATCGAGAACCAGATCGAGGCCGACAGTCCTCCCGCCGCCCGCGCCACCTTCAACAAGCTGACCCTGGTAGGGTACGAGCGCGAGGAAATCCTCCAGCTGATGGCCCTGGTGCTGGCCCACGAAATCGACGCCATGCTCAAAGCCGATCGCGCCTTCGACGGCGAATGGTACGAAAGGGCCTTGCGGGCGCTACCCGACCTGCCGGAAGATCAGGCCTGACCTCGCCTACACTCCCAAGACTCCAGACTCCGGCCGGCTCACGCCGGCCTCCGCTGTACAACAAGAACTAGGAGCGACTATGGTCTTCACCCCCGAACTCATCGCCGAATTCGAACTGCTGGCCCTGTTCAACCTGGATAACACCCAGGAAGGCATCAAGGTCCACAACAGCGCCAACCCCAGGGCCCAGGCCGCAGTGATGCGGCTGCACCAGAAGGGCCTGATCACCCAAGCCGACGGCGGCTACCTGACCAGCCTGGGTCTCGATGCCGCCGAACACGTCCAGGCCCTGCGCACCATACTCCTGCCCGAACACGCCTGACGCACCACGCGCCGCTCAAGTCGGTAACATCGCGGGCGATACAATGCGGAGGCCTGCCGGCAGTCAAGGCTGCCGGCCGGGCCGCCAGCATCGGGACAAGTACAGAGCATGACGCGCACCCAGGAAATCCGCCCGGATATCGACGACGGCATCGACCGCAAGGTCCTCGCGCAGCTGCGCGCCCGCTTCCTCAAGGTCAATGACGGCCGGCTGAGCCGCGCCATGCAGGCGTTGTCCACGCGCCAACAACTGGTCCTGAAGCTGTTGCCGCTGCTGTTCCACGTCAATCACCCGCTGCTGCCCGGCTACGTTTCCGCTACCGCGCCGGCCGGGGTCGCCGCCTTTGAACCCGACGACGAGTTGCTGGCCGAAGCCCAGCGTCTGACCCGCTCCTTCGCCTACAAGCCACGCCGTGGCCCGCAACCCGCCCCCATCCACGGCCTGTTCCTGATGGGCAGCCTGGGCACCATTGCCCAGGCCGAGCAGAGCGACATGGACATCTGGGTCTGCCATGCGGCGGAACTGGATGCCGGCGCGATCGCCGAACTGCAGCGCAAGTGCAGCGCCCTGGAGGAATGGGCGGCCAACCAGGGGGCCGAGGCGCACTTCTTCCTGATCGACCCGGTCCGCTTCACCCGGGGCGACCGCGAGGCGCGGCTGACTTCGGACGACTGCGGCACGACCCAGCACTACCTGCTGCTGGACGAGTTCTACCGCACCGCGATCTGGCTCGCCGGGCGTACGCCGCTCTGGTGGCTGGTGCCGGTGTACGAGGAAGCGCGCTACGCCGAGTACACCCGCACCCTGCTGACCAAGCGATTCATCCGCGCCGAGGAAGTGCTCGACCTCGGCCACCTGGCCCACATTCCGCCCGGCGAATTCATCGGCGCCAGCATGTGGCAGCTCTACAAGGGCATCGAGTCACCCTACAAATCGGTGCTCAAGTTGCTGCTCACCGAGGTCTACGCCAGCGAGCATCCGCAGGTGGCCTGCCTGTCCCTGCGTTTCAAGGAAGCGGTCTACGCCAACCGCCTCGACCTCGATGAGCTGGACCCCTACATGGTGGTCTACCGGCGCCTGGAGGAATACCTGCGCGAGCGCGGTGAATCCGAGCGCCTCGAGCTGATCCGCCGCTGCCTCTACCTGAAGGTGAACAAGAAGCTCAGCAGGCCGCCACGCAGCCGCAGCAAGAGCTGGCAGCGCCTCTTGCTGGAGCGCCTGACCGCGGAGTGGCGCTGGCCGCACCGCCAGTTGGCGATGCTCGACAGCCGCAGCCAGTGGAAGGTGCGCCAGGTGCTCGCCGAGCGTCGTGCCCTGGTCAATGAGCTGACCTACAGTTACCGCTTCCTCTCCCAGTTCGCCCGCAGCGAACAGGCCACAGGTACCCTCAGCAGGCGTGACCTGGGCGTGCTCGGCCGACGCCTCTATGCCGCCTTCGAGCGCAAGGCGGGCAAGGTGGAATTCATCAATCCCGGCATCGCCCCGGACATCGCCGAAGACACCCTGACCCTGGTGCAGTGCCCCAGCCCGGAAGCCGAGGGCGAGACCCAGTGGGCGCTGTTCTCCGGCAGCCTGAACGTGCAGGAATGGCAGGACTTCGCCCCGCTCAAGCGCAGCCGCGAACTGCTCGCCCTGCTTGCCTGGTGCCACCGCAATGGCGTGATCGACGTCGGCACCCGGATCTCCCTGCACCCCGGCGCCAGCGACCTCACCGAAGCGGAACTCTCCAACCTGTTGGCGAGCCTGCAGCAGGCCTTCCCCCAGCCCCTCGGCCAGGTGGACGAGAACGCGCTGTTGCGGGCCGGCGTACCGGCCGAGGTGCTGCTGCTGGTGAACGTCGGCATCGACCCGCTGAAGCAGCACAGCCAGAAAAATCTGCACCTGATCAGCGAACGTACGGATGCACTGGGTTTTTCCGGGGTGCGCGAGAACCTGGTGCAGACCATCGACCAGGTGACCCTCAACAGTTGGAACGAGATGCTGGTGCGGCGCTATGAAGGTCCCGACGCCCTGCTCTCCTGCCTGCGCGACTACCTCAACAGCCTGCCCGCCGACGGCGCCCAGCCGGAACTGCGGGTGCGCTGCTTCTGCCGCAATCGCGCCCAGGCCATCGGCCAGCGGGTGGAGGAGCTGTTCGGCGATGCCCGCAAGATGCTCGGCGCCACAGGCGTATCGCGCTTCCTGCTGCAGGTGCGCCAGCGCTTCCACGTGCTGCAACTGGAACCGGGCCAGGTCAGCCACGCCAGCCTGGCGGACCTGCCGGCACTGGTGGAGCATCTGGGCCGTGACCTGCCGGGCTACAGCCCGCTGCAACTGGACCGTCACGCCCTGCAGGACCAGGACCTGGCGCTGATCCTGCCGCTGGGCCGGCCCGACTGCATTCAAGTGTTCTATCGCCAGGATGGCGACAGCGCCGAGATCAGCCTGCTGGACGAGCACAACGCACTGTGGCGCCAACGCCTGCCCTTTCATGACGAGCAGAGCCTGCTGACGCCATTGCACCGCTTCCTGCAGTCACTGCTCTACCGGCGCAACGCCCTGTTGCCACTGGACAGCCCGCAGGTACCGCCGGCAGCGGAAATCCTCTACTACGAGGTGGTGCGCCAGGGCCGCCAGCTGGAGCGCCGCGCGGCCCCCACGGCGGCAGTGAGCCACCCTTTCTATGACGTGCAGGCGATCGTCGAGCCCGGCGAACAGGGCCAGGTCCACGCCACCCTCTACTGCAACCACCGGGAATTCTCCGAGCTGGAATACGGTGCCGGCCTGTTCGCCGCCGTGGCCCGGCACATCCTCGCGCAGCGCCGCGTGCCGGAGCGCTATCCCTGCTACATCACCGACCTGGACCTGTCGCGGGTCCCGGGCAAGGGCCAGGCACAGACGGTCCACTACCTGCGCTACAAGGTCGAACTGGAAGAACGGCTGAACCGGGCATTGCGCGACGCCTGAGTCAGCTCTGTAGTAGCGAATTCATTCGCGATTGAAAGCGCTTACAATCCGCTGATTCGGACAGCCCATCCTACAGAGCTGAACCGCCGGCCTCTGTCCTGTAGGGGCGAATTCATTCGCCAAGGGTGGCGTAGCCGCCCCATGCAAATTTCGAAGGGCGAACCTGCGGTCCGCTTGGCGATTGAAATCGCCCCTACAAGGTCGTGCGGATCAGCGGGCGTATTCGCCGGCCGCTTCGGGCTGGTACTCGACGTTCAGCAGGGTCAGCTTGAGGGTCTTGCCGCCGGGAACCGGCCAGTCGATATGCTGGCCGACGGACAGGCCGAGCAGCGCGCTGCCCACCGGAGCGAGGATGGACACCTTGCCCTCGCCACCCGCGTCCTCCGGGTAGACCAGCGTCAGGTGGTAGTCCTTGCCACTGCCTTCCTCCCGGCAATGCACGCGGGAATTCATGGTCACCACGCCCGGCGGAACTTCCTCATGACCAACCACCTGGGCGCGAGCCAGCTCGCGCTCCAGCGCCTCGGCGGCGGGGCCGAACTCCTCCAGGCTGTCGAGCAGGCGCTCCAGGCGTTGCAGGTCGAGACGGGTGATGGTGATGGGCGGCTGGGTGTTCATGGCGAACGCGCGACTCCTTGTGCAAGTTGCGAAAAAAGCGAAACCCCGCCCGAAGGCGGGGTTTCTGAATCTGTCTCTCCGGACAACTCATCCGGAAGCCCGACAGTACGTCAGCCCGGCGGCGATTGGCAAGACCGCCCGGTCAGCCGGGCGTCGGGCGCCGCCGCAGAAGGGCGCCGCCGCAGAAGGGCGGCGGCGCAGATTTCGCGGCGGCGCGTGTCGTTGGCCTGGCTCCACTCGCAGATTTCCGTGAGGGTCCGGCCGCAGCCGACACAGACATCGGCATCGTCCAGGCAGCAGCGGCGCACGCAGGGCGACGGATGGCGGGCCGTGGGCGCGCTGTCAGAGCTCGTCGAACTCAAGGTCTTCGCCCACCTGTTCGCGGGTCACGCGGCTGAGCAGCTCACCCAGGGGCTCGTCACTGCTGTCGCAGATCCAGCGGCCGCTGGCCGGGTCGTAATCGAAGTGGAAGCCCCCCGAGCGCGCCGCCACCCAGAGCTGGCGCAACGGTTCCTGGCGGCTGAGGATCACCTGGCTGCCGTTTTCGAAGCGCACGGTGAGCACGCCACCGGTGTTTTCCAGATCCAAGTCCAGGTCGCTATCGTCGAATGCGTCCTCCACCAGTGCCTGGGCGGCATCGACCAGGTCGTGGAATTGGGCTTCGCTCAAAGTCATCGGGTTCTACCTCAGGGCATGGAGTGTGGGGGGCGACGGTACTCGCCGAGGCGCTGTCCGGTCCAGTTGGCTGAAGGATAACCCGGGTAGACAGGTGACCGAGACCGAGCCGACATCGGCCGCGGCGCTATCCATGGGATCTCCTTTTTCAGCCGTCAATGCTAGCCCCGCAGAGGCCCGCAGGCCACGCCGGGCGGGAACTCCGGCGAATAGGCAAGGCGTCGGGGGGTCGGTATACTCCGGAACAATTCACGTTTTCTGCAAGGACTCCGTCATGAAGCGACTCCACGCCCCCTTCGTCGCCCTGCTCGCCGTCGCCTGTCTGCTGGCCGGCTGTGGCCAGAAAGGCCCGCTTTACATGCCCGACGACGAGAAAGCGGCGAAAGAGCACCAGAAAGACGTGTACATCCGCTGATCGGGGGAACAGCCATGGACGCTTTCACTTACCGCGACGGGGAGCTGTTCGCGGAAGGCGTAGCGCTGTCCGATATCGCCGCCCGCTTCGGCACGCCCACCTACGTCTATTCCCGAGCCGCCATCGAAGCCGCTTACCGGGCCTATGCCGACGCCCTGGCCGGCCCGGGCATGGTCTGCTACGCGGTCAAGGCCAACTCCAACCTCGGCGTGCTGAACCTGCTGGCGCGCCTCGGTGCGGGCTTCGACATCGTTTCCAGCGGTGAATTGGAACGGGTCCTGGCTGCCGGTGGCGCGCCTGGCCGCATCGTTTTCTCCGGCGTCGGCAAGACCCGCGACGACATGCGCCGCGCGCTGGAAGCCGGTGTGCATTGCTTCAACGTCGAGTCGCGCAACGAACTGGAACGCTTGCAGAACGTGGCCGCCGCCATGGAAGTGAAGGCCCCGGTTTCCCTGCGGGTGAACCCGGACGTGGATGCCGGTACCCACCCCTATATCTCCACGGGCCTGAAGGAAAACAAGTTCGGTATCGCTATCGAAGAAGCGGAAGCCGTCTATGCCCAGGCCGCCAGCCTGCCGAACCTCGAGGTGATCGGCGTCGATTGCCACATCGGCTCGCAGCTCACCAGCCTGGAACCTTTCCTCGATGCCCTCGACCGCCTGCTGGCACTGATCGACCGCCTGAGCGCGCGCGGCATCGCCATCCGCCACCTGGACCTCGGTGGCGGCCTCGGCGTGCGCTACCGCGACGAACAGCCGCCGCTGCCCGGCGAGTACATCCAGGCCGTGCGCCAGCGCCTGCAGGGCCGCAACCTGGAACTGCTGTTCGAGCCAGGCCGCTCCATCGTCGCCAACGCCGGCGTCCTGCTGACCCAGGTGGAATACCTCAAGCACACTGAACACAAGGATTTCGCCGTGATCGATGCGGCCATGAACGATCTGATCCGCCCGGCGCTCTACGACGCCTGGATGGATGTGGTGCCGGTGCAGCCCCATGCCGGCGACGAGCGCACCTACGACCTGGTCGGCCCGATCTGCGAAACCGGCGACTTCCTCGCCCGTGATCGCAATCTGGTGCTGTCCGAGGGCGATCTGCTGGCGATTCGCTCCGCCGGCGCCTACGGTTTCGTGATGAGTTCCAACTACAACACCCGCGGCCGTGCCGCCGAGGTACTGGTGGATGGTGAGCAGGCCTTCGAGGTCCGCCGCCGCGAAACGATCGAAGACCTTTACGCCGGCGAAAGCCTGCTGCCGCAGTGAGGGCGCAGCCATGCTATTGCGCTTCACCAAGATGCACGGCCTCGGCAACGACTTCATGGTCCTCGACCTGGTCAGCCAGCACGCCCATATCCAGCCCAAGCACGCCAAGCAATGGGGCGATCGCCATACCGGGATCGGCTTCGACCAGTTGCTGATCGTCGAAGCGCCGACCAATCCGGACGTCGACTTCCGTTACCGCATCTTCAATTCCGACGGTTCGGAAGTGGAGCAGTGCGGCAACGGTGCCCGCTGCTTCGCCCGCTTCGTCCTCGACAAGCGCCTGACGGTGAAGAAGCGCATCCGCGTCGAAACCAAGGGCGGCATCATCGAACTGGATGTCCGGCCGGACGGCCAGGTCACCGTGGACATGGGCCCGCCACGCCTGGTCCCGCAGCAGATTCCCTTCGTCGCCGACGCCGAAGCCCTCAGCTACCCGGTCGAGGTGGACGGCCAGGTCGTCGAGCTCGCGGCCGTCTCCATGGGCAACCCCCACGCGGTGCTGCGGGTGGACGACGTCGCCACCGCGCCGGTGCACAGCCTGGGGCCGAAGCTGGAACACCATCCGCGCTTCCCGCAGCGGGTCAACGTCGGCTTCCTGCAGATCATCGACCGCAAGCAGGCGAAACTGCGCGTCTGGGAACGTGGCGCCGGGGAAACCCAGGCCTGCGGCACCGGCGCCTGTGCCGCCGCGGTGGCGGCGATCCGCCAGGGCTGGATGGACTCCCCGGTACAGCTCGAACTGCCGGGCGGCCGACTGTCCATCGAGTGGGCCGGCCCCGGGACCCCCGTTATGATGACCGGACCCGCCGTCCGCGTATTCGAAGGACATGTTCGCCTATGACCGACCAGCACCAGGATCAGCCGCAGCACCTCGATGCCGAAACGGTGGCCGCCTACCTGCGCCACCATCCGGAGTTCTTCGTCCATCACGATGAGCTGATTCCGGAAATGCGCATCCCGCACCAACCGGGTGATGCCGTTTCCCTGGTGGAACGCCAGATCAAGCTGCTGCGCGAGCGCAACATCGAGATGCGCCATCGCCTGTCGCAATTGATGGACGTGGCTCGCGAGAACGACCGGCTGTTCGACAAGACCCGCCGCCTGGTGCTCGACCTGCTCGACGCCTCCAGCCTGGAGGAAGTGGTGGGCGCGGTGGAGGACAGCCTGCGCCATGAATTCCAGGTGCCCTTCGTCAGCCTCATCCTGTTCAGCGAGAACAGTCTGCCGGTGGGCCGCAGCGTCAGCACCGCCGAGGCGCACCAGAGCATCGGCGGCCTGCTGGCCGGCGGCAAGACCATCTGCGGCGTGCTGCGCAGCCATGAACTGGAATTCCTCTTCGGCATCGAGGAGCGCGACCAGGTCGGCTCGGCCGCCGTGGTCAGCCTGACCCACCAGGGGTTGCACGGCGTGCTGGCCATCGGCAGTCCGGACCCGCAGCACTACAAGAGCTCCCTGGGCACGCTGTTCCTCGGCTACATCGCCGAAGTCCTGGCCCGTGTCCTGCCGCGCTTCGCCACTCCGCTGCGCTCGGTGAGATAACCCGCCGCGCAGCCCAAGGAAGTCCCATGCAAGCCGACCTGGATGCCTACCTGAACCACCTGCGCAGCGAACGCCAGGTCTCGGCGCATACCCTGGACGGCTATCACCGGGACCTGCTCAAGGTGCGCGCGCTCTGCGAGAAATACGCCATCGCCGACTGGAGCGACCTGGACGTGCGCAGCCTGCGCGGCTTCATCGCGAGGCTGCACCAGGACGGCCTGTCCAGCCGCAGCCTGGCCCGCCTGCTGTCGGCGGTGCGCGGCCTCTACCAGTACCTGATCCGCGAAGGCCGCTGCCGCCACGACCCGGCCAGTGGTCTCGCCGCGCCCAAGGGCGCCCGCCGCCTGCCTCGCGCGCTGGACGCCGACCGCGCCCAGCAATTGCTGGACGGCGCCGTGGAAGACGACTTCATCGCTCGCCGCGATCAGGCCATGCTGGAGCTTTTCTACTCGTCCGGCCTGCGCTTGTCCGAGCTGGTGGGCCTCGATCTCGACGGCCTCGACCTCGCCGCCGGCCTGGTGCGGGTGCGCGGCAAGGGCAACAAGACCCGTGAGCTGCCGGTGGGAAGCAAGGCGCGCGAGGCGCTGGAAGAGTGGCTGCCGCTGCGCGCCGCGAGCCGACCGGGCGAACCGGCCGTGTTCGTCAGCCAGCAGGGCCGCCGCCTGACGCCACGTGCCATCCAGCTGCGCGTGCGCCAGGCCGGGGTTCGTGAACTGGGCCAGCATTTGCATCCGCACATGCTGCGGCATTCCTTCGCCAGCCATATGCTGGAATCGTCACAGGACCTGCGGGCGGTGCAGGAGTTGCTCGGCCACGCCGACATCACCACTACCCAGATCTACACCCATCTGGATTTCCAGCACCTGGCCTCGGTCTATGACAAGGCCCACCCAAGAGCCAAGCGACGCGGAGCGGACGAATGAGCATCCAGCTGATCACCTTCGACCTGGACGACACCCTCTGGGACAACCGCCCGGTGATCGAAGGCGCCGAAACGGCCATGCGCGACTGGCTGATGGAACACACACCGGTGCTCGGTGCCCTGCCGGTGGAACACCTCTGGGCGATTCGCGCCGAGGTCCTGGCCGCCGAGCCCAGCCTCAAGCACCGCCTCAGCGAATTGCGCCGGCGCACCCTGCGTCGGGCACTGGAAGGCGTCGGCTACAGCAGCGAAGACGCCATGGACCTGGCCGAAGGCGCCTTCCAGGCCATGCTCCAGGCGCGTCACCGCATCACCTTCTATCCCGACACCGTGCCCACCCTGGAACGCCTGGCCAACCGCTACAGCCTGGGCGTGATCACCAATGGCAACGCCGACGTGCGCCGCCTGGGCCTGGCCGACTACTTCAAGTTCGCCCTCTGCGCCGAGGAGCTGGGCATCGGCAAGCCGGACCCCATGCCCTTCCTCGAGGCCCTCAAGCGTGGCGGAGTCGCCCCCGGGGAAGCCGTGCACATCGGCGACCACCCGGCCGACGACATCGAAGGCGCCCGCCGCGCCGGCCTGCGCGCCATCTGGTTCAATCCGCTGGGCAAGGAATGGAGCGGCGACCAATTGCCGGACGCCGAGATCACCAGCCTGCGGGAACTGCCCGAGGTGCTGGCGCGCTGGGCCAGGTGGCATTGAGCGTCGGCCATCACACGTCCAGGCCCACCGGAATCCTGTAGGGGCGAATTCATTCGCCAAGCAGGCCGTAGGCCTGCCAGCGGGACGTCATGGGGCTGCTTCGCCGCCCTTGGCGATTGAAATCGCCCCCACACCAGAAAGAGCCCCCCCCAACCTCTCCCTCACATTCCATCGCCCATGAAAAAGCCCGCCAGTAGCGGGCTCTCTAGACGGATGCCGACCTCAGATGGGGCGGCTGCCGTACTTGCTGTCCGGCTTCTTCGGCGGGTCGGCTACCACATTAGGTTCGACCTCCTGCACCTTGCCACCACGGGCCAGGAACTCTTCCATTGCCTTGGCCAGGGCGTCACGTTCTTTCTGCTTGGCTTCGATGCTGGGCATTTCTTCGACGTCGACCGCGGCCTTGGCCTTGCCCTTCCCGGAGGGGGCAGCGGCTTCGCCGTCGTCGTCGCTATCGCCATCATCGGCTGCAGCCAGCTCTTCGCCGTCTTCCTCGTCGGCCGCTTCCAGCTCGTCTTGTTCCAGTTCTTCGTCGCTCATGTTCTACCTCATGCCTTGCCAAAGCAGGTTAGTTATAGCCCAGCTGCGCCAGCTTTCTAACGCCGCCGGAAAAATTTCAGCGCCCCTCGCCGTGCAAGGTCGCTAGAATCCTGCGCGCACCGCCCTGGTCGCGGTGCTCGCCCAGGTAGACACCCTGCCAGGTGCCCAGTGCCAGCTGCCCGTCCCGGACCGGCAGACTCAGCTGACAGCCGAGCAGGCTGCCCTTGAAGTGCGCGGGCAGATCGTCCGGCCCTTCATGATCATGTTCATAGCCGCTTTCACCCTGGGGCACCAGCCGATTGAAGAACCGCTCGAAATCCCGTCGCACCGCGGGATCGGCATTCTCGTTGACCGTCAGGGAAGCCGAGGTGTGCTGCAGCCAGAGGTGCAACAGACCGACACGACAGCGCCGCAGTTCCGGCAATGCCGCCAGGATTTCCTCGGTGACCAGGTGGAAGCCACGCGGTCTCGGGCGCAAGGTGATCAGGGTCTGCCACCACATCCGCAAATACCTGTCTCGGCTCTTACGGCCGGCATTCTAGCGCGGCCGCTGAAAAAGCAAAGGGCGCCTTGCGGCGCCCTTTCGGCTTTCTTCCCGACCACCCCGCCGGCTTCCGCCGGACGGGGAAATCACCTGGATCAGAGGTTGTAGCCGCGCTCGTTGTGCTGGGCCAGGTCGAGGCCGACGGTCTCTTCCTCTTCGTTGACCCGCAGGCCCATGACCACGTCCAGCACCTTGAGGATCACGAAGGTGACGATGCCGGTGTAGACCACGGTGAAGGCCACGCCTTCGAACTGGGTCAGCAGCTGGGCGCCGATGTCTTCGACGGTGCCGAAGCCACCCAGGGCCGGAGCCGCGAATACGCCGGTCAGCAGGGCGCCGATGATGCCGCCGACGCCATGCACGCCGAAGGCGTCCAGGGAGTCGTCGTAGCCCACCTTGCGCTTGAGGCTGGTGGCGCAGAAGTAGCAGAGCACGCCGGCCACCAGGCCGATGACCAGGGCGCCCATCGGGCCGACGGTACCGGCGGCCGGGGTGATGGCGACCAGGCCGGCGACCACCCCGGAGGCGATACCCAGGGCGCTCGGCTTACCGTGGGTCAGCCACTCGGCGAACATCCAGCCCATGGCCGCGGCGGCAGTGGCGATCTGGGTGACCAGCATGGCCATGCCGGCGGTGCCGTTGGCGGCTACCGCGGAGCCGGCGTTGAAGCCGAACCAGCCGATCCAGAGCATGGCGGCGCCGAGCAGGGTGTAGCCGAGGTTGTGCGGGGCCATCGGGGTGTGCGGGTAGCCCTTGCGCTTGCCCAGCACCAGGCAAGCCACCAGGCCAGCCACACCGGCGTTGATGTGCACGACGGTGCCGCCGGCGAAGTCCAGCACGCCCCAGTCCCACATCAGGCCGCCGTTGCCACTCCACACCATGTGGGCGATCGGGGCATAGACCAGGGTGAACCAGACGCCCATGAAGATCAGCATGGCGGAGAATTTCATGCGTTCGGCGAAGGCGCCGACGATCAGGGCCGGGGTGATGATGGCGAAGGTCATCTGGAAGGTGATGAACACGCTCTCAGGCACCGCATACACCAGGCTGCTGGTGTTCAGGCCGCTGAGGAAAGCCTTGGACAGGCCGCCCACGAAGGAGTTGAAGTTGATCACGCCCTGTTCCATGCCGGTGGTGTCGAAGGTCAGGCTGTAGCCGTAGACCACCCACAGGATGCTGATCAGGCCGGTGATGGCGAAGCACTGCATCATCACCGAAAGCACGTTCTTGGACCGCACCATGCCGCCGTAGAACAGCGCAAGGCCGGGAATCGTCATGAACAGCACCAGTGCAGTGGCGACGATCATCCATGCCGTGTCGCCGCTGTTCAGCACAACCTCGTCGGCGGCCATGGCCAGGCCGGGACAAACGAGGGACAAAAGGGCTCCTAGCCCTGCGATCTTACGCAGAGTCATGTTGTTTTCTCCTGGGGCGTTGGGGTTCGGAGGCTTAGATCGCGTCTGTGCCGGTTTCGCCGGTACGGATACGGATGGCCTGTTCCAGATTGACTACGAAGATCTTCCCGTCACCGATCTTGCCGGTATTGGCAGCCTTGGTGATGGCTTCGATCACGCGATCCAGCTGGTCGTCGGCGATGGCCACGTCGATCTTCACCTTCGGCAGGAAATCGACGACGTACTCGGCGCCACGGTACAGCTCGGTGTGGCCCTTCTGCCGCCCGAAGCCCTTGACCTCGGTGACAGTGATGCCCTGCACGCCGATCTCCGACAACGACTCACGCACGTCGTCGAGCTTGAAAGGCTTGATGATGGCGGTGACTAGCTTCATGAAACTTCTCCCGTGTTTGGTTGACTTGCCCCAGGAAAAACGAACCCGGCTCAAGTCTAAGCGCAGTGTCTGGCTTTGTAACGCGTCGGACCGCCCTGGCTCGGCACTCCAACAAAAAAACCAACCGCTTCTGGCGAAACACTCCCCCGCCTCGCCCGGTGCACCGGAACTGCATCGGTGCATGCGTCGCCCTGCACCAAGCAGAATTCTTGCCAGCTCTGCGGAAAGTGCCTTTTTTCAAGCAGATACTGGCTTAGTGCCGGCCGAACCTCGCTGGATCGCGGCGCATATCGCACCAAAGGGGTGCGCAGCGCCCCATGCCATTGCTCAAAAAGTGTGCACCGCCCATCGCCGGTCCGGGCACGCCCCCCCGTGGTAGACTCCCGCCCATTCACCTACGGAAACCCACCATGCTGCCGCCCAAAGCCCTGCTCGACACCCTCGCTTCCCACGCCTCGCGCCTGTTCAGCGGCGAAAGCCCGCTGCCCCGTGCAGAGGTCGAGGCCCAGTTCAAGGTCCTGCTGCAGAGCGCTTTCGGCAAACTCGACCTGGTCAGCCGTGACGAGTTCGACAGCCAGATGGTGGTACTCGCCCGCACCCGCGCACGCCTGGAAGCCCTGGAGGCCAAGGTCGCGGAACTGGAAGCCAAGCTGAACCCGCCGCCGGCCGAGTGATCCCGGTCCGGCCGGCGGACCGATCAAGGAGTGATCAATGTCCCTGGCCATCGTCCACAGCCGCGCGCAGGTCGGCGTCGAAGCCCCTGCCGTGACCGTCGAAGCGCACCTCGCCAACGGCTTGCCGTCCCTGGCCCTGGTGGGCCTGCCGGAAACCGCGGTGAAAGAGAGCAAGGACCGCGTCCGCAGCGCCATCCAGAACAGCGGCTTCGATTTCCCACCCCGCCGCATCACGCTCAACCTGGCCCCGGCCGACCTGCCGAAGGATGGCGGCCGCTTCGACCTGGCCATCGCCCTCGGCGTGCTCGCCGCCAGCGGCCAGTTGCCGACCGAGCCCCTGGAGCAGGTGGAGTGCCTGGGCGAGCTGGCCCTCTCCGGCACCCTGCGCCCGGTGCAGGGCGTCCTGCCCGCCGCGCTGGCGGCGCGGGCCGCCGGACGCACCCTGGTGGTGCCCAGGGAGAATGCCGAGGAAGCCAGCCTGGCCACCGGCCTGACGGTCCTGGCAGCCGGTCACCTGCTGGAACTGACCGCCCACTTCGCCGGCCACACACCGCTGGCGCCCTACCAGTCCCGGGGCCTGCTGCAGGAACGACCGCCCTACCCCGACCTCGCCGAGGTCCAGGGCCAGGCCGCCGCCAAGCGCGCCCTGTTGGTAGCCGCGGCGGGTTCCCACAACCTGCTTTTTTGCGGGCCCCCTGGGACCGGCAAGACCCTGCTCGCCAGCCGGCTTCCCGGGCTGCTGCCGCCCCTGGAAGACGATGAGGCGCTGGAAGTGGCCGCCATTCACTCAGTGGCCAGCCATGCCCCGTTGCAAGTCTGGCCGCAGCGCCCCTTTCGCCACCCCCACCACAGTGCTTCCGGCGCGGCGCTGGTGGGTGGCGGCAGCCGGCCGAAACCTGGCGAGATCACCCTGGCGCACCAGGGCGTGCTCTTCCTCGATGAACTGCCGGAATTCGACAGGAAAGTGCTGGAGGTGCTGCGCGAACCCCTGGAAAGCGGCGAGATCGTCATCGCCCGCGCCAACGACAAGGTACGCTTCCCCGCCCGCTTCCAGCTGGTGGCGGCAATGAATCCCTGCCCCTGTGGATATCTCGGCGACCCCGGCGGACGCTGCCGCTGCACGCCTGACCAGATCCAGCGCTACCGCGCCAAACTGTCCGGCCCGCTGCTCGACCGCATCGACCTGCACCTGACCGTCGCTCGCGAGGCCACCGCCCTGGCCCCCACCGCCCAGAGCGGCCCTGGCAGCCTCGAAGCCGCCGGTGAGGTAGCCCGCGCGCGCCGGGTGCAGCTCCGGCGCCAGGGCTGCGCCAATGCCTTCCTCGACCTCAACGGCCTGCGTCATCACTGTCGCCTCGCCAAGCCCGACCGCGAGTGGCTGGAGGGCGCCTGCGAGCGCCTCAACCTGTCGCTGCGCGCGGCCCACCGCATCCTCAAGGTCGCCCGTACCCTGGCCGACCTGGAGCAGACCGGCGAGATCGGCCGGGCGCATCTGGCCGAAGCCTTGCAGTACCGTCCGGAGTTCCAGGCCTGAGCAGGACAACTACTACAAAAGCTATCAGCCAGGTAGGGTGGATGTCGCTTTTTACATCCACCAGCGATGTTATGCCGGGCCTCGAATGGTGGACCGGGAAAGCGTGGTCCACCCTACGACTGGATGCGCCAGCGCTGGGTCAGTGCCTAGGTAAGCCCCGCTCGTTGGGCTTTGTGCCTCAGCCCAACCTACCGTTCTGACCCGGATGAAATCCGGGGACAGTCCCGCCGGCGCTCCCGGATTCATCCGGTCTACAAAGACCAGCACTCATACGCCGCCACGCCAAGGGGAAAAATCACAACAAAAACTATCGGAAATTTCCTACTCAAAGGTTGACTCTATCGACTGTGCTAGGATGCTGCGCCTTCCGCCTGTGGCGGCCATCCGATAACAAGGAGAGCTAGCTCGATGGAGGCAAATAAGTCTTCGCAATCCACCCTCAACCCGCCGGTCTTTTTCGGCTCCGCAATACTCATCATCGCCTTGGTGCTCTACAGCACCCTGGCCCGCGACCAGGCCCAGGCCCTGTTCGGCCAGATCCAAGCCTGGATCCTGCTCAACGCCAGCTGGTTCTACGTCCTCAGCGTGGCGCTGATCCTCATCACCGTGGTCTTCCTGGCGGTCAGCCGTTTCGGCGATATCAAGCTCGGCCCCGACCATAGCGAGCCCGACTACACCCACGGCACCTGGTTCGCCATGCTGTTCGCCGCCGGCATGGGCATCGGCCTGATGTTCTTCGGTGTCGCCGAACCCCTGATGCACTACGCCAATCCGCCTGTGGGCGACCCCAACACCGTGGCCGCGGCCAAGGAGGCGATGAAGCTCACCTTCTTCCACTGGGGCCTGCACGCCTGGTCGATCTACGCCATCGTCGCGTTGATCCTGGCGTACTTCTGCTACCGCCACGACCTGCCGCTCACCCTGCGCTCGGCGCTGTATCCGCTGATCGGCGAACGTATCTACGGCCCCATCGGCCATGCTGTGGATATCTTCGCGATCCTCGGGACCGTGTTCGGCATCGCCACCTCCCTGGGGTACGGCGTGCTGCAGATCAACGGCGGCCTCAACCACTTGTTCGGCCTGCCGGTCAGCACCCCGGTGCAGCTCGGCCTGATCGCCCTTACCTGCGGCCTGGCCACGCTGTCGGCGGCCAGTGGCCTGAACAAGGGCATCCGCGTCCTATCCGAGCTCAACCTCGCCCTGGCGGTGATCCTGATGCTGGTGGTGCTGGTCCTGGGCCCCACCGTCTTCCTGCTGCAGACCTTCGTGCAGAACACCGGCGGCTACCTCTCGGACATCGTCAGCAAGACCTTCAACCTCTATGCCTACGAACCCACCGACTGGATCGGCGGCTGGACCATCCTCTATTGGGGCTGGTGGCTGTCCTGGTCGCCCTTCGTCGGCCTGTTCTTCGCCCGCATCTCCCGTGGCCGCACCATCCGCGAGTTCGTCTGCGGCGTCCTCTTCGTCCCCGCCGGCTTCACCCTTTTGTGGATGACGGTGTTCGGCGACACGGCCATCCACATGGTGCTGCACCAGGGTCTCACCGACCTGGTGGACACGGTCCGGCAGGACAGCTCGATGGCCTTGTTCGCCTTCTTCGAGCACTTCCCCTTCGCCTACTTCCTGTCCCTGGTGGCGGTGGCCATGGTCGTAGTGTTCTTCGTCACCTCGGCCGACTCCGGCGCCCTGGTGCTGGACATGCTGGCCTCCGGCGGACGCGACGAGACGCCTCTGTGGCAACGCCTGTTCTGGTCGATCCTGGTAGGGGTGGTCGCCATGGCCCTGCTGCTGGCCGACGGCCTCAAGGCCCTGCAGGCCGCCACCATCGCCAGCGCCCTGCCCTTCGCCGCGGTGCTGCTGGCCGCTACCTGGGGGCTGCTCAAGGCGCTGCGCCTGGATGCCACCAAGCGCGGTATTCGCTACCAGTCGCTCAACCTCTCGCGTCCGGCCCAGCGCCAGCACGGCGGCTGGCAGCGGCGCCTGCGCAATATCCTGATGTTCCCCCGGCGCAGCCACGTCACCCGCTTCATCAGCGAAGTGGTGCAGCCCGCCTGCGAGGAGGTGGCCGATGAACTGCGCAAGCAGGGGTACGAGGTGCAGGTACTGAATGGCGAGGAGGGTCGCTGCAAGCTCAATGTCGGGCACGGTGCGGATGTGGACTTCAGCTACGAGGTGCGCCCGCGCGCCTTCCTCCTGCCGCGCTTCGCCACACGCGAAAATGGCGACGACAATGGCGATGCGCGCAAGTACTTCCGCGCCGAGGTCTACCTGCGCGAAGGCGGACAGGACTATGACGTGATGGGCTGGAGCCGCGAGGAAGTGATCGGCGACCTGCTCGACCAGTACGAGAAGCACCTGCACTTCCTGCATGTGGTGCGCTGAGTCCTTACCCGGTAATCCGTGAAAAACCTTTTTTTGGGGCAGCTGCGCTGCCCTTGGCGAATGAATTCGCCCCCACAGGAAAGGCCCCCACTCGGAGCAGCGCCCGAAACATTCATCCACAGCCTGGCCCCACGCTTACCACGCCAGCTTGCGATACTCGCCGTCCCGTTTCCCGGAGTCCGGCATGACCAGCTTCAACCTCGGCCCCCTCGCCATCCCGATGCAGCATGCGCTGCTCTACCTCGGGTTCTTCGCCGCGCTATTCGCCGGCTGGCTGGCCGGTCGCAAGCGCAAGACCAATCCCGAAGGCACACTGTTCGTCATGCTGGTCGGCGGCCTGCTGGCGGCGCGGGTGGCCTTCGCCGCCAGCTACTTCGAGCAGTATTCGGACGAGCCGTTGGGCCTTGTGGATATCCGCGATGGCGGCTTCCTGTTCTGGCCCGGCCTGATCGCCGCCGCCCTGCTGGGGGCCCTGCTCGCCTGGCGCCAGCCGGCCCTGCGGCAACCCTTGGTGATCGCCCTGCTGGCGGGCTGCAGTGTCTGGGGTGGCGGCCAGGCCGTGGTCTCGGCCCTGGAACGCAGCCGGCAGCTGCCAGCGCTAAGCCTGATGGACCTGCAAGGTCGCCCGGTGGATTTGCGCGAACTGGATGGCCGGCCACTGGTTATCAACCTCTGGGCGACCTGGTGTCCGCCATGCCGCCGCGAAATGCCGGTACTGGAAGCGGCGCAGAAGGCCCGCCCACAGGTGCGCTTCCTGCTGGTCAACCAGGGCGAACATGCCGAAGCGGTGACCCGCTACCTGGCCGAGCAAGGCCTGGCGCCCCGGGAAGTCCTGCTGGATAGCGGCAATCGCCTGAGCCAGGCCACCGGCTCCTTCGGCCTGCCCACCACACTCTTCTACGACCCGCAGGGCCGGCTGCGGCACAGCCAGATGGGCGAGCTGTCGGCGGCAAGCCTGGAGTACGGCCTGCGCCAGTTGCCTTAACCCACGCCAAGCGCCCGAACCTGATGTACCTGCAAGGCCGTCCGATGCCGCCTGGACGGCCCAGACCACTCGCTCACTCGATGGGTTGAGCTTTCCTGCCGCAAACATCCGATCCATCGGGCCGCTCAAACTTCGCTAGTGCTTTCGACCGTATTGAATGGTCGGAAACGTCCTTCAGAAAACCCAAAAAACATATTCAAAGTTCACGCACTCGATTGCCGTCATCCCCGTCATTGATTGATATGGATCAAACAAAAGTGCGCTTCGCCTATTGCGTAGGAAAAACCCTACAAGCTCGGAAGAATTACCTCGTAGCCCGGTAGGAATGCACTTATAGATACACTTCACAACTTCATTGAAAATTTAACCAACTC
Source organism: Metapseudomonas cellulosilytica (assembly GCF_049334135.1). Lineage (NCBI taxonomy): Bacteria > Pseudomonadati > Pseudomonadota > Gammaproteobacteria > Pseudomonadales > Pseudomonadaceae > Metapseudomonas > Metapseudomonas cellulosilytica. The sequence continues at coordinate 99,576 of NZ_JBHZGN010000015.1, read as the reverse complement.
CCAAGGAGTTCAACGACGCAAAAACCTCAATCAGCCAAAAGGAAGTTCTATCGTGACTATCTCCATGAAAAGTCTGCTGGCCGCCGCTGTCGCCAGCATCCTGGCCAACGGCGCAATGGCCGCTGACGGCACCATCAACTTCAAGGGCGAAATCGTCGCCGCCTCCTGCAACATCACCGGCGGCGCCGGCACCAGCGTGACCGGTGAAAAGGGCAACCAGATCATCGACGTCAAACTCGGCAAGGTCGCCATCGACACCCTCAGCGGCAACGGCATCGCAGGCGGTACCAACATCAACCTGAACCTGGATTGCGGCAGCACCGGCACCGGCCTGACCCACGTCCAATTGAAGTTCGACCCGGCGTCCGGCTCCGGCTTCGACAGCAACACCGGCCTGCTGAAGACCACCGGTGACGCCAAAGGCGTTGGCATCGGCCTCTACAAGACCGACGGCACCCGCATCAACCTGGCCAACTCGAGCGACGTCTTCGAGGCCGAACTGGTCAAGGCCGGCACCGATCCGGACTTCACCTACACCGCCGACATGAACCTGCGCGCCGGCTACGTCATGAGCGGCAAGGTTGAAGACGTCAAGCCGGGTACCGCCGACGGCACCCTGCCCTTCACCCTGACCTACCGCTAACCCACCCGCGCCGGAGGGGGTTCGCCCCCTCCGCACCAGAGGCGACTTCATCATGAGCTATCAACTGTCTTCCAAGATCCTGCTGGGTGGTTGCCTGCTGCTCGTTTCCAGCCTGGCGTCCGCCGGCATCACCCTGGGCAGCACGCGCGTCGTGCTCAGCGCTCCCGCCAAGGAAGCCTCGGTCCTGGTCAAGAACCAGGCGAGCCAGGACGTCATGATCCAGTCCTGGATCGAGGCCGAAAGCGCCGCCGGAAAACAGGACGTCCCGTTCGCCATCACCCCCGCCCTGAGCCGTTTGGGCAGCAACAAGCAGCAGAACCTGCGGATCCTCTACTACGGGCAAGGCCTGCCCACCGACAAGGAATCGATGTTCCGCCTGAACGTCCAGGAAATCCCGCAGAAGGCGAAATCCGAGAACACCCTGCAGATCGCCCTGCGCCAGCGGATCAAGTTCTTTTATCGCCCGGCCGGGCTGCCAGGAACGGCCGCAGAAGCGCCCGCCGCCCTGAAATGGCGCCTGACCGGCCAGGGCCTGGAAGTGACCAATACCTCGGCCTTCCACGTTTCCTTCGGCCAGGTGAAGTTCATCAGCGCCGGCAAGCCCTACAGCGTGGACGCGGACATGATCGCGCCGGGATCGACACTCCAACTGAGTATCAAGAACTTCCCCGGAAATACCTCCGGCACCTCCCGGAAAGTCGAGTTCGACAGCATCAACGACTATGGCGGCATCGATAAGCACACGAGCGAATTCACCAACTAAGTAGCAAGTTTCATCGCTCTCACATCAACCCCAGAACTCAATCAGCACATTTCAAAAGAGTTATTCCCGCCGGCACGGAGGAATTCGACTCAAGGGATAGTTACATGGCCAATTTCATGAAAAAGTTCAATTTCAAGATTGCCGCCTATTCCGGGTCGTCCTGTTTCCTGGCCCTTGGCCTGACCATGCCGGGCGACATCCTGGCCGCGGAATTCAACGAGCTGTTCCTGAACCAGAGCGGCGGAGCGGTCGAACTGGAGTACTTCGAAAAGGGCAGCAGCGTGCTGCCGGGCTCCTACAGCGTCGATATCTACCTGAACCATGAGCTGGTCACCCGCCAGGACATCAACTTCGCCGCCGATGCCACGACCGGCATCGTACGGCCCCTGATCCAGCTGGGCCTGCTGAAATCCCTGGGCGTGGATGTCGCCCGGCTGATGCGGGAAAACATCCTTCCGGTGAACCTGGAGGACGCCGCGCCGCTGGATGTTGCCGCCACCATCCAGGGCGCCTCGGTGGAATTCGAGGTCACCGAGCTGGCCCTGATGATCAGCATCCCCCAGGCCTACGTCCGGAGGAACGCCCGCGGCTACGTCGACCCCTCGCTGTGGGACGATGGCATCACCGCCTTGTTCAGCAACTACCAGACCAACTTCAGCCGCAACATCCAGGACGGCCGGACCAGCGATTACCGCTACATCGGCCTGCGCAACGGTTTCAACCTGCTGGGCTGGCGGCTGCGCAACGACTCCTCCCTGATCGGCGGGACGGGCATGCGCAACACCTTCCGCAGCAACCGCACCTACGCCGAACGGGACATCCGCAGCCTCAAGGGCACCCTGGCCCTGGGCGAGCTCTACAGCCCGGGCGAGATCTTCGACAGCGTGCGCATGCGCGGCGTGCAACTCAATTCCGACATCGGCATGCTGCCCGATAACGAGGCCGGGTACGCCCCGGTGGTCCGCGGCATCGCCGAAACCAACGCCACGGTGGAAGTGCGCCAGAATGGCTACGTGATCTACTCCACCAGCGTGACGCCGGGGGCCTTTGAGATCAGCGACATCTACCCCAGCGGCTCCAACGGCGACCTGGAAGTCCGGATCATCGAAGCCGACGGGCGCGAGCGCACCTTCCAGCAGTCCTTCTCCTACCTGCCGGTAATGACCCGGCGCGGCAACCTGCGCTACAGCTTCGCCGCCGGCCAGTACCAGACCGACGGCCACGCCTCGCCCAACTTCACCCAGGGCACGGCGGTCTACGGCATGACCGACGACCTCACCGGCTACGGCGGCGCTGTGGTGGCGGAAAAGTACAACGCGACCAACCTCGGCGTGGGCGTCAACACCCCCGTCGGCGGCCTGTCCTTCGACGTCACCAACAGCCAGTCGAAGACCCGCAACAGCGGCAAGAACCAGGGCCAGAGCGCGCGCTTCCTCTACTCCAAGACCCTGGCCGCCACCGACACCACCTTCACAATGGTCGGCTACCGCTACTCCACCGAGGGTTACCGTACCCTGAACCAGCACGTGGAGGACATGGACTATGTCACCGGCACGAGCGTAGGCCGGCAGAAGAGCCGTTTCGACATGAACATCAACCAGACGCTCTACGGGCATGGTTCGCTGTTCCTCGGCGTGGGCGAAACCAACTACTGGAACCGCCAGGGCAGCACCCGCCGCTGGCAGTTCGGCTACAGCAGCAGTGTGCGGTCCGCCAGCTACAGCCTTTCCGTATCCCGTACCCAGGACTCCGGCCCGGCGGCGCAGTCGGATACCCAGTTCACCGCCTCCATCAGCATTCCCCTCGGCAGCAGCGCCCGCTCGCACCGGGTCAATGCCAGCGCCATTTCCTCGAACAATGGCGACTCCAGCCTGCAGAGCAGTGTTTCCGGCTACCTGGACGAGGCGAACACCGTCAACTACGCCGCCCAGGCCAACTACAGCGATCGCATGGGCAGCTCGGGCAGCCTGGGCATCGGCTGGGATACCCCGAAGTCCAAGCTGAGCGCCAACTACAGCCAGGGACGCGACAACAAGCACATGGACCTGAGCGCCGCGGGTTCCGTGGTGCTGCACAGCGGCGGAGTGACCTTCGGCGCGCCAGTGGGAGAAACCTTCGCCCTCATCGAGGTACCGGAAATCCGCGGGGTCGGCATCGACGGCCAACGGGCCATCCGCACCGACCGCAAGGGTTACGCCGTGGTGCCCTATGCCCAGCCCTACCGCTACAACTGGCTGAACCTGGACACCAATACCCTGGGCAGCGATACCGAAATCGCCGACAACGCCCAGATGGTCGTGCCCACCCGGGGCGCCATCGTCAAGAGCCGCTTCGCCGCCGAGTCCGGCCGGCGCGTGCAGTTCGACCTGAGCCAAGCCGACGGCCAGGAGATTCCCTTCGGCGCCCAGGCACATGACGAGCAGGACAAGGTACTGGGCATGGTGGACAACCTGTCCCGCCTGCTGGTGTTCGGTATCGAGGACCAGGGCCGCCTGCTCATTCGCTGGAGCGACGGCGCCTGCACCATCGACTACCGCCTGCCGCCGGCGAACAAGGAACTGGCCTACGAACGGGTCGCCGCGTCCTGCCGTCCTTCCTCCACCGAGCAACCGCTGTGAAAGGCCGAGGAGTTAACGCCATGATCTCCACCGCTCTGAACAAACTGATCCTCGCCAGCCTGACCCTCAGTGCCAGCCTGGCGTGGAGCAATGCCTTTGCCGTCTGCGAGCCCCAACACAGCGGACTGGAGAAAACCATCACGCTGCCCGCCACTATCTCCATCAAGTCCGCCAAGATCGGCAGCGTGCTGGCATCGAGTACCTACAGTCTTTGGGGGAGCAGCAATGGTTACATCTGCAGGAACCAGGACGTAGTGAAAGTCGCCTTCGATGGCGGACTGGAGCTCTCCGACTACTCGAAGGTCTACAAAACCAGCATGAAGGGTGTCGGGATCAAGGTCGGCCTGACACTGGGAGGCTCCACCGCCTACTACGCCCCCTATAGCTGGACCACGACCAGCGGGTCTCTATACACGGCTCCGGGCTCCGTGGTCGTCGAGCTGGTCCGCATCGACACCGGCGTGGCCTCGGGAACCTTGTCCACCAACTTCAACGTGACGCTCTCCGGGGGTGGAATGACCTACACGATCAAATCCACGGGCAGTACGAAGGTGGAAAACGATGTGCTGTTCACCGGTTGCACGGCGCTCGATACCGTAGTCGACGTGCAGATGGGCCAGGAGAATATCGAACGCCTCAAGACGGGCCGGGTCGCGGTGCGGCCGTTCAATTTCGACGTGCGCTGCAATGGCCTGAAACCCACCACCACCGTACCGGTGAAGGTCTATTTCGCCGGCAACTCCACCACCGACGGGATGCTCGCGCTCTCGGGCGCAGGGAAGTCGGGCGTGGCCAGCGGCATAGGTATTTCCCTGGTCAACGACAAGGGCGTCAAACTGCCCTTCGACAAGGCGCGCGCAATCAGGATCGAGCACCACCGATCGGATGAGGAAGGCGAGATCTACCGCTTCTCCGGCACCGCCAAATACGCCCTGACCAGTGGCGAAGTCAAACCGGGCAAGGCCGATGCCACCATGACCTATGTGATCGATTACAACTAGGCCACCTGTAGGGCTACGATTTGCTCACCTTGTAGGGGCGATTTCAATCGCCAAGCGGACCGCAGGTTCGCCCTTGAGGATCGCCTGGGGGGCAGCTTCGCCGCCCTTGGCGAATGAATTCGCCCCTACAGCCGATCATGCGGCCGCGCCGTCCTCCATTCGAAGCCCGAGCTACGCTTCTGTTCCTAGCCCAGCAACTCCACCGCCGGCAGCTGCATGGCCGAAACTTCGGCCTGGAGGAAGTCGCGTAATCGGCGCAAGCGCTCCTGGCCGCTGCGGGCGCGGGGCCAGACCAGATAGTAGCTGTCGCCGCTGGCCACGGCGGTGGGCCAGGGCAGGCCGATGCGGCCTTGGGTCACATCCTCGGCCACCATCACCAGGTCGCCGATAGATACGCCATAACCCCGCGTGGCGGCCACGATGCCCAGCTCCAGGGTATCGAACACCTGGCCTCCCTTGAGGGACACCGCGTCCGCCATTTCCATCCGCTGCAGCCAGCGTCGCCAGTCGCGGCGGTCCGGCGTGGGGTGCAGCAGTTCCGTGGCCTGCAGGCGCTCCAGCGTCCAGGGCTCGGCGGCGGCGGAGGGCTCGCAGACCGGGATCAGCCATTCGCTGAACAGCAGCGTCACCTCCCAGTCCTGGTTGAAATGGCCGTCGCTGAGCAGCACCGCGCAGTCGAAGGGCTCGTGCTGGAAGTCCACCTTGTCCACATCCATCCAGGCGCTGGTGAGCTGCACCTCGATGTCGTCATGGAGGTGGCGGAAGCGCGACAGGCGCGACAGCAGCCAGCGCATGGTCAGGGTGGAAGGCGCCTTCAGGCGCAAGGTGGCGTCGTCGATCCGCAGGGTGATGCAGGCCCGTTCCAGGGAGTCGAAGCCCTCGCGCAGGCCAGGCAAGAGCATCCTCGCCGGCTCGGTGAGTTGCAGGCTGCGCCCCTGGCGCTCGAACAGGCGGCAGGAGAAGTGTTCCTCCAGGGTGCGGATATGCCGGCTCACCGCGCTCTGGGTGATGGCCAGCTCCTCGGCGGCGCGGGTGAAGGAGACATGGCGGGCGGCGGCCTCGAAGGCGCGCAAGGCGTAAAGCGGGGGCAGGCGGCGGGACATGAGGCAATCCATGAGTCAAAGTCATGTGAGGCATCATTTTTTTCCTTTTGTGCCGCCGCTTCAAGGCTCGGAAAATTGCCGAATCTCCAGCCGGCCAAAGGGATTGGTCGGCGTAGCAAAACAGTGAGCCTTACTCATGCCGCAACGCATTCGCAATGAACTGGTGGCCATCCTGCGCCTGGCCGGCCCGCTGATCGCGGCCCAACTGGCCCATGTGCTGATGGTGTTCACCGATACCGTGATGATGGGCCTGATCGGCCCGGACGCCCTGGCCGGCGGCGGACTCGGTGCGTCCAGCTATTCCTTCGTGTCGATCTTCTGCGTCGGGGTGATCGCCGCCGTGGGCAATCTGGTCGCGATCCGCCACGGCGCGGACGACGCTTTGGGCGCCACGCGGCTGACCCAGAGCGGCCTCTGGCTCGCCCTTGGCATGGCACTGGCGGCGGGCCTGCTGCTGTGGAATCTGAAGCCCATCCTGCTCGCCTTCGGCCAGGCACCGGAGAGCGTGGAAGGCGCCATGCAGTTCCTTTCCACCCTGGTCTTCGCCCTGCCCGGTTATCTGGGCTTCATGGCCCTGCGCGGCTTCACCAGCGCCATCGGCCGGCCGGGGCCGGTGATGGCCATCAGCATTGGCGGCGCCCTGGCCAACTTCCTGCTCAACTACGCGCTGATCCACGGCCTGTTCGGCCTGCCTCGCCTGGGCCTGGCCGGTATCGGTCTGGTCACCGCCCTGGTGATGAACGCCATGGCGCTGCTGCTCACCTGGCATATCGTGCGCAACCCGGCCTACGCCGCCTACCCGCTGCTCAAGGGCCTGCTGCGGCCGTCCCGCGAAGCATTGACCGAGCTGGTGCGCCTGGGCCTGCCCATTGGTGGCACCTACGCGGTGGAGTCCGGCCTGTTCGCCTTCGCCACCCTGTGCATGGGCGCCCTGGGCAGCGCTCAGTTGGCGGCGCACCAGATCGCCATCCAGTCGGTGTACGTGGCCTTTATGGTGCCGGTGGGGATTTCCTACGCGGTGACCTTCCGCATCGGCCAGCACTACGGCGCCGGCCGGCTGGAAGACGCGCGCCGCGCCGGGCGCCTGGGCATCGGCTTCGGCGCGGCGTGCATGCTGGCCTTCGCGATGCTGTTCTGGGTCGCGCCGGAGCTGGTGGTAGGGCTGTTCGTCGACCACGAGGCGAAGGAGTTCCAGGACATTGTGCAGCTGGCCGTGAGCCTGCTGGCCGTGGCCGCCTTGTTCGAGCTGTTCGACGGCATCCAGACCATCGCCATGGGCGCCATCCGCGGCCTCAAGGATGCCAAGACCACTTTCTTCGTGGGCCTCGTCTGCTACTGGCTGGTGGGCGCGCCGGCGGCCTGGCTGCTGGCCTTCCCGCTGGGCTGGGGCGCCGTGGGCGTCTGGTGGGGCCTGGCCCTGGGCCTGGCCTGCGCGGCGCTCGGGTTGACCCTGGGTTTCGAATGGAAAACGGCGCGGTTGCTGCGGCCTGTGGATAACCCGCTGGCGGCCCCGATAGCCAACCCGTAGGGTGCGCTGTGCGCACCGCAAACGCCGACCACCACAAATGACGTCTGCGCGCGGCTCCACATCCCTCACCCCCGGCCCCTCTCCCTGAAGGGAGAGGGGTGACTCAAGGCCGACCACCGAGCCTGGCCGTAGGATGGGTGGAGCGGAGCGATACCCATGCGGAAAGAGCTGATGGGTATCGCAAGCTCGCGGAACGCCGCCCGACCCATCCTACGGAGAGCCATGCGGCAGTTGGTTGTTCCGTAGCCCGGGCCGTAGGTGGTGGGTTCGAAGCGCACCGGGCACGGCCAATACCCCGCGCGGTTGTCATCGGTGCGCACGGCGCACCCTACGGGACTACCGCCGTCAGGATTCGTGACTGGCGAACAGCGCCTGGCGCGAGCTGAATACCAGGAAGCGCGCCAGCTCAGGCAACGGCAGGGGGCGACTGATCCAGTAGCCCTGGGCCTGGTCGCAGCCGAACTGGCGCAGCAGGGCGAGTTGCTCGGCGTTCTCCACACCCTCGGCCACCACTTCCAGCTTGAGGTTATGCGCCAGGTTGATCATGGCCTTCACCAACTGGCAATTCTCCGGGCGGTCGTGCATGCCGCCGACGAAGCTCTTGTCGATCTTCAGCAGCTCGATGGGCAGGCTGTTGAGGTGGACGAAGGAGGAGAAACCGGTGCCGAAGTCGTCCAGGGAGAAGCGCACGCCCAGGCGCCCCAAGGCGTCCATGGTCTGGCGCACCTGCTCGCTGCGGCGCATCACCGCGGTTTCGGTGAGTTCGAACTCGAGCCAGCGGGCGTCGACGCCGCGCTCGTGGATCAGCCGGCTCAGGGTGGCCAGTAACTGGCTGTCCTGGAACTGGCGGAACGACAGGTTCACCGCCATGTGCAAGGGCGGCAGGCCGCGCCCGCGCAGCCATTGCATGTCACGCAGGGCACGGGAGATCACCCAGTAGCCCAGTGGCACGATCAGGCCGCTTTCCTCGGCCAGCGGCACGAATTCGGCAGGCGTGAGCAGTCCGCGTTCGGCATGGCGCCAGCGTACCAGGGCCTCCAGACCGAGGATGCCGCCAGTCTTCAGACACAGCCGCGGCTGGTAGTGCAGCTCCAGTTCGTCGCGGCGCAGGGCGCGGCGCAGCTCGCTTTCCAGGTCGGCGCGGCTACGCGCGCTGCGGTTGATGCGTTCGTCGAAGACATGGAAGGTGCAGCCCTGGCTGGCCTTGGCCTGCTGCATGGCGATATGGGCGTGCCACATCAGTGGATCGGCGCCTTCGCTGACGCGGGAGTGGGCGATGCCGAGGCTGCAGCCCAGCAGCAGGCTTTCGCCGTCCACCTGATAGGGCTCGGCCAGGGCTTCGGCAATGCGCTCGGCGACCTGTTCGGCGCGGGCCGGGTCGCGACGGACATCCAGCAACAGGGCGAACTCGTCGCCACCCAGGCGCGCCAGCTGGTCGCCGGCATGCAGCTCCGCCTTGAGCCGCGCCACCACCTGCAGGATTACGCGGTCGCCGGCCTGGTAGCCAAGGGCGTCATTGGCATGGCGGAAATTGTCCAGGTCCAGGTGGCCGAGGGCCAGGCCGCGCCCTTCGAATTCCGCCAGACGCGCCGCAAGCAGGGTCTGGAAGCCCTGCCGGTTGGCGATACCGGTGAGCGGGTCCTGCTCGGCCAGGCGCTCCAGGGTGTGCTGCAGGTTGCGTCGTTCGCGGACGTGGCGCAGGGTGCGGCGCAAGGTGTCGACGCCCATCTGCCCGCGTACCAGCCAGTCGCTGACGCCCCGGGGCGCCTCCTCGGGCTCCTCCTCCAACAGCAGGACGATCGGGAGTGGGCAACGCCCGGCAGCGGGAAGCAGGCCAGGGGTGCAGAGCAACAGGGCGCGATCGGAGTCGTCCACCATGCCGCTGCAGGCGTCCCAGGAGGTGGCGGTGATCAACGGGGATGCGCCGCCCATCGCCGCGAGGAGTTCGCGGAGCAATTCCGTCCAGACTGGCGATTCCGCCAGCAGGAACATGCGCATGGGCTCGACGAGGGCGGACAAATGACCTCCCCAAGGTCATGGATACGACGGCGCGATGCGCCAAATTGCGCCATTTCGGCGTCGTTCTTTCCACGCCTCCCTGCGCGGCCTTACCCACATTCCTGCGGAAGGCGTAGCCATCGTACTGCCTGCGTGGAAATTTCCAAGCAAAACCCGCCAGCAAGTGCAGCTGCGTCACAGTTGCCCAGAGGTACTTCGGTACAACCCTGCCGGCCTGCTAGAATGCGCGGCCATTCCCCTCTTACCAGCCCCAGCATGTCCCGACTCAACCCCCGGCAGCAGGAAGCCGTGAATTATGTCGGTGGTCCCCTATTGGTGCTCGCCGGTGCAGGCTCCGGCAAGACCAGCGTGATCACCCGGAAGATCGCCTACCTGGTGCAGCAATGCGGGATCCGCGCGCAGCATATCGTCGCGGTGACCTTCACCAACAAGGCGGCGCGCGAAATGAAGGAGCGTGTCGGCACTCTCCTGCGCGGCAGCGAGGGCAAGGGCCTGACGGTCTCCACCTTCCACAACCTGGGCCTGAACATCATCCGCAAGGAGCATTCGCGGCTGGGCTTCAAGCCGGGTTTCTCGATCTTCGACGAATCGGACATCAAGGCGCTGCTGACAGACATCATGCAGAAGGAATATGCCGGGGATGATGGCGTCGACGAGATCAAGGGCTACATCGGCAACTGGAAGAACGACCTGATCCTGCCGGAGGAGGCGCTGGCCAAGGCGCGCAATCCGAAGGAGCAGACCGCCGCCGTCGTCTACATGCACTACCAGCGCACGCTCAAGGCGTACAACGCGGTGGACTTCGACGACCTGATCCTGCTGCCGGTTAAGCTGTTCCAGGACAACCCTGACATCCTGGAGAAGTGGCAGCACCGCGTGCGCTACATGCTGGTGGACGAATACCAGGACACCAACGCCAGCCAGTACCTGCTGGTGAAACTCCTGGTGCAGCACCGCGCGCAGTTCACCGTGGTGGGCGACGACGACCAGTCGATCTACGCCTGGCGCGGCGCGCGCCCGGAAAACCTGATGCAGCTGAAGGAAGACTTCCCCTCGCTGAAGGTGGTGATGCTGGAGCAGAACTATCGCTCCACCAGCCGCATCCTCAAGTGCGCCAACATCCTCATCGCCAACAACCCCCACGTGTTCGAGAAGCAACTGTGGAGCGAGATGGGCGTGGGCGACCCGATCCGGGTGATCCGCTGCCGCAACGAGGACGCCGAGGCCGAGCGCATCGCCATGGAAATCCTCACCCTGCACCTGCGCACCCAGCGGCCCTACAGCGAGTTCGCCATCCTCTACCGGGGCAACCACCAGGCCAAGCTGATGGAGCTCAAGCTCCAGCACCACCAGGTGCCGTATCGCCTGTCCGGTGGCACCAGCTTCTTCGGCCGCCAGGAAGTGAAGGACCTGATGTCCTACTTCCGCCTGCTGGTGAACCCGGACGATGACAACGCCTTCCTGCGGGTGATCAACGTGCCGCGCCGGGAAATCGGTTCCACCACCCTGGAGAAGCTCGGCAACTACGCCACCGAGCGCGGCATCTCGATGTACGCCGCCAGTGACGAAATGGGCCTGGCCGAGCACCTGGACGGCCGCTTCACCGACCGCCTGCAGCGCTTCAAGCGCTTCATGGACGGCGTGCGCCAGCAGTGCGCGCAGAACGATCCCATCGCCGCCCTGCGCAGCATGGTGATGGACATCGACTACGAGAACTGGATCCGCCAGAACGCCTCCAGCGACAAGGTCTCCGACTTCCGCATGGGCAACGTCTGGTTCCTCATCGACGCCCTGAAGAACACCCTGGAGCGCGACGAGGAAGGTGGCATGACCATCGAGGAAGCCATCGCCAAGCTGGTACTGCGCGACATGCTCGAGCGCCAGCAGGAAGAAGAGGAAGGCGCCGAGGGCGTGCAGATGATGACCCTGCACGCCTCCAAGGGCCTGGAATTCCCCTATGTGTTCATCATGGGCGTGGAGGAAGAAATCCTCCCCCACCGCTCCAGCATCGAAGCCGACACCATCGAAGAAGAACGCCGCCTGGCCTACGTGGGCATCACCCGCGCGCGGCAGAACCTGGCCATGACCTTCGCCGCCAAGCGCAAGCAGTACGGCGAGATCATCGAATGCTCGCCCAGCCGTTTCCTCGAGGAACTGCCCCAGGAAGACCTGGAATGGGAAGGCATGGACGACGCACCGGTGGAGGTGAAGGCCGCGCGCGGCAACACGGCCCTGGCGGACATCCGTGCCATGCTCAAGAAGTCGTAATCAAAGCATCCCGGCACCAGACCGGGCCATACATGAGGGTAAGGGCGTGGAAGCGCTGAAACAGAAGATTCGTGAAGAAGGCATCGTACTGTCCGAGCAGGTATTGAAGGTCGACGCCTTTCTCAATCACCAGATCGATCCGCGCCTGATGCAGTTGGTGGGTCATGAGTTCGCCGAGCGCTTCAAGGGCCAGGGCATCACCAAGATCGTCACCATCGAAGCCTCCGGCATCGCCCCGGCGGTGATGGCCGGCCTGGAGCTGGGCGTGCCGGTGATCTTCGCCCGCAAATTCCAGTCGCTGACCCTGAAGACCGATCTGCTGATCTCCAAGGTGTTTTCCTTCACCAAGCAGACCGAAAGCACCATCGCCATCTCGGCCCGGCACCTGACCGCCGCCGACAATGTGCTGGTGATCGACGACTTCCTCGCCAACGGCCATGCGGCCAAGGCGCTGATCGACCTGATCCGCCAGGCGGGCGCCAGCGTCGCCGGCATCGGCATCGTGATCGAGAAGTCCTTCCAGGAAGGCCGGAGCCTGCTGGAAAGCGAGGGCTACCGCATCGAGTCGCTGGCGCGCGTGGCCTCGCTGGCCGATGGTCAGGTGAGCTTCCTCGACTGAATCTGGACCGGTCGTTCCGTCGTTTGCGGACAGGCCGAATGATGGGTATCGCAAGCTCGCGGAACGCCGCCCGACCCACCCCACGAAACGGGCGCCGATCTCTTCCGTAGGATGGGTGGAGCGGAGCGATACCCATCGATGGCGGTCGAACCGGACGTCGACCGGACTGCGACACCAGGTCGCAGCGAGCAGGCACAAAAAAAGCCGCCCGAGGGCGGCTTTTTTGTCGATGGCGGCGCTGTTACAGGCCGGACATCTTCTTGATGGCGCCTTTCAGCTCATCATCGGTGCAGTCGGCGCAGGTGCCCTTCGGCGGCATGGCGTTGAGGCCGGAAATGGCCTTGGCCAGCAGACCGTCGACGCCACCGTCGCGGCCGGCGCGCTCTTTCCACGCAGCAGCGTCACCGATCTTCGGCGCGCCCAGCACACCAGCGGTGTGGCAGGCGCCACAGTGTTTGGCGATGATGTCGTCCGGCGTGCGAGCACCGCCGCCAGCGGCAGCAGCTACGGCGCCGACACCTTTGCATTCCTGACCCTGTACACAGACCTCGCCTACCGGCTTGATGCGCTCGGCGATCGCGTCGTCGGTCGCGGCCTGGGCGCTAACAGCCCACAGAGCCAATACGGCAGCGTGAGCCGCCAGCATCTTCTTGATTAGGTTCACCCTTACACCCTCATCGTGGCTAGTTTCGCCCGCGGCCACGGTTTCGCGAGCGGGCGCAAAGTATATACGGTTACTCCGTCGCGCTGAAACAACCCAACATGTCGCAGGGATATGGGCGGGACGGGGATGGAATTCAGAAATTGGCCGGCGTGGTGGCGCTGATCAGGCGGGCCGGGGCGTCGAACGGATTGCGGAAGCGGTGCGGCTTGCTGCTTTCGAAGTAGTAGCTGTCACCCGGCTCGAGGACGTACACCTCGCTGCCGATGGTCAGCTCCAGGCGGCCTTCCACCAGCATGCCGGCCTCTTCGCCGTCATGGGCGTACATCTCGTCGCCGGTGTCGGAACCCGGCGGATAGGTTTCGTCGAGGAAGGCCAGGGCACGACTGGGATGAGCCTTGCCCACCAGCTTCATGGTGATGGCGCCGCTGCAGATATCGGTAAGCTCGGAAGCCCGATAGACGACCTGGACCTGGTTTTCATGTTCCAGATCGAGGGAGAAGAATTCCACCAGCGACATGGGAATCCCCCCCAGCACCTTCTTCAGCGAGCTGATGGAAGGGCTGACGCTGTTCTTCTCGATCATGGAAATCGTGCTGTTGGTGACACCCGCGCGCTTGGCGAGCTCACGCTGGGACAGGCCTTTCAGCTTACGGATGGCTTGCAGTCGAACACCAACGTCCAATGGCGGGATCCTCCTCGGGATCAGGGGTGGTCACAGTCGCCGTATCATGGCAACAGCGTTCAGTATTTACAACACTCGGGCCGTCAATACTGCGCAAAGATTCCCCTTCCCAAGGACTTCCCGGGAAAAACCGGATTAGATGCGGCCAACGTCGGCGAAATGATGAATTTCCTGATCACTTCGCCGTGAAATCGGCGTCAGACGTAGACCAGCGGCACCCGACGCAGGTTGCAGAAGATCTGGTAGGGAATGGTTCCGGCGTGGACGGCGACGTCACTGGCCAGAACCTGCTTGCCCCAGAGTTCCACGCGACTGCCGAGGCCCGCCTGGGGCAGGTCGGTGAGGTCGACGGTGAGCATGTCCATGGAGACGCGACCAATCAGCCGGCTCGGCTGGCCGTCGATGGTCACCGGGGTACCGGTGGGGGCATGGCGCGGGTAGCCGTCGGCATAACCCATGGCCACCACGCCGACGCGGGTCGGGCGCTCGGTGACGAACTTCGCGCCGTAGCCCACCGGCTGGCCGGCGGGCAGTTCGCGCACGCTGATGATCTTCGATTCCAGGGTCATCACAGGCTTCAGGCGCTCGGCCAGGGGGTGGGCCACTTCGAAGGGCGTGGCGCCGTAGAGCATGATGCCCGGGCGCACCCAGTCGCTGGGCACCTGGGGCCAGCCGAGTACGGCCGGCGAGTTGCGCAGGCTGACTTCCGCCTCGAGACCGGCGCGGGCCTGCTCGAACACCGCCACCTGCTCGGTGCTGCTGGCGCAATCGAGCTCATCGGCACGGGCGAAGTGGCTCATCAGGACGATCTTCTCCACCTTGCCGCTGGCCGAAAGGCGCTGCCAGGCGTCGCGGTACTCGGCCGGGTGCAGGCCGACGCGGTGCATGCCGGAGTCCAGCTTGAGCCAGACGGTCAGCGGCTTGCGCAGACTGGCGCGCTCGATGGCCTCCAGTTGCCAGCTGGCGTGCACCACGGTCCAGAAGTCGTGCTCCTGGATCAGTTCCAGTTCTTCGGCCTCGAAAAAGCCTTCCAGCAGCAGGATCGGCTTACGGATGCCCGCCGCCCGCAGTTGCAGGGCTTCTTCGATGCAGGCCACGGCGAACCCGTTGGCTTCGGACTCCAGCGCCTGGGCGCAGCGCACCGCGCCATGGCCGTATGCGTCGGCCTTGACCACGGCCAGGGCCTTGGCGCCACTGACTTCACGGGCGAGGCGGTAGTTGTGGCGCAGGGCTTCGAGATCGATCAGGGCACGGGCGGGACGCATGGCGAGGGCTTCTTCTAATTGATCGGGTGGAAAAAACCCGGCACGAATGCCGGGCTGAGCAAGAAACTTAGGGAAGCGCGGCGATGACCGTCATCTCCACCAGCACGTCGGGCGAATACAGCTTCGCCTCGACGCAAGCACGGGCCGGAGCGGCACCTTTCGGCACCCAGGCATCCCACACCGCGTTCATCGCGGCGTAGTCGGCTTCCATGTCCTTCAGGTAGATGGTCACCGACAGGATGCGGCTCTTGTCGGTGCCGGCCTCGGCCAGCATCGCATCGATGGCGGCCAGGGTTTCTCGGGTCTGCTGGCCGACACCCGCGCTGTGCTTCTCATCCAGCTGGCCGGCCAGGTAGACCGTGCCGTTGTGGATGACGATTTCGCTGTAGCGGGTTTCAGTGCGCAGGCGCTGGATTTGCATTGTTCGGGGTCTCCTTGGAATTGCCATAACGGAAGATGTCCAGGCCTTCGGCGCTGATCTGCGGACGCTTGCGCGCCATCAGGTCGGCCAGCAGGCGGCCGGAGCCGCAGGCCATGGTCCAGCCAAGGGTACCGTGTCCGGTGTTGAGGAACAGGTTGCGGAACGGGGTGGCGCCCACGATCGGGGTGCCATCCGGGGTCGCCGGGCGCAGGCCGGTCCAGAAAACGGCCTGGGACAGGTCGCCACCTTCCGGGTAGAGGTCGGCGGTGATCATTTCCAGGGTGTCGCGGCGCGCCGGGTTCAGGTCCAGGTTGAAGCCGGTGATCTCGGCCATGCCGCCCACGCGGATGCGCTTGTCGAAGCGGGTGATGGCGACCTTGTAGGTCTCGTCGAGAATGGTCGAGGTCGGAGCCATGTCCGGATTGGTGATCGGCACGGTCAGCGAATAGCCCTTGAGCGGATAGACCGGCGCCTTGATGCCCAGCGGTTTGATCATCTGCGGGGTGTAGCTGCCGAGGGCGAGCACATAGCGGTCTGCGGTTTCCAGCTTGCCGTTGATCCAGACGCCG
The DNA here is from genome assembly GCF_049334135.1 of Metapseudomonas cellulosilytica. NCBI lineage: Bacteria > Pseudomonadati > Pseudomonadota > Gammaproteobacteria > Pseudomonadales > Pseudomonadaceae > Metapseudomonas > Metapseudomonas cellulosilytica. The sequence continues at coordinate 83,413 of NZ_JBHZGN010000015.1, read as the reverse complement.
TTGATGCGGTCGCCGGCGAAGTCCAGGCGCTCGATGTTCTGGCCAAAGCGGAATTCCACGCCCAGCTTCTCCGCCATCTCGGCGAGGCGGGTGGTGAACAGCTGGCAGTCGCCGGTCTGGTCGTTGGGCAGGCGCAGAGCACCGGCCAGCTTGTGCTTGACACTGGCCAGGGCCGGTTCGACGCGGGCGATGCCGTCGCGGTCGAGCAACTCGTACGGCACGCCGGAACGCTCGAGCACGGCGATGTCCTTGGCCGCGGCGTCTACCTGGGCCTGGGTGCGGAACAATTGAGTGGTACCGAGGGCGCGGCCTTCATAGCTGATGCCGGTTTCAGCGCGGAGCTCGTCGAGGCAGTCGCGGCTGTACTCGGACAGACGCACCATGCGCTCCTTGTTCACCGCATAGCGGGCGGCGGTGCAGTTACGCAGCATCTGCGTCATCCACAGGTACTGGTCGATATCACTGGTGGTGCGGATGGCCAGCGGCGCGTGCTGCTGCAGCATCCATTTGACGGCCTTCAGCGGCACGCCGGGCGCCGCCCAGGGCGATGCATAACCGGGGGAAACCTGGCCCGCGTTGGCGAAGCTGGTTTCCATGGCCACGGCGTTCTGACGGTCGACCACGACCACCTCGAACCCCGCCTGGGCCAGGTAATAGGCGCTTGTCGTACCGATCACACCACTGCCAAGGACCATCACACGCATGTCTGTCTCCATTCGCAGCGGGGAATTCGCTGCGTTTGTTATTTTGAGCGTCAATGGCGCGCAGTATAGGAAGACAGTCCCAGTGATATTCACTATATAGATAGCTATATTTGGCGATAAATCTCGGCTGAATGGGCTTCAACGGAGGGGCATCCACCATGCGTACGCAGCATCAATCCCGTCGTGAACTGGACAAGATAGACCGGAATATTTTACGAATCCTGCAGGAGGACGGCCGGATCTCCTTTACAGAGCTGGGCGAGCGCGTGGGCCTGTCCACCACGCCCTGCACCGAGCGCGTCCGCCGCCTGGAGCGCGAGGGCATCATCCTCGGCTACAACGCCCGCCTTAACCCGCAGCACCTGAAGGCCAGCCTGCTGGTGTTCGTCGAGATCAGCCTGGACTACAAGTCCGGCGACACCTTCGAGGACTTCCGCCGCGCCGTGCTCAAGCTGCCTCACGTGCTGGAGTGCCACCTGGTGTCGGGCGACTTCGACTACCTGGTGAAGGCGCGGATCAACGAGATGGCCTCCTACCGCAAGCTGCTTGGCGACATCCTGCTGAAGCTGCCCCACGTGCGCGAATCCAAGTCCTACATCGTCATGGAAGAGGTGAAGGAATCGCTGAATCTGCCGATTCCGGACTGATTTGTTACGAGCGTCCCGAACCCCTTGGCAGGCCAAGGGGTTCGTCTTATCCTGCCCGGGCGTTAAATTTTCCAAACAATAAAATCAGGATTTCGCACATGAACGCCCGCGTTCGCATCCCGGTGCATACCGAACAGCACGCCCCCTCCTACTACGCCGCGACCGCCAATCGTCGCATCGAGTACCCACCCCTGGCGGGAGAGGAGCTGGCCGACGTGTGCATTGTCGGTGGCGGTTTCTCCGGGCTGAACACGGCAATCGAGCTGGCCCGGCGTGGCCGCAAGGTTGTGCTGCTGGAAGCCCGGCGGATCGGCTGGGGCGCCAGCGGACGCAACGGCGGGCAACTGATCCGCGGGGTCGGCCATGGCGTCGAGCAGTTCGAGCCGGTGATCGGTGCCGATGGGGTGCGCGCCCTCAAGCTGATGGGCCTGGAAGCGGTGGAGATCGTCCGCCAGCGCGTCGAGGAATTCTCCATCGACTGCGACCTGACCTGGGGCTACTGCGACCTGGCCAACAAGCCGAGCCACCTCGCCGGCTTCGCCGAAGACATGGAAGAACTCAAAGGCCTCGGCTACCGCCACGAGCTGCGCCTGGTACAGCCCCACGAGATGCGCAGTGTGGTGGGCTCGGACCAGTACGTGGGCGGCCTGATCGACATGGGTTCCGGCCACCTGCATCCGCTCAATCTGGTCCTGGGCGAGGCCGCTGCGGCCGAGTCCCTCGGCGTTCGCCTGTTCGAAAACTCCGCAGTGACGCGCATCGACTACGGCCCCGAAGTGAAGGTGCACACCGCCCGTGGCCAGGTCCGGGCAAAGACCCTGGTGCTGGGCTGCAACGCCTACATGAACAACCTCAATTCCACCCTCGGCGGCAAGGTGCTGCCCGCCGGCAGCTACGTAATCGCCACCGAGCCGCTGCCCGCCGAGCTGGCCCATGAACTGCTGCCGCAGAACATGGCGGTCTGCGACCAGCGCGTGGCCCTGGACTACTACCGTCTCTCCGCCGACAACCGCCTGCTGTTCGGCGGAGCCTGCCACTACTCCGGGCGCGATCCGGCGGATATCGGCGCCTACATGCAACCAAAGATGCTCAAGGTCTTCCCGCAGCTGCGGGACGTGCGCGTCGACTACCAGTGGGGCGGCATGATCGGCATCGGCGCCAACCGCCTGCCGCAGATCGGCCGGCTGCCGGACCAGCCCAACGTCTATTTCGCCCAGGCCTATTCCGGCCACGGCGTGAACGCCACCCACCTGGCCGGCAAGCTGCTGGCCGAGGCGATCTGCGGCGAGCAGAGCAACGGCTTCGATATCTTCTCCAGGGTGCCGCACATCACCTTCCCGGGAGGCCCCCACCTGCGCTCGCCGCTGCTGGCCCTGGGCATGCTCTGGTACCGGATGAAGGAAGCGGCGGGGATCGCCTGATCCCCTTTGGTGGAAATCCGCCACGCGGATTTCCACCCTGCCTGTGGGAGCTAACTCATTCGCGAGAATGGCCTATTACCGAGCTGGCCTGCGAACTCCCTCACCCCCGGCCCCTCTCCCGGAGGGAGAGGGGTGACTCAGGCCCCACCTCATGGAGCACCTGCCGGCCCCTTTTTCTCAGTCGGCTACCGCCTCGGCATCGCCCTCGAACAGCTCGCGGTTCCAGGCCAGCCAGACGAATCCAGCGGCGCCCAGGGCCATGATCAGCGGCAGGGCATGGCCGCTGATCCACTGGCTTGCGGCACCGGTCAGCAGCGGGCCGACCAGGCAGCCGATGCCCCAGAGCTGGGCGATATGGGCATTGGCCCGCACCAGTTCGTCATCCCGATATCGCTCGCCGATCAGGATCAGCGCCAGGGTGAAGAGCCCACCGGCGCTGGCGCCGAACAGCACCCAGAGCGGCCAGATCAGCGGCGTGTGCAGCAGCAGCGGCACGCCGAGGCTGCTCAGCAGCAGGATCAGGCCGCAGGCGCGGAACAGGTTGCGCCGGGACATGCGGTCGGCCAGCCAGCCGATGGGCAGTTGCAGGGCGGCATCGCCCACCACCACCACGCTGGCCATCAGCAGCGCCACGTCCTGGCTGAAGCCCTGGCGCAGGCCGTAAATCGGCAGCAAGGTCAGCATCATGGCTTCGAACGCGGCGAACAGCACCACCGCCCAGGCGATGGTAGGCAGGCGCATGCAGAAGGACCAGAGCCCGCGCCCCGAGGCGCTGTGGGCATCGACGCTGGGCGCACCGCTGCGGCCGAGCAGCAGCAGGGAACCGCCCACCAGCAGGCCGGTGCCGGTCCAGAAGCCTGAATCGTTGCCGGTGCCCAGGGCGCTCAGCAGCAGCGGGCCGGAAAGCTGGCTCAGCGCGTAGCCGGTGCCGTAGAGGGCCACCAGGCGCCCGCGCCACTGCTCCACCGCAAGCTGGTTGATCCAGCTCTCGCCGAGGATGAAGACCACCGTCAGGGCGACACCGATAAGCAGCCGCAGCACCAGCCAGACCGGGTAGACCTGTACCAGCGCCAGCATGGCCACCGACAGGGCGCCCACCAGCAGGCACAGCTGCATCAGTGTGGTGGTTCCGAAGCGCGCAGCCAGTCGTCCGGCGATTACCGCACCGAGCAATACGCCCACCGCAGGCGTGGCGGCCATCACACCGATGGCGAAACTGTCGTAGCCCCAGCTTTCCAGCCGCAGCGACACCAGCGGCATGGTCACGCCCAGGGCGAGGCCGATGCTGATGACTGCGCCACAGACGGCGAAATAGGTTCCCCAACGCATCGCCGATGTCCTCCCTTTCCGTGTGGGGCAAAGCAAAAAAGGCCGGGCTCCATAACTGGAAACCCGGCCGCAGGCGTGGCTCGCAGAGCCGGCCCCTCGAATCGCGAGGGGCGGACCTCAATGTGGTATCAGAGCTTGATCCAGGTGGACTTCAGCTCGGTGTACTTGTCGAACGCGTGCAGCGACTTGTCGCGGCCGTTGCCGGATTGCTTGAAGCCGCCGAAGGGCGCGGTCATGTCACCACCGTCGTACTGGTTGATCCAGACGCTGCCAGCGCGCAGGGCCTTGCCGACCAGGTGGGCGCGGGACAGGTTGTTGGTCCACACCGCCGCGGCCAGGCCGTAGATGGTGTCGTTGGCGATGGCGACGGCTTCTTCTTCACTGTCGAAGGCGATGACCGAGAGCACCGGGCCGAAGATCTCTTCCTTGGCGATGCGCATGGCGTTGCTCACGCCGTCGAAGATGGTCGGCTCGACGTAGGTGCCGCCGGTTTCTTCCATCACGCGCTTGCCGCCGGCTACCAGCTTGGCGCCGTCGTCATGGCCGGCCTGGATGTAGGACAGCACGTTGTTCATCTGGGTGGTGTCGACCAGGGCACCGACGTTGGTCGCCGGGTCCAGCGGGTTGCCCGGTTTCCAGGCCTTGATCGCCTCGACCACCATGGGCACGAACTTGTCCTTGATGGAGCGCTCCACCAGCAGGCGCGAACCGGCGGTGCAGACTTCACCCTGGTTGAAGGCGATGGCGCCGGCCGCGGCTTCGGCGGCAGCCTGCAGGTCGGGAGCGTCGGCGAAGACGATGTTCGGGCTCTTGCCGCCGGCTTCCAGCCAGACGCGCTTCATGTTGGATTCGCCGGCGTAGATCATCAGTTGCTTCGCGATCTTGGTGGAGCCGGTGAATACCAGGGTGTCAACGTCCATGTGCAGGGCCAGGGCCTTGCCCACGGTGTGGCCGAAGCCCGGCAGCACGTTGAACACGCCCGCCGGAATGCCGGCCTCGATTGCCAGTTGGGCGATGCGGATACCGGTCAGCGGCGACTTCTCGGACGGTTTGAGGACGATGGAGTTGCCGGTGGACAGCGCCGGGCCGAGCTTCCAGCAAGTCATCAGCAGGGGGAAGTTCCACGGCACGATGGCGGCGACCACGCCCACCGGCTCACGGGTCACCAGGCCCAGTTCGTTGTGCGGGGTGGCGGCGACTTCATCGTAGATCTTGTCGATGGCCTCACCACTCCAGCGGATGGCGCGGGACGCGGACGGCACGTCGACGCTCAGCGAGTCACCGATCGGCTTGCCCATGTCCAGGGTTTCCAGCAGGGCCAGCTCTTCGGCGTGGGCATCGATCAGGTCGGCGAAGCGGATCATCACCTGCTTGCGCTTGACCGGGGCCATGCGCGACCAGACGCCGGACTCGAACGTGGCGCGGGCATCTTTCACGGCCAGCTCGGCGTCGGCCAGGTCACAGCTGGCAACCTTGCCCAGCAGGCGGCCGTCGATCGGGCTGATGCAGTCGAAGGTCTCGCCGGAAACGGAGCCGGTGTACTCGCCATGGATGAAGGCGCGGGTCTCGATCTGCACGGACTTGGCGCGTTGTTCCCAGTCAGCACGGGTCAGGGTGGTCATGGAGCTTTCCTCTTATTAGAAGAGTGCCGCCAGCTCAGGGCATGCACTGTCAAAAATTCTGCAAGGCCGACCTACGAATGGCCATCCTCGCAACCCTAAACCAGACACGCGAGCCTTTTCAATATATTTGACAAAATTCCGCCAAACACCCTTGCCTTGTTCAATTTATCAAACATAGACTGCCACCAGACCATTACAACTACTCACCTTGCCTTTTCCGGTGCCCACAATGACCGATGCCTTTGCGCCACAACCGGGCAGAATATCCAACAGCCTCGATGACTTCTGGATGCCCTTTACCGCCAATCGCCAGTTCAAGGCCAACCCGCGCCTGCTGGAAAGCGCCGAAGGGATGTACTTCACCAGCAGTGATGGACGCCAGGTGCTGGATGGCACCGCCGGCCTCTGGTGCTGCAACGCCGGCCACGGCCGCCGCGAGATCACCGAGGCGGTGAGCCGGCAGATCGCCAAACTGGACTTCGCCCCCACCTTCCAGATGGGCCACCCGCTGCCCTTCGAACTGGCCGAGCGCCTGGCCGATGTGGCACCCAAGGGCCTGAGCAAGGTGTTCTTCACCAACTCCGGCTCGGAATCCGCGGATACCGCCCTGAAGATCGCCCTCGCCTACCAGCGCGCCATCGGCCAGGGCACCCGCACCCGCCTGATCGGCCGCGAGCTGGGCTACCACGGCGTCGGCTTCGGCGGCATCTCGGTGGGCGGCATGGTCAACAACCGCAAGGCTTTCCCCGCCCTGCTACCGAACGTGGACCACCTGCCGCACACCCTGGATATCCAGCGCAATGCCTTCAGCCGCGGCCTGCCGGAGTTCGGCATCGAGAAGGCCGACGAACTGGAGCGCCTGGTCACCCTGCACGGCGCCGAGAACATCGCCGCCGTGATCGTCGAACCCATGTCCGGTTCGGCCGGTGTGATCCTGCCGCCGGTGGGCTATCTGCAGCGCCTGCGGGAGATCACCCGCAAGCACGGCATCCTGTTGATCTTCGACGAGGTCATCACCGGTTTCGGCCGCGTCGGCCAGGCCTTCGCCGCCCAGCGCTGGGGCGTCACTCCGGACATCATCACCTGCGCCAAGGGCCTGACCAACGGCGCCATTCCGATGGGCGCGGTGTTCGTCGCCGAGGAGATCCACCAGGCCTTCATGCAGGGCCCGGAAAGCGCCATCGAGTTCTTCCACGGCTATACCTATTCCGGCCACCCGGTGGCCTGCGCCGCCGCGCTGGCGACCCTGGACATCTACCAGGGCGAGCGCCTGTTCGAGCGCGCCATCGAACTGGAAGGCTATTGGCAGGATGCCCTGCTCAGCCTGAGGGATCTGCCCAACGTGATCGACATCCGTGCCGTGGGCCTGGTCGGCGGCGTGCAGTTGGCACCGAGCGCCGAAGGCGTGGGCAAGCGCGGCTTCCAGGTCTTCGAGCAGTGCTTCCACGACGGCGTGATGGTGCGCGTCACCGGCGACACCATCGCCATGTCGCCGCCGCTGATCGTGGAGAAGGAACAGATCGACATTCTCGTCGGCAAGCTCGCCGACGCCATCCGCAAGGCCGCCTGAACAGGGACCGCACCATGAACATCCAGCAGATCGTCGACTTCGCCCAGGCCACCACCGCTCCGGAACACTACCGCCCGGCAGCCGAGAAGATTCTCAAGGGCGACCCCGAGCAGAGCGTGCGCAACCACTACGGCAGCCCCTGCGGGCAATTCAACGTGGGCATCTGGGAGGGCGCCGTGGGCCACTGGACGGTGAGCTACACCGAGCACGAGTACTGCGAGATTCTCCAGGGCGTGTCGGTGATTCGCGATGCGGACGGCAACGCCAAGACCGTGCGCGCCGGCGACCGCTTCGTGATTCCGGCCGGCTTCTCCGGCACCTGGGAAGTGCTGGAGCCCTGCCGCAAGGTCTACGTGATTTTCGAACAGGCCGCCCGCTGAGCCTGTTCGCCCGCCATGCTTGTCACCCTTCAGCCCGCCTCTGGCGGGCTTTTTTATGGGCACGGGCAAGAGAACGGCTCTTGTAGGATGGGTGGAGCGGAGCGATACCCATGCTGCCGCGTGAAGATCGATGGGTATCGCAAGCTCGCGGAACACCGCCCGCCCCATCCGACGGCTCCTCAGTCCGTAGCCCGGATGAAATCCGGGGAAATCCCCACCCGCGCTCCCGGATTGCATCCGGGCTACAGCTGGGCCCAGCCCCATCAGCCAGAGGCAAATCCCGGGCATGAAAAAGCCCGCACTGGGCGGGCTTCTTCGCAAGGGCAGGATCAATTACTTGATCTTGGCTTCCTTGTAGATCACGTGCTTGCGCACAACCGGATCGAATTTCTTGATCTCGATCTTGTCGGGAGTGGTGCGCTTGTTCTTGTCGGTGGTGTAGAAATGGCCGGTACCGGCACTGGACACCAGACGGATCAGTTCACGCATGATTAGCTCCTTAAACCTTTTCGCCGCGAGCGCGCAGTTCAGACAGAACTACGTCGATGCCGCGCTTGTCGATGATACGCATGCCCTTGGCGGAAACGCGCAGACGCACAAAGCGCTTCTCGGACTCGACCCAGAAGCGATGGTGCTGCAGGTTCGGCAGGAAACGACGACGGGTTTTGTTGTTTGCGTGGGAAATGTTGTTCCCAGTAGCCGGACCCTTACCGGTTACTTGACAGACTCTCGACATACCTCAGCCCTCTAAACCACATGCCCAACCCGGCATGGGTTGGCCGCTTGAACTCTCACATTGTGGGCGCTTGAGCGCCCGTCTCGTCAGGGTCTTACCGGCCGCAATTAGACTGCGAAAGACCGGGCCCCCAGAAAAGAGCGCTGCTTTATATCAGAAAGACCCTAGTGCAGCAAGGGCCGCAGCGTTTTACCCACAGGCCCGCCAACCCCTCAATTGTACCCGCACCGGCGCTGCAAGGCCGCCCGAGCGCAGCGACCGCTCGTCGCCCGCCGCGCATTGTTCGGCGGCCGGCCATGGTCTAGGGTAAGGCCTTTGGCCCGAAGCGGGCCCATCCGCCATCGCAAAGGAGTCTGCCATGCGTTTTGCCGCCCTGCCGCTGCTGTTCGCCCCGCTGCTCGCCCAGGCCGCGACCCTCAGCGTCTGCACCGAGGCCAGCCCCGAGGGCTTCGACGTGGTGCAGTACAACTCCCTGACCACCACCAACGCCTCGGCCGACGTGCTGATGAGCCGCCTGGTGGAATTCGACCCGCAGCGCGGCCAGCTGGTCCCCGGCCTGGCCGAGCGCTGGGAGGTCTCAGCTGACGGGCTGAGCTACACCTTCCACCTGCGCCAGGGCGTTACCTTCCATGCCACGGATTACTTCAAGCCTAGCCGCCCGCTGAATGCCGACGACGTCGTCTTCAGCTTCCGGCGCATGCTGGATCCCACCAACCCCTGGCACAAGGTGGCCCAGAGCGGCTTCCCCCACGCCCAGTCGATGCAGCTGCCGAGCCTGATCAAGAGCGTCGACAAGCTGGACGAGCAGCAGGTGCGCTTCAGCCTGAACAAGCCGGACGCCACCTTCCTCGCGACCCTGAGCATGGGCTTCGCTTCTATCTACTCCGCCGAATACGCCGACCAGCTGATGAAAGCCGGCACTCCGGAAAAGCTCAATGCCCAGCCCATCGGCACCGGACCCTTCGTCTTCCGTCGCTTCCAGAAGGACGCCACGGTGCGCTATGCGGCCAACCCGGACTATTTCGGCGGCAAGCCGGGCGTCGACGGCCTGGTATTCGCCATCACGCCGGACGCCAATGTGCGCCTGCAGAAGCTGCGCCGCGGCGAGTGCCAGATCGCCTTGTCACCCAAGCCGCTGGATGTGCGATCCGCCGCCGGAGACAAGAACATCCGGGTGATCGAGACCCCGGCCTTCATGACCGCCTTCGTCGGCATCAACAGCCAGCACCCGCCCCTGGACAAGCCCCAGGTACGCCAGGCGATCAACCTCGCCTTCGACAAACAGAGCTACCTCAAGGCCGTCTTCGAAGGCAGCGCCACCGCCGCCGATGGCCCCTACCCGCCGAATACCTGGAGCTACGCCAGGAACCTGCCCGCGTACTCCCACGATCCGCAGAAGGCCAAGGCGCTGTTGGCCGAGGCCGGCCTTGCGGACGGCTTCAAGACCACCATCTGGACCCGCCCCTCCGGCAGCCTGCTCAACCCTAACCCCAGCCTCGGCGCGCAGTTGCTGCAGGCGGACCTGGCCAAAGTGGGCATCCAGGCGGAGATCCGCGTGATCGAATGGGGCGAGCTGATCCGCCGCGCCAAGGCCGGCGAACATGATCTGCTGTTCATGGGCTGGGCCGGCGACAATGGCGATCCGGACAACTTCCTCACCCCGCAGTTTTCCTGCGCCTCGGTGCAGTCCGGCCTCAACTTCGCGCGCTACTGCAACGCCGACCTCGACAAGCTGATCAGCGATGGCAAGAGCCACACCGCCCAGGGCGAGCGCACCGCGCTCTATGAAAAGGCCCAGCAGCTCATCCGCGAGCAGGCACTCTGGCTACCCCTGGCCCACCCCACCGCCTTCGCCCTGACCCGCACCAATGTCGAGGGCTATCAGGTCAGCCCCTTCGGCCGACAGGACTTTTCCAGGGTGCGCCTGAACTAGATCATTCCGCGCTCCGCCATGGACAGCGGCTCGCCGTCCCCCACGATGAAGTGGTCCAGCACCCGCACATCGATCAGCGCCAGCGCCTCCTTGAGGCGCTGGGTCAGCTGGTGGTCGGCCTGGCTGGGTTCGGCGACGCCCGAGGGGTGGTTGTGGCTGAGGATCAGGGCCGCGGCATTGTGCGCCAGGGCGCGCTTGACCACCTGGCGCGGGTAAACGCTGGCGCCATCGACGGTGCCGTGGAACAGCACCTCGAAGGCCAGCACCCGGTGTTTGGCATCGAGGAACAGGCAGGCGAACTGCTCGTGCCGGGAATGGCGCAGCTGCGCCTTGAGGAAGTCGCGGACCGCCTGCGGGCTCTCCAGCGCGGAATTGCGGCGCAATCCCTCGGCGAGATGACGGCGCCCCATTTCCAGCACCGCCTGCAGCTGGGCGAATTTGGCCGGCCCCAGGCCAAGATGCTGGCTGAAGTCATGCAGCTCGGCGTCCAGCAATGCGCGCAGGCTGCCGAACTCGTTGAGCAGGTGGCGTGCAAGGTCGACCGCGCTGCGCCCGGCAACTCCGGTACGCAGGAAAATGGCGAGAAGTTCGGCGTCGCTCAGGGCCGCCGCCCCCAGTTCAATAAGCTTCTCCCGCGGGCGCTCGCCCGCGGGCCAGTTGCGGATGCTCATGTTGCCTCCATGATTGAGCCGCGCCGCTGTTCCAGTGCGGGCGCTGTGCTATCTTAACCCACCTTTTTGCGCGGCGATCGGCCTGGGGAGGCGCCTTCGCCGCAGCGCATCGTCAACCTCCATAAAAGGCAGGCCTATGCAGCGGCTCTATCGGAAACGCATCCTCTTGGGCGTGGGCGGCGGTATTGCCGCCTACAAGAGCGCTGAACTGGTCCGCCGGCTGCGCGACCAGGGCGCCGAGGTCCGCGTGGTCATGACCCAGGGCGGCCGCGAGTTCATCACCCCGCTGACCCTCCAGGCGCTCTCCGGCCACCCTGTTCACCTCGACCTGCTCGATCCCGCCGCCGAAGCGGCCATGGGTCATATCGAACTGGCCCGCTGGGCCGATCTGGTACTGATCGCGCCGGCCACCGCCGACCTGATGGCGCGCCTGGCCCAGGGCGTGGCGGACGACCTGCTGACCACCCTGGTGCTGGCCACCGACGCCCCGGTAGCCCTGGCCCCGGCGATGAACCAGGCCATGTGGCGCGACCCGGCCACCCAAGCCAACCTGGAAATCCTCAGCCGCCGCGGCCTGCGCCTGTTCGGCCCGGCCGCCGGCAGCCAGGCCTGCGGCGACGTCGGCCTGGGCCGCATGCTGGAGGCCGAGGAACTGGCCCAGCGCGCCGCCGACTGCTTCGAGCACCGCGCCCTCACCGGCCGCCATGTGCTGATCACCGCGGGCCCGACCCAGGAAAACATCGACCCGGTGCGCTACATCACCAACCACAGCTCCGGGAAGATGGGCTTCGCCCTGGCCGAGGCCGCGGTGGAAGCAGGCGCCAAGGTGACCCTGATCACCGGCCCGGTCCACCTGCCCACGCCGGACCGGGTCAACCGTATCGATGTGGTCAGCGCCCGCGACATGCTGGCCGCCTGCGAAGCGGCCATGCCCTGCGACCTGCTGATCGCCGCCGCGGCGGTAGCCGACTACCGTCCGGAAGTGGTCGCGCAGCACAAGATGAAGAAGGACCCGACCAGCGGCGAGGGCCTGCTGCTGCAGCTGGTGCGCAACCCCGATATCCTCGCGACCCTCGCCAGCCGACCCGACCGCCCCTTCAGCGTGGGTTTCGCCGCCGAAACCGAGAACCTGCTCGAGTACGCCTCGCGCAAGCTCAAGGACAAGAACCTCGACCTGATCGTCGCCAATGACGTGGCCAACCCCAGCATCGGCTTCAACAGCGAGGAAAACGCCATCACCGTCATCGACCGCGACCTGGCCCAGAGCAGCTTCGCCCAGACCAGCAAGGGCAAGATCGCCCGCCAGCTGATCACCTTCATCGCCGACCGCCTCAACCAGGCCTGAGATTCCATGCACTCACTGCAAGCCAAGATCCTCGATTCCCGCATCGGCAGCGAATTCCCGCTGCCGCAATACGCTACTCCGGGCTCCGCCGGCCTCGACCTGCGTGCCATGCTCAAGGAAGAAATCGTCCTCGAGCCGGGGCAGACCGTGCTCATTCCCACCGGGCTGTCGATCCACATCGCCGACCCGGGACTGGCGGCGCTGGTCCTGCCGCGCTCGGGCCTCGGCCACAAGCACGGCGTGGTGCTGGGCAACCTGGTGGGCCTGATCGACTCCGATTACCAGGGCGAGCTGATGGTGTCCTGCTGGAACCGTGGCCAGACCGCCTTCCGCATCGCCATTGGCGAGCGCATCGCCCAACTGGTACTGGTGCCTGTGGTCCAGGCACACTTCGAGCTGGTCGACGAGTTCCACGAAAGCCAGCGCGGCGCCGGCGGTTTCGGTCACACCGGCAGCCACTGACCGCCCGCCATCAGGATGAACCGCCGAGGAGCCTTTCAGTGAAACTCTTCAAGCGCAGCAGCAAGGATGCCGCCCCCAATGGATCGACCAGCCTGCCGGCTGGTGCGAAGCCTGGGCGCGCAGGCGCGGACGACCTGCTTCCGGGCACCCTTGCGGCCCTGACCGGAGTGGCCGCCGCCGGCGCCCTGCTCTGGTTCGGCCTGATCCATCCCGCCGAGCAGAACCGGGTCGACCAACTCAGCCAGGCCTGGGGGGGCAGCCAGGCCGCCACCCTGCGCCAGGCCATTGCCCAGCTGCATGCCGAGACTGCCACGGCCGCCCACGACCCCAGCCTGATCGACGCCCTCAACAGCGGCGACACCGGCCGCCTGATGGCCGCCGAGCGCGGCCTGGGCTATCGCGACGGGGTAGTCGACGCACATCTCAACCTGCCGGGCCAGGCCCAGCAGAACAGCCAGCGCGCCGGACCGATGAACTTTGCCGCCCTGGACATGCTGCGTCGCCTGGAAGCCGGGCAGCAGCCCAGCCCCGAAGCGTACAAGGTCAACCAGCGCTGGCTGGTCTACAGCACCGCTCCGCTGCGCCTGGACGACACGAGCACGCCCCGGGGCACCTTGCTGCTGGTATTCGACCTCGAGCATCTGCTGGGCAGCCTGCCAATACTGCCAGCGGACATCGGCCAGCTGCAGTTGACCCAGCAATTTCGCAATTCCCCGGCCCAGATCCTGGCCCAGCGCGGCCAGGCCGCCGATGCCGTCCCCATCGCCCTGGACAGCGGCAACCCGAACTGGAAGCTCAGCTTCACGCCAGGCCCGGCCCTGACCGAAGTGCCGTTCTCGCCCCTGCTGCTGGCCCTGGCCGCCCTGCTCGCCCTGGGCGGCGCCGTGGCCGGCCTGAAGCTCAGCCAGGGCGCCCTGCTACGCAAGCTGCGCGACGACGCTCAGCAACTCAATCAGCTGTTGCAAGAACTCTCGAACGGCAAGAGCGTCAAAGCCTTCAGTCTGCGCCTGCCGGCGCTGGACAGCCTGGCCCAGACACTCGTTCGCCAGCCAAGGCGCAAACCCGAGCCGGCGCCGGACAATGGCCAGGTCCAGACGGCCGCCAGCAACCCTGTTGCCCCGGCACCCGTTCGACCGGCCAAATCGGCCGACCCGCTTTTCCAAGATACCGACATTCTCGATATCGACATCCTCGACGACGACCAGGACTTCCTGGGATTGGAGCAAGCCCCCGCCATGACCAGCATCGAAAAGATCGCCCCCACCCTGCCCGCCAGCATTTTCCGCGCGTATGACATCCGCGGCGTGGTCGGCGACACCCTCACCACCGAGACCGCCTATTGGGTTGGCCGCGCCATCGGCTCGGAGAGCCTGGCCCGCGGCGAAGCCTGCGTCTCCGTTGGCCGCGACGGCCGCCTGTCCGGCCCCGAGCTGGTCCAGGCGCTGATCCAGGGCCTGCTGGACTGCGGCTGCCAGGTCAGCGACGTCGGCATGGTGCCGACCCCGGCGCTCTACTACGCGGCCAACGTGCTGGCCGGCAAGTCCGGCGTGATGCTCACCGGCAGCCACAACCCGCCGGACTACAACGGCTTCAAGATCATGGTCGCCGGCGAAACCCTCGCCAACGAGCAGATCACCGCCCTGCACACCCGCATCCAGAACAACGACCTGGCCAGCGGCGTCGGCAGCGTCGAAGTGGTCGACGTACTGGACCGCTACTTCCAGGAAATCCGTGACGACATCGCCATGGCCAAGTCGATGAAGGTCGTGGTGGACTGCGGCAACGGCGTGGCCGGCGTGATCGCCCCGCAGCTGATCGAAGCCCTGGGCTGCACCGTGATCCCGCTCTACTGCGACGTCGACGGCACCTTCCCCAACCACCACCCGGACCCGGGCAAGCCCGAGAACCTGGAAGACCTGATCGCCAAGGTGAAGGAAGAAGGCGCCGACCTGGGCCTGGCCTTCGACGGCGACGGCGACCGCGTCGGCGTGGTGACCAACGAAGGCACCATCATCTACCCCGACCGCCTGCTGATGCTGTTCGCCAAGGACGTGGTATCGCGCAATCCGGGCGCCGACATCATCTTCGACGTCAAGTGCACCCGCCGCCTGACCTCCCTCATCAGCGGCTACGGTGGCCGCCCGGTGATGTGGAAGACCGGCCACTCGCTGATCAAGAAGAAGATGAAGGAAACCGGCGCGCTGCTGGCCGGCGAAATGAGCGGCCACATCTTCTTCAAGGAGCGCTGGTACGGCTTCGACGACGGCATCTACAGCGCCGCCCGCCTGCTGGAAATCCTCAGCCAGGACAAGCGTGACGCAGAAACTGTGTTCTCGGCCTTCCCGAAAGACGTCTCCACTCCGGAAATCAACATCACCGTCACCGACGAGAGCAAGTTCCGCCTGATCGAGCGCCTGCAGCGCGAGGCCAGCTGGGGCGAAGCCAACCTCACCACCCTCGATGGCGTGCGTGTCGATTATCCGAAGGGCTGGGGCCTGGTCCGCGCCTCCAACACGACCCCCGTGCTGGTGCTGCGCTTCGAGGCCGACACCGAGGAAGAACTGGAGCGCATCAAGCAGGTGTTCCGCAGCCAGCTCAACCTCATCGCCCCTGAACTCAACCTGCCGTTCTGATCCGTTGCACTGGAGTCCAGCATGACCCTCAGCCTCGACGCTGCTTCCCAAGTCGCCCAGGTCCTGTCCGAAGCGCTGCCCTACATCCGCCGCTTCGTCGGCAAGACCCTGGTGGTCAAGTACGGCGGCAACGCCATGGAAAGCGACGAGCTGAAGGCCAGCTTCGCCCGCGACGTGGTGCTGATGAAGGCCGTCGGCATCAATCCGGTGGTGGTGCATGGCGGCGGCCCGCAGATCGGTGACCTGCTCAAGCGCCTGTCCATCGAGAGCCACTTCATCGACGGCATGCGCGTCACCGACGCGCAGACCATGGACGTGGTGGAGATGGTCCTGGGCGGCCAGGTGAACAAGGACATCGTCAACCTGATCAACCGCCACGGCGGCAGCGCCATTGGCCTGACCGGCAAGGACGCCGAGCTGATCCGCGCGAAGAAGCTCACCGTCACCCGCCAGACCCCGGAGATGACCCAGCCGGAGATCATCGACATCGGTCACGTGGGCGAGGTCGCCAGCGTCAACACCGACCTGCTGGACATGCTGGTCAAGGGCGACTTCATCCCGGTGATCGCGCCCATCGGCGTCGGCGCCAACGGCGAGTCCTACAACATCAACGCCGACCTGGTGGCCGGCAAGGTGGCCGAGGCGCTGAAGGCCGAGAAGCTGATGCTGCTCACCAACATCGCCGGCCTGATGGACAAGCAGGGCAGTGTGCTCACCGGCCTGTCCACCGAGCAGGTCAACGACCTGATCGCCGACGGTACCATCTACGGCGGCATGCTGCCGAAGATCCGCTGCGCCCTGGACGCGGTGCAGGGTGGCGTGAACGCCGCGCACATCATCGACGGCCGCGTGCCCCACGCGGTGCTGCTGGAGATCTTCACCGACAGCGGCGTCGGCACCCTGATCACCAACCGCAAGCGCCACTGATCCACCGCCGCGGTGTGCGCCAGCACACCGCGGCAACCCTTCCCCGCCGCTCCGTCACTTCTCGGCGATGGAGAGCGCCTGCTCCGGCAGACCACCGCTACCCTCGCTACCAAATGTCGTCGGACTCAGCCCCGTCCAGCATTTGAACGCGCGCCTGACACTGCGTATGCCCCTGTAACCGATCTCCTCGGTGATGCGCTCGACGGACATTTCCCGGTTGGCCAGCAGGCTCATCGCCCGCGCAGGCCGTACCTGCTCCAGCAATGCCTCGAACGTCAGCGATTCGCCCTCGCCGATCGCCAATACCCCCACGGCGACGGCCGATTCGGCCTATACCTACAAAACGGCCAAAACCCGCCATTTCACATCCAACAATAAGAATGGGTCCATACATGAATCCGACCCTCACGCACACGCCGCTGCGCCTGGCGACCTGCCTCGCCCTGGCCCTCAGCGCCTCCGCCCACGCCACCGAGAACGGCGTGGACAACATCGCGCCGGGAACCGATGGCTTCTTCACCCTACCCCTGGACGTGAACAACCTGCCGGACCACCTGTTCGCCTTCGTCATCTACTACAACCATTACAAGGCCAGAAAGCTGAACATCAGCTCCCAGGGAGGCGAGGTGCCCGGCGCCGAGATCACCTCGGACTCGATCACCGCGCGCCTGGACTACGTGAGCCCGCTGCGGGTCTTCGGCGGGCGGCTGGGGGGCTACGTCGCCATACCCTACGTACGTCAGCGAGTCTCCGCCTTCGGCCTGAACGACGAGCGGAAAAGCGTCGGTGACACCACCCTGGCCCCGATCATCCTCTGGGACATGGGCAAGAACCTCACTCTGGGCGCCGCGCTGGAAATCACCATTCCCACCGGCCATTACGACTCCGACCGGCTGGCCAACACCAGCACCAACTTCTACACCTACAAGCCGCTGTTTTCCTTCACCTGGCTACCCACGGAACGCACCGAGCTGTCGCTGAAGGCTACCTACAGCTTCAACGAGGAAAACCACGACACCGACTATCGCTCCGGGCAGATCTTCCATTTCGACTATTCGGCCAGCTATGGGGTGACCGACCACCTGCGCCTGGGCCTGAATGGCTACTACCTGAAGCAGACCACCGACGACAAACAGCATGGAGGGACCGTGCAGTTCCTCGGCGAGGATGTGGACGACGGCGTGCGCGGCCAGGTCTTCGCCGTCGGCCCGGCACTGCACTACACCTTCCTCGAGTACTGCAGCGCCGAGATCCGCTGGGCCAAGGAGTTCGACGTGGAGAACCGCCCGGAGGGCGACATGCTGTGGGCCAAGCTCAGCATTCCATTCGAGCTCTGACCTTCCGCCGAACTGCAGCAGTACCGACGCGCTCTGAGGCGGCAGCAGGAAAACCTGGTCGTCCACGACCAGGCAGACAGATTGGATGAGGGAGAGGGTGCGCAGCTTCGAGTGGATCGTCCCGGTGGACTGAAGCTAGCGGACCCCACCCAGGAGCTTGGCGAGGCGCGCGCGGTCCGCCGCGTAGCTGGCCTTGGCGACCTCGCGGTCCTTCTCGTAACGGGCGATGTCCTGGTCCAGGCGCTTCTGCTGGTCGCGCAGATTGTCGATCTGCGCCACCAGATGGGCCGGGACTTCGCGTCCGGCCCGCTCGCTTTCCGCCGCCTGGCTCTGCAGGCTGACCTGCTGGGCGCGCAGCGACTGCTGATTACCGCGGGTGACGCCGATCAGGCCGTCCAGCTCGTTCAACTTGCGCTCCAGGGCCCGGTCGACGTCCTCGACGCTGGTGTAGAGCCGCAGCAACTGGGCATCGGAGCTGGCGCGGGCCTTCTCATCCAGCTGGCGCTGCATCTCCTCGCGGCTCGGCGCCGGCGGGACTACGCGAATCACCCGGCCCTGCTCGTTGAGCACCTCGTAGCCCTTGCCGATGTATTCCGGCGGCACGCCCTGGCGATCCAGTACCGTCACGCCCTTGTCGTCGACGTAGCGATACAGCTCCAGCGCGCCGGCCAGGGACGGCAGCAGCAGGAACAGCGACAGGCTGTAGCGCAGTGCGGGCGACTTCAGCATGAGGACTCCCGACCCCGAAGATCAGATACCGAAATTGGCGCGATAGGCTTCCACGGCCGGCAGGTGCTGCTTCAGCTCGGCGTCGCCAGCCAGGTACTCCAGCACCTGCTCCAGCGACACGATGCTGACCACCGGCATGCCGAAGTCACGCTCCACTTCCTGTATAGCCGAAAGCTCGCCCTGGCCACGCTCCTGGCGGTTCAGGGCGATCAGCACGCCCGCCGCCTGGGCGTCCTGCGCCTGGATGATCTGCATCACTTCGCGGATCGCGGTGCCCGCGGTGATCACGTCGTCGATGATCAGCACGCGGCCGGCCAGCGGTGCACCGACCAGGGTGCCGCCTTCGCCATGGTCCTTGGCTTCCTTGCGGTTGAAGCACCAGGGGATGTCGATCCCATGATGCTCGGCCAGCGCCACGGCAGTGGCGGCGGCCAGCGGGATGCCCTTGTAGGCCGGGCCGAACAGCACATCGAAAGGAATGCCGCTATCGACCACGGCAGCCGCATAGAATCGGCCGAGCTGGGCCAGCGCCAGGCCGCTGTTGAACAGGCCGGCATTGAAGAAATAGGGGCTGGTACGCCCGGACTTGAGAGTGAACTCACCAAAGCGCAGGACTCCGCGCTCGATGGCAAAGCGAATGAAATCGCGTTGATACGCCTGCATGAAAAGCCTCGGACGGCACGGATTTAGCTAAAAAGAAAGAGCTCGGGTATCATACACGCACGTGTTTTTGGGGGCCATTTATGCGGATCATCAGTGTGAACGTGAATGGTATTCAAGCGGCAGCCGAGCGGGGTCTCCTCAGCTGGCTGCAGGCTCAGAATGCCGACGTGATCTGCCTGCAAGACACACGTGCCTCCGCCTTCGACCTGGACGACCCTGCCTTCCAACTGGATGGTTATTTCCTCTACGCCGGCGATGCCGAAGTGCCCTCCCAGGGTGGAGTGGCGCTCTATTCGCGGTTACAACCCAAGGCGGTGATCTGGGGACTCGGCTTCGAGTCCTGCGATCGGTACGGACGTTACCTGCAGGCAGATTTCGACAAAGTGAGCATCGCCACCCTGCTGCTGCCTTCCGGGCAGGGCGGGGACGAGAACCTGAACCACAAGTTCAAGTTCATGGACGACCTCACCCATTATCTGAACAAGCAGCGTCGCAAGCGCCGCGAGTACATCTACTGCGGCTCGCTCTACGTCGCCCACCAGAAGCTGGACGTGAAGAACTGGCGCGACTGCCAGCAGATCCCCGGCTTCCTGGCGCCCGAGCGCGCCTGGATGGACGAGGTGTTCGGCAACATGGGCTATGTGGATGCCCTGCGCGAAGTCAGCCGCGAAGGCGACCAGTACAGCTGGTGGCCGGATAGCGAGCAGGCCGAGATGCTCAACCTCGGCTGGCGCTTCGACTATCAGGTGCTCACGCCCGGCCTGCGCCGCTTCGTGCGTAGCGCCAAGCTGCCGCGCCAGCCGCGCTTCTCCCAGCATGCGCCGCTGATCGTCGACTACGACTGGCTGCTGAGCGTGTGAGGGGGGGGCAGCTGCAAGCTGCAAGCTGCAAGCTGCAAGCTGCAAGCTGCAAGCTGCAAGCTGCAAGCTGCAAGCTGCAAGCTGCAAGCTGCAAGCATAATCAGGATGGAAGCCTGGCTTGGCACAGGCCAAGCTTTTCTTGCAGCTTGAGGCTTGTAACTTGTGGCTGCTCTTACTTCACCAGCCGCCAGCAGAAGGGATAGCGGTAGGCCTGGCCTTCGTTGGCCTTGATCCCGGCGATGATGGTCAGCACCAGCGCACCGATGCTCACCAGGCCGAGCAGCGGGAAACCGATCACCACCAGCATCAGCAGGAAGCACAGCACCACGGCCAGGGCCACTGTGATCTGGAAGTTCAGCGCTTCCTTGCCCTGGGCGTCGACGAAGGGGTCCATGTCCTTCTTGATCTGCCAGACGATCAGCGGCCCCAGCAGATTGCCGAAGGGAAACACCAGGCCGAGGAAGGCGGAAAAATGGCAGAACATCGCCCATTGCCGCACTTCCCGGTTCGGCTCCTGATAATGAGTGGGTTCGTCCATTGCCACCTCCTCGCCTGGATGGTCGGATCAGTCGGCCAGGGCGGCCCGCTGCAACTCGAACAGCTCGTTCAGACCCTTGCGCGCCAGGGCGAGCATGGCGGTCAGCTCTTCCGGCTGGAAGGGCGCGCCTTCGGCGGTGCCCTGGACTTCGATGAAGCCGCCGGCGTCGGTCATGACCACGTTGAGGTCGGTCTCGGCGGCGGCGTCTTCCAGGTAATCCAGGTCCAGCACCGGCTCGCCGTGGTAGATACCCACGGAAACCGCGGCCACCATCTGCTTCAGCGGCTCACCCTTCAGGGCGCCGCGCTTCTTCAGCACCTTCAGCGCATCCACCAGGGCCACCATTGCGCCGGTGATGGAGGCGGTGCGGGTGCCGCCGTCGGCCTGGATCACGTCGCAGTCCAGGTAGATGGTGTTCTCGCCCAGCTTGGTCATATCCAGCGCGGCGCGCAGGGAGCGGCCGATCAGGCGCTGGATCTCCAGGGTGCGGCCACCCTGCTTGCCACGGCTGGCCTCACGCTGGTTACGCTCGCCGGTGGCGCGCGGCAGCATGCCGTATTCGGCGGTCAGCCAACCCTGGCCCTGGCCCTTGAGGAAGCGCGGCACGCCGGATTCGACGCTGGCCGTGCAGATCACCTTGGTATCCCCGAACTCCACCAGCACCGAACCCTCGGCGTGCTTGGTGTAGTTGCGGGTGATGCGGATCGGGCGCAGCTGATCGGCCGCGCGGCCACTTGGACGTTTCATCGGGGCTTACCTGTTCGGGAGAAATCTGCCCGCCATTATAGAGGCCCGCGGGCAACGGGGACATCGCCGCGTTGGGAGGCGCACGCCGCCTGGGCTACAATCCCCTCCTTTGATCGTCGAAACCGAGAGGACACCCCATGGTGCACAGCATGACCGCCTTCGCCCGTGTCGAACGGGCCGGCCCCCACGGCACCCTGAGCTGGGAACTGCGCTCGGTCAACCATCGCTATCTCGAACCCCATCTGCGCCTGCCGGACGCTTTCCGCGACCTCGAAGGCCCGGTGCGCGACGCCCTGCGCCAGGGCCTGTCGCGCGGGAAGGTGGAATGCACCCTGCGCCTGGCCGAGGAGACCGTCGGCAAGCCGCTGCAAGTGGACCGCGAACGCGCCAGCCAGCTGATCCAGGCCGCCGAGAGCGTCGCCGCACTGATCCAGCAGCCGGCTCCGCTCAATCCCCTGGAGGTCCTCGCCTGGCCGGGCGTACTGGTGGCCGATGCCGCCGATCCACAAGCGCTCAATGCCGCGGCCCTGGCGGCCTTCGCCCAGGCCCTGGACGAACTGAAGAACGGCCGCGCCCGTGAAGGCGCCGAACTGGCCCGCCTGCTGAACGACCGCCTGGACGCCATGCAGGACGAAGTCGTCGCCCTGCGCGCCCTGGTCCCACAGATGCTCGCCGCCCAGCGGCAGAAGATCCTCGACCGCTTCAGCGAGCTGAAAGCCGAACTGGACCCGCAGCGCCTGGAACAGGAAATGGTGTTGCTGGCGCAGAAAAGCGACGTCGCCGAGGAACTGGACCGCCTCGGCACCCACATCGGCGAAGTCCGTCGCGTGCTCAAGGCCGGAGGTGCCGCCGGCCGCCGCCTGGACTTCCTGATGCAGGAACTCAACCGCGAAGCCAACACTCTAGGTTCCAAGGCCTTCGACCCGCGCAGCACCCAGGCCGCGGTCAACCTCAAGGTGTTGATCGAGCAGATGCGCGAACAAGTCCAGAACATCGAGTAAGAGACTGCCCCATGACCGCCACCCCCGGCACCCTGTACATCGTTTCCGCGCCCTCCGGCGCCGGCAAGACCAGCCTGGTCAAGGCGCTGATCGACGCCGAGCCGAACATCCGCGTCTCCGTTTCCCACACCACCCGCGGCATGCGCCCGGGCGAGGTGGATGGCGTCAACTACAACTTCGTGACCCGCGAGCAGTTCGTGCAGATGCTCGAGCACGGCGACTTTCTCGAGCACGCCGAAGTCTTCGGCAACCTCTACGGCACCTCCCAGCGCTGGGTGCAGCAGACCCTGGCCGAGGGCCATGACCTGATCCTCGAGATCGACTGGCAGGGCGCCCAGCAGGTCCGCCACCTGATGCCCCAGGCCAAGTCGATCTTCATCCTGCCGCCGAGCCAGGAGGCCCTGCGCCAGCGCCTCAACAACCGCGGCCAGGACAGCGAAGAGATCATCGAGCGCCGCATGCGTGAAGCGGTCAGCGAGATGAGCCACTACGTCGAGTACGACTACCTGGTGATCAACGACGACTTCGCCACCGCCCTGGAGGACCTCAAGGCGATCTTCCGCGCCAACCAGCTGCGCCACAGCCCGCAACAGGTCCGCCACGGCGCCCTGCTGGCTCGCCTGCTGGACTGACCGGCAACGCGTCTATCGCCACGATAACTGGCTTCCCGGCCCGTCATGGCCCAGACTCCAACCGAGAAGCGCCGAAAATCGGCGCTTCCCTAATTGCTGGCGATTTTTTAGACTATTCAGTCCGCTCGCCCATCCGGGCTTAGTATCAGCCATTCATTTCGTGCTACGAGGAACACCATGGCCCGCGTTACTGTTGAAGATTGCCTGGAGAACGTCGACAACCGCTTCGAGTTGGTCATGCTCGCCACCAAGCGTTCCCGTCAGCTGGCCACCGGCGGCAAAGAGCCGAAGGTAGCCTGGGAAAATGACAAGCCGACCGTAGTCGCCCTGCGCGAAATCGCTGCCGGCCTGGTCGACTATGAAGTCGTCGCCCAGGAAGACATCGTTGAAGAAGAGCCGCTGTTCGCCGCATTCGAGGACGAGGCCAACGAGGCCCTCTGAATCCATGCCTGGTCGACGTCGCACGGCACAGGGTCATGAAGGTCGGCAAGGAGTGAAACCTTGCCGAGCATAGACGTCCTTGCCGAACGACTTTCGACCTACCTCGGCGCCGACCAGGTCAACCTGGTCCGCCGAGCCTACTTCTATGCCGAGCAGGCTCATGATGGCCAGCGCCGCCGCAGCGGCGAAGCCTACGTCACCCATCCGCTCGCCGTAGCCAGCATCCTCGCCGACATGCACATGGACCATCAGAGCCTGATGGCCGCGATGCTGCATGACGTGATCGAGGACACCGGCATCGCCAAGGAAGCCCTCAGCGGGCAGTTCGGCGAAACCGTCGCCGAACTGGTGGACGGGGTCAGCAAGCTGACCCAGATGAACTTCGAGTCCAAGGCCGAGGCCCAGGCCGAGAACTTCCAGAAGATGGCCATGGCCATGGCCCGCGACATCCGCGTGATCCTGGTCAAGCTGGCCGACCGCCTGCACAACATGCGCACGCTGGAAGTGCTGTCCGGCGAAAAACGCCGGCGCATCGCCAAGGAAACCCTGGAAATCTACGCCCCCATCGCCAACCGGCTGGGCATGCACAGCATGCGCGTGGAATTCGAGGACCTCGGCTTCAAGGCCATGCACCCGATGCGCTCCGAGCGTATCCGCGCCGCCGTCAGACGCGCCCGCGGCAACCGCAAGGAAATCGTCAACAAGATCGAGGAGTCGCTGACCAACTGCCTGCGCCGCGAAGGCATGGAAGGCGAGGTCATCGGCCGCGAGAAGCACCTCTACAGCATCTACAAGAAGATGCGCGGCAAGCGCCGGGCGTTCAACGAGATCATGGACGTCTACGCCTTCCGCATCATCGTCGACAAGGTCGACACCTGCTACCGCGTGCTGGGTGCGGTGCACAACCTGTACAAGCCGCTGCCGGGCCGCTTCAAGGACTACATCGCGATTCCCAAGGCCAACGGCTACCAGTCGCTGCACACCACACTGTTCGGCATGCACGGCGTGCCCATCGAGATCCAGATCCGCACCCGCGAGATGGAAGAGATGGCCAACAACGGCATTGCCGCCCACTGGCTGTACAAGTCCTCCGAGGACGACCAGCCCAAGGGCACCCACGCCCGCGCCCGCCAGTGGGTCAAGGGCATCCTGGAGTTGCAGCAACGCGCCGGCAACTCCCTGGAATTCATCGAGAGCGTGAAGATCGACCTCTTCCCCGATGAGGTCTACGTGTTCACGCCCAAGGGCCGCATCATGGAGCTGCCGAAGGGCTCCACCGCGGTCGACTTCGCCTATGCGGTGCACACCGACGTCGGCAACAGCTGCATCGCCTGCCGCATCAACCGCCGCCTGGCGCCGCTGTCCGAACCGCTGCAGAGCGGCGAGACGGTGGAGATCGTCACCGCGCCGGGCGCCAGGCCGAACCCTGCCTGGCTCAACTTCGTGGTTACCGGCAAGGCCCGTACCCATATCCGCCACGCCCTCAAGCAGCAACGCCGCTCCGAGTCCATCAGCCTGGGCGAACGCCTGCTGAACAAGGCCCTGGCCGGCTTCGAGAGCCACCTGGACAAGATCAGCCCCGAGCGCATCCAGGCCGTCCTCGGCGAATACCGCCTGGACGTCATCGAAGACCTGCTGGAAGATGTCGGCCTCGGCAACCGCATGGCCTACGTGGTCGCCCGTCGCCTGCTGGCCAGCGACGGCGAACAGCTGCCGAACCCCGAGGGCCCGCTGGCCATCCGCGGTACCGAGGGCCTGGTGCTCAGCTACGCCAAGTGCTGCACGCCGATTCCGGGCGACCCCATCGTCGGCCACCTTTCCGCAGGCAAGGGCATGGTGGTGCACCTGGAAAACTGCAAGAACATCAGCGAAATCCGGCACAACCCGGAAAAATGCATCCAGCTGTCGTGGGCCAAGGACGTCGCCGGCGAATTCAACGTCGAGCTGCGCGTCGAGCTGGAACACCAGCGCGGCCTGATCGCCCTGCTGGCCAGCAGCGTCAACGCCGCCGACGGCAATATCGAGAAGATCAGCATGGACGAACGCGATGGCCGCATCAGCGTGGTCCAGCTGGTGGTCAGCGTGCATGACCGCGTGCACCTGGCCCGCGTGATCAAGAAGCTGCGGGCGCTCAAGGGGGTGATTCGCATCACCCGCGTGCGTGCGTAGCTGCAAGCTGCAAGCTGCAAGCTGCAAGCTGCAAGCTGCAAGCTGCAAGCTGCAAGCTGCAAGCGTAGTCAGGATGGGCCCATGCCTTGCACGAGCCAATCTTTTTCCTGCAGCCTGTGGCTGCAGCCGCTTTTACTTTCAGCTTGAGGCTTGAAGCTTGAAGCTGCCCTTTCCCAAGGAGTTTCCATGAGCAAGACCGTCATCAGCAGCGACAAGGCCCCCGCCGCCATCGGCACTTACTCCCAGGCCATCAAGGCCGGCAACACCGTCTATCTGTCCGGCCAGATCCCCCTGGACCCCAAGACCATGGAACTGGTGGAAGGCTTCGAAGCCCAGACCGTCCAGGTGTTCGAGAACCTGAAAGCCGTGGCCGAGGCCGCCGGCGGTTCCTTCAAGGACATCGTCAAGCTGAACATCTTCCTCACCGACCTGTCCCACTTCGCCAAGGTCAACGAGGTCATGGGCCGCTACTTCCAGCAGCCCTACCCGGCCCGTGCCGCCATCGGCGTCGCCGCCCTGCCGCGTGGCTCCCAGGTGGAAATGGACGCCATCCTGGTCCTCGAATAAGAACCTGTTCACGATCTTGCGAGCTAGAGCCATGCAAGGCAAAAGCAGGCGAGGAAGCGGAGTTTACGAGCTGTAAATGAGCATTCCGAGCCTGCTTTTAACGCAGCAGGGCCGACGCGCAGCTGATCGTGAATAGGTTCTAAGCCACTCCCGCCACGGGCCACCCAGGCTCGTGGCGTCTCGTCTCGTTCCGGAAGGAATCCGTCATGCGTCACACCCTCCCCCTGCTGCTTTGCGCGGGCATTCTCGGCGGCTGCTCCAGCACGCCCTCCGATCCCAGCGGCATCTGGATCAACCAGGCGGCCATCAACGCCGCGGCCCAGGAAGGCAAACTGCGCGAAGCCCTGCTCGCCTACGGCCCGAACCTGGAATGGCAGATCGACCAGAAGACCGGCGAGGCCCACTACAGCAACGGCTTCGAGCTGGGCGAAGGACGCCTGGCGGCTCAGGAGGACGGCAACTGGCGGGTGGATTTCTACGGTGACTACCACGAGGTGCTGGAAGTGGACGGCGACGAGCTGATCCAGCAGGCCAGCGAAAACCTCCCCGAACAACGCTTCGTCCATCCGGAGGGAGCTCCGGCCGAGGGCGCCCCAGCGGGCAGCGCCTTCGAGCATGCACTGTATTCCGCCTACCTCGGCGGCACCTGGAAGATCGTCGAGGGTCGCGGCGAAGGCGGCGAGGTCAGGTTCAACCCCGACGGCAGCCTGGAAGGCCTGCCGGGCGCTGACCGCTACGCGCTGTGCCTGGCCGGCGACTGCGCGGCCATGAGCGGCGAAAACGACAGCATCTGGCTGCAGCAGGGCAACCAGGGGGCTCCCTGGATCTTCGTCCACGACGGCGACGAACTGGAAATCCTCGAAGCCCGCAACCGCGCGCAGAGCGACGAGATGCCTGAATACTCCCCCGGCAAGCGCGCCTGGCTGCTGGAACGCGATTGACCAACACCCGGCATCAACGCCCCGTAGGGTGGGCTCCAGCCCACGCGGGGCTCCTGTGGTGGACTGAAGCGGAACACCGCCCGGCCCACCCTACGAGCCGACCAACACCCCCGCTGCCAGCCAGGCGCCTA
The DNA here is from genome assembly GCF_049334135.1 of Metapseudomonas cellulosilytica. Taxonomy (NCBI): domain Bacteria; kingdom Pseudomonadati; phylum Pseudomonadota; class Gammaproteobacteria; order Pseudomonadales; family Pseudomonadaceae; genus Metapseudomonas; species Metapseudomonas cellulosilytica. The sequence continues at coordinate 56,277 of NZ_JBHZGN010000015.1, read as the reverse complement.
GCGCCAGCAGCAGCCCACCGCACACCCGGTCCAGCCCCCTGACCCGCATTTGCAGCCAGCCGCGCCAGCGCGGGTGGGCCAGCAGCCGCACCAGGGCCATGTCCCAGACCAGCACCACCAACGTCATCCAGCCCATGCTGAAGGCCAGCCCCCAGCCTGGCATGGCCGCATTGCGCAGCACTCCAAACAGACCGGCGTAGAAGATCGGCAACTTGGGATTCAGGCTGCTGGCCAGCAGCCCCCCTACAAAGCCCCGTCGCCAGGAACCACGCCCCACCGCCTCGACCTCGGGTAGCTCCAGCTCGCGACGAGCCAGCAAGGCACGGGCGCCGATCCAGACGAAGTAAGCGCCACCGGCCAGTTGCAGCAGGCGCCAACCCAGACCGCCCGAAGCCGGCAGCAAGCTGAGCGCCAGCAATACCAACAGCATGCTGAGCAGATTGGCCAGGGCGATACCGGCGGCGCAGCCATCGGCATGGCGCCGGCCCTTCAGCAGACCGGCGCGCAGCAGCAGGAAGAAATCCGGCCCCGGCGACAGCAGGGCGGCAAAGTGGGTGCTGGCGACCAGCAGGAACAGCGCAAGCATGACATCTAGCCTCCGGGAAACACGGCGGCCAGTGTCGAAGTCCGGCACTCTGGCGGTCTTGGAGAAAACTCAGAGTCTGATCTCAATCTCGCGAGCTAGAGCCATGCAAGGCAAAAGCAGGCGAGGAAGCGGAGTTTACGAGCTGTAAATGAGCATTCCGAGCCTGCTTTTAACGCAGCAGGGCCGACGCGCAGCAGATTGTGAATAGACTCTCAGGCGCACGCGGCGCGGCGGAATTGCCCCGGCGTCACGCCGGTGAAGCGCTTGAAGGTGCCGGAGAAATGCGCCTGGTCGTAGAAACCGAGGGATAGCGCCACCTCCAGCGGCGGCTGGTCGCCCAGCAGCAGGCGCTTGGCCTCGCGCACCCGGCGTTGCAGCAGGTAGGTGTGTGGCGGCACGCCGTAGGCGCGGCGGAAGGCGTCGATCAGGTGGCGGGGATGGCGCTGCACCAAGCCTGCCAGATGCTCCAGGCTGACCGCCTCGGCATAGCGGGCCTCCAGGTAGTCGCGCAGGAAGGCCGTCACCCCGCCGTCCCGCGCGGCAGGCGCCGCCGCACGCAGGCCGCCGTGGCGGATGAACACCAGTTCCAGCACGTCCAGCAGCTCGCTTTCCAGCGCCAGCGCATCGCCTCGTTCAAACTCGGCAGCGAGCCGCGCAAGGCCAGCTGCCACCTGGCCGTCATCGGCCGGGTTCAGTTCGCGGAATCCGCTGGGCAGGCGCTTGCGCCCGAGCAGCGCCGGCAGGCGCGACTCCTCGATATAGAGCATGCGATAGACCAGCCGCTCGGACTCGGCATGGCCGGTATGCGGCTCCTCCGGATTCATCAGCGACAGGGTACCGGCCGGCAGGGCATGGCGCGCGCCCCGGCACTGATAACCGCCAACTCCCTGGAGGATGGCGCCGACGGCGAAGGCATCGTGGCTGTGGCGACCGAAAGGCTGCCCGGAGAAATCCGCATGGAACAATTCCACCCCCGGCAACCAGGGGCGCGCCAGCATGCGGTTGGCATCCACCCTCAGGGCTCGCCCAGGATGGCTGCATAGCCTTCGCGGAAGCTGGGGTAGCGCGGCGCCCAGCCCAGGGCACGGGCGCGGGCGTTGCTGCAGCGCTTGCTGCCGGAGCGGCGCACAGTGGACTCTTCCGCCCAGCCGGTCACTTCCATCCGCTCGCGCAGCCAGCCCACCACCTCGTGCAGCGGCGCCGGTGCATCGTCGACGCCGATATAGCAGTCCTCCAGCGCCACGCCCTGCGCATCGGCCTTGAGCAGGTGGGCCAAGAGCCCGGCGCAGTCATCGACATGGATGCGGTTGGCGTAGAGCGGCGGCTCGCTGACCACCCGGTAGCCCATGCGCACCTGTTTCAGCAGCCATTCGCGGCCCGGACCATAGATGCCGGTCAGGCGCACACGGGTGGCCGGAATGCCGCTGCCCAGGGCCAGGCGCTCAGCCTCCAGCATCACCTGGCCGGAAAAGCTCTCGGCCTCGGCGGGCGAGCGCTCGTCGATCCACTCGCCATCGCGCTGGCTATAGACACCGCTGCTGGAGACGAAAAACAGCCGCCGCGGCTTCTGCCCATGCTGTGCCAGCCAGTCGAGTACATGGCGCAGTCCGTCGACGTACGCGGCACGGTAACCGGCTTCGTCATGCTGGCCAGCCGCCGCGGAGTACACCAGGTAGTCCAGCGGGCCCGTGGGCCAGGCCGGCGGGACGGCGGCCTGCGACAGATCGCCGGCGACCGGCAGGACGCCGGTGGGCAAGGCCGCGACATGGCGCCGCATTCCATGTACGGACCAGCCGGCCTGCAGCATCAGGCTGGCCAGGCGGCCGCCGACATCGCCACATCCGGCGATCAGGAGGGAAGCAGACATCTCGGGAGCTCCAGCGGAAAACGACAGGATAGGGCAAGGGGCAAAAGGGACCAAATATCGAGGTGCCCGTTATCGGATGACAATGCACGAGCAACAGTGTCACTTTTACAAACAAGAATTAATTGCAATAATGCTCATCCTTCGGTCCAGGCCGACGCTCCGGCGCCGATGGACGAAACCGCTTCCTTTCCTTCAGGTCCGGCCAGCATGAATCCTAACGCCCGCAACGCCCAGCCCAACATCGCATCCCGCCCGCCACGCCTGCTGGCAGCCCTGCTGATCAGCCTGATGCTGGCGCCTAGCGCGTCCTTCGCCGAAGAGCCGGCTGCCCAGGCTGCTCCGGCCGCCGCCACCCAGGCCGCCACTCCGGCCCAGGCAGGCAACAATGCCATCGCGCCGGCTGCCGCCGACGGCACTGCCGCACCAGCCGCCCAGGACCCGAACGCCCTGCCCACCGACCCGCTGGCCGCCGAGCAGGAAGGCGAGCAGATGCTGGCCCACGACCTGTCGCCCTGGGGCATGTACCAGAACGCCGACATCGTGGTGAAGGCCGTGATGATCGGCCTGGCCCTGGCCTCAGTCCTGACCTGGACCGTGTGGATCGCCAAGGGCTTCGAGCTGCTGGGTGCCAAGCGCCGCCTGCGCCGCGAGCTGGCGACCCTCAAGGGCTCGCGCAGCCTGAACGAGGCCGGTGACAAGGTGAACAACGTGGCCTGCGTCTCCCGCCTGCTGGTGCAGGACGCCCAGGAAGAGCTGAAGCTCTCCACCAATCTCCGCGAGAAGGAAGGCATCAAGGAGCGCGTCAGCTTCCGCCTCGAGCGCCTGGTGGCCGCCAGCGGCCGGCAGATGAGCCAGGGCACCGGCGTACTCGCCACCATCGGTTCCACCGCGCCCTTCGTCGGTCTGTTCGGCACCGTCTGGGGCATCATGAACAGCTTCATCGGCATCGCCAAATCCCAGACCACCAACCTCGCCGTGGTCGCCCCCGGCATCGCCGAGGCCCTGCTGGCAACCGCCCTGGGCCTGGTCGCGGCGATCCCGGCTGTGGTCATCTACAACGTCTTCGCCCGCTCCATCGCCGGCTACAAGGCCCAGGTGGCCGACGCGTCGGCTCAGGTCCTGCTGCTGGTCAGCCGCGACCTCGACCATCACACGGCCGACCGTGGCCAGTCTCCGCAAATGGCGAAAGTGGGCTGAGCCATGGGAATCCATCTGAACGAAGGTGGCGACGATCTCCAGGAAACCCACGAGATCAACGTCACTCCCTTCATCGACGTGATGCTGGTGCTGCTGATCATCTTCATGGTCGCGGCGCCCCTGGCCACGGTCGACATCAAGGTCGACCTGCCCGCTTCCACCGCCAAGCCCGCACCCAGGCCGGACAAGCCGATCTACCTGAGCATCAAGGAAGACAAGAGCCTGTACCTGGACAACGACCAGGTCACCGAGGAGCAACTGGGCGGCGTGCTGGACAAGCTGACCAACGCCGACAAGGAAAAGACCATCTTCGTCCGTGGCGACAAGGTGGTGGAGTACGGCCGCCTGATGGAAGTCATGGACGCCCTGCGCGCTGCCGGCTACCTGAAGATCGGCCTGGTCGGACTCGAGACGGTCGGCGCCAAATGAGCCAAGGCAAACGCAAGCTGTCGCAATGGGGCGTCAGCCTGGTCGTGGTGCTCGGCCTGCACGTCGGCCTCGGCCTCTGGGCGCTCTACTGGCGCCCCCACGCCGAGCCGATCGAGCTGCCGCCCGCGGCCATGCTGGTGGAGCTGGAGCCGCTGCCGGCCCCGGCGCCCAAGCCGGCGCCGCCGCCCCCGCCACAGGTCGAGCCCGAACCCGAGCCGCTGCCCAAGCTGGTGGAAGCCCCCAAGCCGAAGATCGCCATCGCACCCAAGCCGAAACCCAAACCCCAGCCGCCCAAGCCCAAGCCGCCCGAGCCGAAGCCTGAAAAGCCGCGGGAAACCGAAAGCGTGAAGGAAAGCGTCGCCGCGCCGACCGCCGCACCGAGCGATGCCAAGTCCGCCGCCCAGCAGCAGGCCACCTCCAGCGCGCCCTCGGACGCCAAGCCGACCTGGCAGAGCAAGCTGCTCGCCCACCTCGCGCGCTACAAGCGCTACCCGGAAGACGCCCGCCGGCGCGGCTTCGAAGGGGTCAACCGCTTGCGCTTCGTGGTCGATGGCGAAGGCAAGGTGATCTCCTACTCGCTGGTGGGCAAATCCGGCAGCGCCTCGCTGGATCGCGCCACCCTGGAGATGATCCGCCGCGCCCAGCCGCTGCCGCCGCCCCCGCCGGAGCTGCTGAACAACGGCTCCCTGGAAGTGGTCGCGCCCTTCGTCTACTCGCTGGACCGCCGCTGATCCCCAAGCGCCTGCGCCGCCCCGGCGCAGGCGCTTGGTTCCATTGACTGCAGCCGCTATGCTTGCCGGACCTCAATGGAAAATTGCTATGACCCTCACCGAACTGCGCTACATCGTCACCCTCGCCCAGGAACAGCATTTCGGCCGTGCCGCCGAGCGCTGCCACGTGAGCCAGCCGACCCTGTCGGTCGGGGTGAAGAAACTGGAGGACGAGCTCGGCGTGCTCATCTTCGAGCGCAGCAAGAGCGCGGTCCGCCTGACCCCGGTCGGCGAAGGCATAGTCACCCAGGCGCAAAAGGTGTTGGAACAGGCCCAGGGCATCCGCGAGATGGCCCAGGCAGGCAAGAACCAGCTGGCCGCGCCGCTCAAGGTGGGTGCCATCTACACCGTGGGGCCCTACCTCTTCCCGCACCTGATCCCCCAGCTGCACCGGGTCGCCCCGCAGATGCCGCTGTACATCGAAGAGAACTTCACCCACGTCCTGCGCGACAAATTGCGCACCGGCGAACTCGACGCGATCATCATCGCGCTGCCCTTCGCCGAAGCCGACGTGCTGACCAAGCCGCTCTATGACGAGCCCTTCTACGTGCTGCTGCCCACCGACCACCCGTGGACCGAGCGCGAGACCATCGACAGCGAGATGCTCAACGACAAGAGCCTGCTGCTGCTGGGCGAAGGCCACTGCTTCCGCGACCAGGTCCTGGAAGCCTGCCCCAGCCTGCGCAAGGGCGGCGAAGACAGCGCCAAGCACACCACGGTGGAGTCCAGCTCCCTGGAAACCATCCGCCACATGGTCGCCTCCGGCCTCGGCGTGTCGATCCTGCCCTTCTCCGCGGTGGACAGCCACCATTACGCCCCCGGGGTGATCGAGATCCGCCCGCTGACGCCCCCCGTGCCGTATCGCACCGTGGCCATCGCCTGGCGTGCCAGCTTCCCGCGTCCTCGCGCCATCGAAGTGCTGGCGGATTCCATCCGCCTCTGCTCGGTGGCCCACCCGCAAACCCAGGGCGAACCGCAGCCGGCATGACCGAGCTGGCGCAAGTCCCGGTCACCGCGCTCAAGGGCGTGGGCGCCGCCCTGGCGGAGAAGCTCGCCAAGGTCGGCCTGGAGAACCTCCAGGACATCCTCTTCCACCTGCCCACCCGCTACCAGGACCGCACCCGCATCACCCCGATCGGCGAACTGCGCCCCGGTGGAGACGCGGTGGTGGAAGGCCTGGTCGCCGGCGCCGATGTGGTCATGGGCCGCCGCCGCAGCCTGCTGGTGCGCCTGCAGGATGGCACCGGCACCCTCAGCCTGCGCTTCTTCCACTTCAGCCAGGCGCAGAAGGACGGCCTCAAGCGCGGTAGCCAGCTGCGCTGCTATGGCGAAGTCCGCCCCGGCGCCACGGGGCTCGAGATCTACCACCCGGAATACCGCTCCCTCAGTGGCGACGAGCCACCACCCGTTGAGCAGACCCTGACGCCCATCTACCCGACCACCGAAGGCCTCACCCAGCAGCGCCTGCGCAGTCTCAGCCAGCTCGCCCTGGCGCGCCTCGGCCCTCACAGCCTGCCGGACTGGCTACCGAAGGAGCTGGCCCGCGACTACCACCTGGGCTCCCTCGACGAAGCCATCCGCTACCTGCACCGGCCCCCGCCGGACGCCGACCTGGAAGAGCTCGCCGAAGGCCAGCACTGGGCACAGCAACGCCTGGCCTTCGAGGAACTGCTGACCCACCAGCTGTCGCTGCAACGCGTGCGCGAGCAGGTGCGCGCCCAGCAGGCGCCGCAACTGCCGCCGGCGAGCAAGCTGCCGAAGCAGTACCTCGCCAACCTCGGTTTCAAGCCCACCGGCGCCCAGCAGCGGGTCGGCGCCGAGATCGCCTACGACCTGGCCCAGCAGGAACCCATGCTGCGCCTGGTGCAGGGCGATGTCGGCGCCGGCAAGACAGTGGTCGCCGCCCTCGCCGCGCTCCAGGCCCTGGAGGCCGGCTATCAGGTGGCGCTGATGGCGCCCACGGAAATCCTCGCCGAGCAGCACTACCTCAACTTCAGCAAGTGGCTGCAACCGCTGGGCATCGAGGTTGCCTGGCTCGCCGGCAAGCTCAAGGGCAAGGCCCGCGCCGCCGCCCTGGAGCAGATCGCAGGCGGCGTGCCCATGGTGGTCGGCACCCATGCGCTGTTCCAGGACGAGGTGCGCTTCAAGCGCCTCGCCCTGGTGATCATCGACGAGCAGCACCGCTTCGGCGTCCAGCAGCGCCTGGCCCTGCGCCAGAAGGGTGTGGACGGCCGGCTCTGCCCGCACCAGCTGATCATGACCGCCACGCCGATCCCTCGGACGCTCGCCATGAGCGCCTACGCCGACCTGGACACTTCCATTCTCGACGAGCTGCCCCCCGGCCGGACCCCGGTGAACACCGTGCTGGTGGCCGACAGCCGCCGCATCGAAGTGATAGAGCGGGTCCGCGCCGCCTGCCACGAGGGCCGCCAGGCCTACTGGGTGTGCACGCTGATCGAGGAATCCGAGGAGCTGACCTGCCAGGCGGCGGAAACCACCTTCGAGGAGCTCTGCTCGGCCCTCGGCGAATTGCGCGTGGGCCTGATCCACGGGCGTATGAAGCCCGCCGAGAAAGCCGCGGTCATGGCGGAGTTCAAGGCAGGCGCCTTGCAATTGCTGGTCGCCACCACCGTGATCGAAGTCGGCGTGGACGTGCCCAATGCCAGCCTGATGATCATCGAGAATCCCGAACGCCTGGGCCTGGCCCAATTGCACCAGCTACGCGGCCGCGTCGGCCGGGGCAGCGCCGCCAGCCACTGCGTGCTGCTCTACCACGCCCCGCTGTCGCAACTCGGCCGCGAGCGCCTGGCCATCATGCGCGAAACCTGCGACGGCTTCGTCATCGCCGAGAAGGACCTGGAATTGCGCGGCCCCGGCGAAATGCTCGGCACCCGACAGACCGGCCTGCTGCAGTTCAAGGTGGCCGACCTGATGCGCGACGCGGACCTGCTGCCTGCCGTCCGTGATGCCGCCCAGGCCCTGCTGGCCCATTGGCCGCAGCACGTCAGCCCGCTGCTGGAGCGCTGGTTGCGCCACGGCCAGCAGTACGGCCAAGTGTGATGGGATTCACGCTCAACCGTCGCCTCGTGGTAAACCCCTTCGACCTGCTCGTTATACTCCGGGCAGAAAAACTCCAAGCTGGAAGCTGCCATGACCGATGTCGCCCTCGCCCCGGATTCCTCGCCACAACCGCCTGAAGTGATAGTGCAGCTGCTCGAGAAGCTCGGGCTGGCGTTCCAGGTCTGTCTGGAGCATCCAGGCCTGCCGGCCGCACAGCGGGTCCAGGCTGTGCTGCTGGAGGACGCGGTCGGCGCCCTGCTGGTGCTTTACCCGCGCAGCCAGTTGCTGGGCCTGAACCGCCTCGCCGAACTCACCGGCCGCAAACTGGTGGCGGTCAAGCCGGAACGCCTGGAACGCATGCTCGGCAAGCACGCACTGGGCGCCCTGCCCGGCCTGCCGCCGCTGACCAGCTCGCCCTGCCTGTACGACGAACGCTTGCTGCAGGAGCCGCACCTGCTGGTGGAATCCGGCCAGCCCGGCGTGCTGCTGGAACTGGCCAGCGAGGACTACCGCGGCCTGCTGGGCAAGGCCAGCGCCGCACGCTTCGGCGAGCCGCTGTCGACCATCCGCCCCAACCTCGATCGCCCGGCCGACGACCGCGCCGAAATCACCCAGGCCGTCCAGGCCTTCACCGCGCGGCGCATCCAGCAGCGCCTGGAAGAGACCATCGAGATCCCGCCGCTGGCCGAGTCGGCGCAGAAGATCATCAAGCTGCGGGTCGACCCCAACGCCACGGTGGAAGACATCACCGGGGTGGTGGAAACCGACCCCGCCCTGGCCGCCCAGGTGGTGAGCTGGGCCGCCTCGCCCTACTACGCCGCGCCCGGCAAGATCCGCTCGGTGGAAGACGCCATCGTCCGCGTCCTGGGCTTCGACCTGGTGATCAACCTCGCCCTCGGCCTTGCCCTGGGCAAGTCCCTGAGCCTGCCCAAGGACCAGCCACAGCAGGCCACGCCCTACTGGCAGCAGGCGATCTACACCGCCGCCGTGATCGAGGGCCTGACCCGCGCCATGCCGCGCGCCCAGCGCCCCGAGACCGGCCTGACCTACCTCGCCGGCCTGCTGCACAACTTCGGCTACCTGGTGCTGGCCCATGTCTTCCCGCCGCATTTCTCGCTGATCTGCCGGCACCTGGAGGTCAACCCGCACCTGTCCCACAGCTACATCGAGCAACACCTGCTGGGCATCACCCGCGAGCAGATCGGCAGCTGGCTGATGCGTTTCTGGGACATGCCGGAAGAGCTCTACACCGCCCTGCGCTTCCAGCACGACCCCGACTACCAGGGCGACAACGCCGCCTACCCCAATCTGGTGTGCCTGGCGGTAAGCCTGCTGCGCAACCGCGGCATCGGCTCCGGCCCGGAAGTGGCGATTCCAGATGACCTCTTCGAGGCCCTTGGCCTGGCCCGCGAGAAGGCGGAAGACGCGGTGAACAAGGTGCTGCAGGCCGAAGCGGCGCTGCGCGAGCTGGCCTTGCAGTTCAACGCGCTGCACTGATCGACAGGCATGAAAAAGGGGCGCCAAGGCGCCCCTTTTCATTGGATCTGTAGGGTGGATGACGCTTCTCCATCCACCAACGGCGCGATGCCGGGCCTCGAATGGTGGACCGGTAAAGCGTGGTCCACCCTACGGCTGAAACCACCTCCGGTGGAGCGTTCATTCGCGATTGAAATCGCTCGCGTCCCTCAGGCCGCCTTCTTCTCGGTGGCCTTCTTCTTCGGCACCAGGTGCTTGGTCAGGCCCTGGAACCAGATCACCAGCGCCGGATTGCCCTGGATCTGGATGTCCTTGTTCTGGATGCCCTGCATGAAGGCCAGCTGCTTGTTCTTCGCGCTCATGGTGGCGAAGCCGTAGGCGCCATCCTTGAAGCCGATGGCGAAGGCCGGCGCACTGGCCGCGCCACGTTTGCTGACCACGCGCTGGTCCCTGACGATGAAGTGACGGGCGATCTTGCCGTCCAGGGTGTGCAACTGAAACACCAGGTCCTTGCCCGCCAGTTGCTTCTGGAACTCGGCGTTGTCACGGCTGGCCTTGGCCATCAGGCGACCCAGCATCCAGAGAAGAAAGCGGAATTTCATGCGCGCACGGCCTCGAAGGTGAGAGAAAGCGGCGCATTGTAGCGGTTTGCCGGCCGGACTACAGCCAGCCAAAAGTGGGGACGGCGATAGGCAGGGTGTACTGCCCGGAACCTCCCCGGTTCCGGGCAGAAGAAGCTCAGTTCACGGCTTCTTTCAGAGATTTGCCCGGTTTGAAGGCAACGGTGTTGCTGGCCTTGATCTTTACCGGCTGGCCCGTCTGCGGGTTCTTCCCGGTACGGGCACCACGATGACGTTGCAGGAAGGTGCCGAAGCCCACCAGGGTCACGCTGTCCTTGCGGTTCAGCGCATTGGTGATTTCTTCGAGCACCGCATTGAGTACGCGATTGGCCTGATCCTTGGTGAGATCGGCTTTCTCGGCGATGGCGGCGGCGAGTTCCGGTTTACGCATAGATGCCTCTTTGACGGTTTGTTGTTTTTGTGTCCGTGCTGTTCTTCCAGAACAGCGCCCAAGGCGCCGCAACGGCTCTGCGCTGCGGCAGACCAGAGGGAGGATGGCACGCCGATTGGCACTACGCCAGCGTCGTCGGAAGTATTTCCGAAGGAACCGAAGGATTAATCCGACAGAAGGGCCGGCATTTACGCCAGAAGTGGCGGCAGTTCACGGTTCAGCGCCAGCTTCTCCTGCACCGCAGCCCCCGTCAGGGCATAGCCGAGCAGGCGGCCGGCGGCGTCGCGGCACAGCACCTTGATGTCACTGCCGGAACCTTCCACCGTCCAGTTGCCGTCCAGGCCCCGCGGCGGTGGCGACACCACCAGCGGGCAGACCGGGGTTTTCACGGTCACCGGCATGGCGCCATAGGCCACCGGGGTGGGATTACCCGCCAGGGTCTGCGCCAGGGCACGGGCGCAGGCCATCAGCGGCATCACGTAGAGCAGGTTGAGGCCATCCACCTCGGCGCAGTCGCCCACGGCGTAGATGTTGGCGTGGGACGTGCGCAGCTGGCGGTCCACCGCCACACCGCGATTCACCGTCAGGCCCGCGGCCGTGGCCAGTTCGGTACGCGGACGCAGGCCCACGGCGGATACCACCAGATCGCAATGGATGCGCGTGCCATCGGAGAGCTGCGCTTCCAGGCCGTCTTCGCCACGGTCCAGGCGCACCAGCACCGGGCCCAGGTGGAAGCGCGCCCCCAGGCTTTCCAGGCCGGCCTGCACGGCGGCCGCGGCAGCCGGATGCAGCAGCCCTGGCATGACTTGCTCGCAGGGCGCCACCAGCGCGACTTCCAGGCCACCCAGGCTGAGGTCGTTGGCGAATTCGCAGCCAATCAGGCCGGCACCGAGGATCAGTACGCGACGCTTGCCGGCGGCGGCACTGCGAAAGCGCGCGTAGTCCTCCAGGTCGTTGATCGGGAAGATCGCCTCCTGGGCGTCGCCGTCCACCGGTACGCGGATGGTATCGGCGCCCCAGGCCAGCACCAGGTCGCGATAGGACACGGCTTCCTCGCCTATCCACAGGCGCTTGTGCCCCGGGTCGATGCCGGTGATGCGGGTGTGGGTGCGGATTTCCGCCTTGAGCTGCTCGGCCATGGCGCCGGCTTCGGCCATGGCCAGGCCGTCGGCGTCCTTGTTCTTGCCGAAACCGGTGGACAGCATGGGCTTGGAGTAGGAGCGGCCATCGTCGGCGCTGATCAGCAGCAGCGGGGTTTCACTGTCCAGCTTGCGAAACTCCTTGGCCAGGTTGTAACCGGCCAGGCCGGTGCCGACTATCACCACGGGTGCACTCATTGCTCACTCCTGCTCGGGAAACGACGCGACGGCCCATGGGCCGTCGCTTGAATGGGGTTGGATGGCGGATGGATCAGGCGATCTCGATCATCTCGAAATCGATCTTGCCGACCCCGCAGTCGGGACATACCCAATCCGGCGGGATGTCTTCCCAACGCGTGCCGGGCGCAATGCCCTCCTCGGGCAGCCCTTGGGCCTCGTCGTAGATAAAACCGCAGACAATGCATTGCCACTTGCGCATGACCACCTCCGCCAGAGCGGAAATCCGTATTGAACCTACTCCAATCGACCGACGGCCGCCAAGGGCCTCCGGCCCCGTCCAGACAGAGGATAGGCTCTTATTTCGGGCACAAATAAGCCGGCCCCAGGCCGGCTTATTCAGTGCGGGGATCAGTTGATCTCGATCATCTCGAAATCCAGCTTGCCCACGCCGCAGTCGGGGCAGAGCCAGTCTTGCGGGACATCTTCCCAGCGTGTGCCGGCGGCGATGCCCTCGTCCGGCCAACCCTGGGACTCGTCATAGACCAGGCCACACACCACGCATTGCCACTTCTTCATCACTCAACTCTCCACGATCTGGCGTTCTCGAACCGACGCCTCTTGTGGACGTTCCGGTTACTTCAGGGACGTTTGTACTGGTTTATCCCGCCAAGGGGCAAGAGGCAGCCGACCGGCACCGACCGTGCTAATCTGCGCCGTCTCCCACCGCCCAAGCCCCGCCCGTGCCCCACGCTGCCCTTGCCCATCCGCCCCGCTGGCTGACCGCCGCCCAGCTTCATCCCGCTCCTGCCGCCGGCGTCCGCGACTGGCTGTTCGACCAGGGCTCCCTGACCCGCCGGCTCACCGCCCTTTCGGACAACGCCTTTAGCGTCACCCCGCTGGAGGAAGGCTGGCAGACGCTGCGCGCTGACGAGTGCAGCGCCCTCGGCATGCCCGCCGGCAGCCAGGGCTGGGTGCGCGAAGTCTATCTGCGCGGCCACGGCGAGATCTGGGTATTCGCCCGCAGCGTGGCCGCACGTGCAGCCCTGGAAGGCTCGGGGCTGGATCTGCACCAGCTCGGCAGCCGCTCACTCGGCGAGCTGCTGTTCAGCGATCGCGCCTTCGACCGCGGCGCCATCGAAGCCACTCGCTATCCCGCGCCCCTGCTGCCGGCAGCGGTGCGCGAGGAACGCCTCTGGGGCCGCCGTTCCTGTTTCTCCCGGGGGGAACTGGGCGTGCTGGTGGCGGAGATCTTCCTGCCCGCGCTGTGGCGCGAGGCCGGCGTCGAGGCCGTATAATCCGCGCTCCCAAGGAGAGCTGCCGATGTACCTCACGCTGCTGCAATCGCTGAATCGCCTGCATCCCCGCGCCATGGACTTCATCCAATTGACCCGGCTGGACAAGCCCATCGGCATCTACCTGCTGCTCTGGCCCACGCTCTGGGCCCTGTGGATCGCCGGAGAAGGCAGCCCCAGCCTGGCCAACCTGGTGATCTTCATCCTCGGCGTGAACCTGATGCGCGCCGCCGGTTGCGTGATCAATGACTACGCCGACCGCAACGTCGACGGCCACGTCAGCCGCACCCGCGCCCGGCCCCTGGCCAGCGGCCGGATCACGCCGCGCGAGGCGCTGGTATTCTTCGCCGTGCTGGTGGCCATCAGCTTCGTCCTGGTGCTGTTCACCAACGCCACGACCATCTGGCTGTCATTCGGCGGCCTGGCGCTGGCCGCCTGCTATCCCTTCATGAAGCGCTACACCTACTACCCGCAAGTGGTACTGGGGGCGGCCTTCTCCTGGGGCATGCCCATGGCCTTCACCGCCGAGACCGGCGAACTGCCGGCGGCGACCTGGCTGCTGTACATCGCCAACCTGCTGTGGACGGTGGCCTACGACACCTACTACGCCATGACCGACCGTGAGGACGACCTGAAGATCGGGGTGAAATCCACTGCCATTCTCTTCGGCGACGCCGACCGCCTGATCATCGCCATCCTCCAGGGCTCGGCGCTGCTCTGCCTGCTGCTGGCGGGCAATCGTTTCGAACTCGGACTGTATTTCCACCTGGGCCTGGTGGTCGCGGCCGCCTGCTTCGCCTGGGAGTACCACAGCACGCGCACGCGCGACCCGCAGGCCTGCTTCAAGGCTTTTCTGCACAACCACTGGGCCGGCCTGGCGATCCTGCTCGGCATCGCCGCCGACTACGCGCTGCGCTGAGCCCGCGCAGCGCGCAGGTTTCGACGCGGCTAGTAGGCTTCCGGCTTGGCTACGTGCCAGACCCCCATCTTGCCATCGCCGGTCACATCACCGGCCTTCTTGTCCATGACGAAGGTGTACAGCGGCTTCTTGTCATAGGCCCACTGCATGGAGCCGTCGTCGCGCTTGACCACACTCCATTCGCCTTCTGCCTTGGCCCCGGCCTCGGCCATCAGCGGCGGCCAGTTCTGCGCGCACTGGCCGTTGCAGGCGGACTTGCCGTCGGCATCCTTGTCGTAGGTGTAGAGCGTCATGCCCTTGGCATCCACCAGCATGCCGTTCTTCTCCATCGCCGGCTCGGCCGCCAGGCCCAGCAGGGGCCAGCTCAGCAAGGCACCGGCAAGCAGCGGAACGAATCGGGGGGAAATTCTTCTCATTTTCTAGCCTCTCCTCGGAATGAACAGCGACAGCCTGGCGGCAGCTGGATCACGGCTTGAGGTCACAGCGGTACAGGACGGAAGGAGCCACGAACGCCCATCGGTGCCGACGGCGCCCTGTGCCAGGCTCCAGGCCGTCCCACATTGGCGGCGGCCTCATTGAGCATAGACGAGGCCAGTCCCTTGGAGTTCCGTGACCGATAGTGCTGAGACGCAGCCCGTGACGAAACCTCTGCAGCCCCAACATCCGCATGTCACATCCCTGCAATAATTCCGTTATCTAATGCGGCGCAATCAGACAAACACGCGACCTTTTTGAGGCTTGAACATGGTTGGCAAGAACATCCTGATAGTCGACGACGAAGCGCCGATCCGCGAGATGATCGCCGTCGCCCTCGAGATGGCCGGCTACGACTGCCTGGAAGCCGAGAACACCCAGCAGGCCCACGCCATCATCGTCGACCGCAAACCCGATCTGATCCTCCTCGACTGGATGCTGCCCGGCACCTCCGGCATCGAACTGGCCCGCCGCCTGAAGCGCGACGACCTGACCAACGACATCCCGATCATCATGCTCACCGCCAAGGGCGAAGAGGACAACAAGATCCAGGGCCTGGAGGTCGGTGCCGACGACTACATCACCAAGCCCTTCTCCCCGCGCGAGCTGGTTGCCCGCCTCAAGGCCGTGCTGCGCCGTGCCGGCCCCAGCGACAGCGAAGCGCCGATCGCCATCGGCGGCCTGCTGCTGGACCCCATCAGCCACCGCGTGACCATCGACGGCAAACCCGCCGAGATGGGCCCCACCGAATATCGCCTGCTGCAGTTCTTCATGACTCACCAGGAGCGTGCCTACACCCGCGGCCAACTGCTGGACCAGGTCTGGGGCGGCAACGTCTACGTCGAGGAGCGCACCGTCGACGTGCACATCCGCCGCCTGCGCAAGGCCCTCGGCGAGGTATACGAAAATCTGGTTCAGACCGTCCGCGGCACCGGCTATCGTTTCTCCACCAAAAGCTGAACCGGGCCTTCAAGGCCGAGCACAAGGACGCGATAGGTGAATAAAGACTGGCGCGGCGTAGTCATCCGCCGCCTGTTGTTGCTGATTGGTGCCTGCCTGCTGGTGGGCCTGGTCACCGGACACTATGCCTGGGCCCTGGTGGTCGGCCTCGGCGCCTACCTGGGCTGGACCCTGGCGCAATTGCTGCGCCTGTACCAATGGCTCAAGGAACACCAGCCCGACGAGCCGCCGCCCGACGGCTACGGCCTGTGGGGCGAGGTATTCGACAGCATCTACCACCTCCAGCGCCGCGACCAGCGCGTGCGCGGCCGCCTGCAGGCGGTGATCGACCGGGTGCAGGAATCCACCGCCGCGTTGAAGGACGCCGTGGTGATGCTCGACAGCGACGGCAACCTGGACTGGTGGAACCGCGCCGCGGAAACCCTGCTGGGCCTGAAGACGCCCCAGGACAGCGGCCAGCCGGTGACCAACCTGATCCGCCATCCGCGCTTCAAGGAATACTTCGAGCAGGGTAATTACCACGAGCCGCTGGACCTGCCCTCGCCGGTCAATGACCGCCTGCAGCTGCAGTTCCACATCACCCAGTACGGCAACAGCGAGCACCTGATGCTGGTGCGCGACGTCACCCGCCTCTACCAGCTGGAGCAGATGCGCAAGGACTTCGTCGCCAACGTCTCCCACGAGCTGCGCACCCCGCTGACGGTGATCGCCGGCTACCTGGAGACGCTGCTGGACAATGTCGAAGACGTGAACCCGCGCTGGACCCGCGCGCTGCAGCAGATGAGCCAGCAGGGCAAGCGCATGCAGAACCTGCTCAACGATCTGCTGCTGCTGGCCAAGCTCGAAGCCACCGACTACCCCTCGGACAACCAGCCGGTGGCCGTGGACCTGATGCTGCTGCAGATCAAGGCCGACGCCATCGCCCTGTCCGGCAACCGCCACCACCGCATCACCCTGGAAGCCGACCACAACTACAAGCTGCGCGGAAGCGAGGCGGAACTGCGCAGCGCCTTCTCCAACCTGGTGTTCAACGCGGTGAAGTACACCCCGGACGAGGGCGAGATCCGCATCCGCTGGTGGGGCGATGACAGCGGGGCGCACCTCGCGGTGCAGGACAGCGGCATCGGCATCGAGGCCAAGCACGTGCCGCGCCTGACCGAGCGTTTCTACCGCGTCGACTCCAGCCGCAACAGCAGCACCGGTGGCACGGGCCTGGGCCTGGCGATCGTCAAGCACGTGCTGATCCGTCATCGCGGGCGCCTCGACATCAGCTCGGTGCTCAACCACGGCAGCACCTTCACCTGTAATTTCCCGGCCACCCAGGTGGCTCGGCGGAACTGATCGCCGGCGCGCCCCGACTTGCAAACTCGGGGTGCAGCCTTCACCCTTAGCCGGTCATTTCTCAGCAAAAGCCTCCATGGACCCTTCCCCCAGTTCCAATTTCCTCTCTTACTTCGCCGATTTCGGCCTGATTCTTTTTGCCCTCTTTCTCGTGCTGCTCAACGGCTTCTTCGTGGCTGCCGAGTTCGCCATGGTCAAGCTGCGCTCCACCCGCGTCGAAGCCATTGCCGACCAGCACGGCTGGCGGGGCCGTATCCTGCGCACCGTGCACAACCAGCTGGACGCCTATCTCTCGGCCTGCCAGCTGGGCATCACCCTGGCCTCGCTGGGCCTGGGCTGGGTCGGCGAGCCGGCCTTCGCCCACCTGCTGCAGCCCGTGCTGGCCTACGTCGGCATCGCTTCGGAGAAGCTGGTCCACGGCGTCGCCTTCTTCACCGCGTTCTTCATCATTTCCTACCTGCACATCGTGGTCGGCGAACTGGCGCCCAAGTCCTGGGCCATCCGCAAGCCGGAACTGCTCTCCCTGTGGACCGCCGTGCCGCTCTACCTCTTCTACTGGCTGATGTACCCGGCCATCTGGCTGCTCAACGCCAGCGCCAACACCATCCTGCGCATCGCCGGGCAAGGCGAGCCCGGTCCGCACCATGAGCACCACTACAGCCGCGATGAGCTGAAACTGATCCTCCACTCCAGCCGCGCCCGCGACCCCAGCGACCAGGGCATGCGTGTGCTGGCCTCGGCGGTGGAACTGGGCGAACTGGAAGTGGTGGACTGGGCCAATTCGCGGGAAGACCTGATCTTCCTCGAACATGACGCGCCGCTGGCGGACATCCTCAGCGTCATCCGCCGCCACAAGTACAGCCGCTACCCGGTGCATGACGACCAGAAGGGCGAGTTCATCGGCGTGCTGCACATCAAGGACCTGCTGCTGGCCCTGTCCGCCCTGGACAGCCTGCCGGAGACCTTCGACCTGGCCGAACTCACCCATCCGCTGGAACGGGTCACCAAGCACATGCCGCTGTCGCGCCTGCTGGAGCAATTCCGCCAGGGCGGCGCGCACTTCGCCGTGGTCGAGGAGGCCGACGGCAAGGTGGTGGGCTTCCTGACCATGGAGGACGTGCTGGAAGTGCTGGTGGGTGATATCCAGGACGAACACCGCAAGACCGAACGTGGCGTCCTCGCCTACCAGCCGGGCAAGCTGCTGGTGCGCGGCGACACCCCCCTGTTCAAGGTGGAGCGCCTGCTCGGCATCGACCTCGACCATGTCGAAGCCGACACGCTTGCGGGCCTCGTCTACGAGACCCTCAACCGCGTGCCGGAAGAAGAAGAAGTGCTGGAAACCGACGGCCTGCGCATCATCGTGAAGAAGATGAAAGGCCCGAAGATCGTCCTGGCCAAGGTGCTCAAGCTGGACTGAAGGCTGGCGGCTCATAGCCCCGCGCAGGGTGGACCACGCTTTTCGGTCCACCATTCGGCATCCACCCCAGCCACGATGGTGGAAAGAAAAGCGCTTTCCACCCTACGGCTGGTCGGAGTTCTTCCGGTGCTGCACCGCCCTTATCGGCTTTCTGCCCTTATTCCCCGCCGACGGCGAAGTTCGGCAGGGTGTCCACCGGCTGGGCGAAGTCGAAGGGGATGGACTCCAGCGCCAGGCCGACGTTGCGCTGGATGACGAAGTGCAGGTGCGGGCCGGTGCTGTTGCCGGTGTTGCCGGAGCGGGCAATGCGTTCGCCGATGGCCACCTGCTGGCCCTCGCGCACCTGCACCGAGCCGCGCATCAGGTGCAGGTAGACGCCCATGGTGCCGTCGTCGTGCAGGATGCGCACGAAGTTGCCGGAGGGATTGTTGCCCCGGCCACTCTGCTGGTTCTCGATCTTCACCACGACCCCGGGCCGCGCCGCGACGATGGGTGTGCCTTCGGGCATGGCGATATCCAGGGCATAGCGGCCCTTGGGGGTGAAATGGCTGTAGCGGCCGTTGGCACCCTGGGTCAGGCGGAAGGGCCCACCCTGCCAGGGCAGGGGGTAACGATAGACCAGCGGTTGCTGGCGCGGGTCGCCCAAGGCGTAGCGCAGTTTCGGCTTGTAGCGCATGGGCCGGCTGGCATCGGTCGGCGCCAGGGTGGCCATGCGCATGCTGCTGCGCGGTGCCAGCACCCAGCGGATCGGTTGGTCGGGAGCGCCGGAAACGTTCTCCGCCTGGTCGATGCGCAGCTCCACTTCCACCGGCGCGAACAGTTCATTGCGCAGTAGCAGGGTCTCCCCGGCCGCGTGCTTCTTGGTTTCCAGCTTCACCGACAGGTCCAGGCGCTCCACCATGCGATCGCGGAACACGAACACGCTGGCGCCGGCCACGGCCTGGTCGGTATAGGTCACCACACCGTTGGCATCGGTGTACTTGTAGATGGTCAGCGCCGCCGCCGGCAGGCTCGCGCCGGCCAACAGCAGCAGAGAAAGGAATCGCCCCAGCATGACAGCCCGTTGTTCTTCTGTGCTCCGTGTAGCCGAAGACTAGCAGCGTGGCCAGCGGCCGGCGAGACGTCGCCCGTCGGGCTGTGACGGGGTTGGCTGGCGGATCAGGCGCCGGGGACGAAATGCTTCTGCACCGTGCCGCGGGCGATCAGCCGCGACAGGTAATCGAGCTTCTGCGAATCGCGGTCGACGAAGCGGAAGGTGAGCTGCAGCCACTCGCTGTCGGGGCTTGGCTCCAGTGCCGCGACCCCGTGCAGGTAGCCGTTGAGCCGCGCCACTTCGCCACCCTCACCCTGCTCCAGGTCGAGCACCGCGCTTTCCAGCACCTGCGGCAGCGGCTCGCCACGGCGCACCACCAGCTGCGCGTCCTTCAGGCTCAGGGCCTTGATCACGCAGCTCAGCACGCCGGCCGTCAGGCGCAGCTGGGCCTGGCCCCGGCCACCGGGGGTCTGGGCGGCGGACCTGGCCGACGGCGCGGGGGTAGCGGGCCTGGCAATGGAGGCAGCCGGCGCGGCATCGGCCGGGCGCACCACCTCGGCCTTGCCACCGGTGAGCGCCGCCAGGGAGTCGTTGGCGAAGCCGCCGGCGTTGGGCAGGCGCACCGGCGCGCTGGCCGCCAGGGCTTCGAGCCGGCCCGTGCGGGCCAGGGCCTTCTTCACCTTGGTCACCAGCTGATCGTTGGAAAAGGGTTTGCCGATGTAGTCGGAGACGCCGGCCTGGATGGCCTGGATGACGTTCTCCTTGTCGCCGCGACTGGTGACCATGATGAAGGGCGTGGCCTTCAGGTTGTCCTGCTCGCGGCACCAGGTGAGCAGCTCCAGACCCGACATTTCGGGCATTTCCCAGTCACAGAGGATCAGGTCGACGCTGGCGCGGGCGAGCCACTGCTGGGCCTTGCGCCCATTGATCGCCTCTTCGATCTGGATGCCGGGGAAATGGTCGCGCAGCCCCTTCTTCACCAGGTCGCGAATAAAGGATGCATCGTCCACCACCAGCACATTGACCTTGCCCATCGACTGCTCCTTGGGAAACGGGGCTTAGCATAGCCCCGGCTGATAGCCAATTGCCAAGCCTGATTGCGACTCGGCCGGCCAGTCGAACCAGGTGGCGGCCTGGAAGCAAAACGCCCGGCACAGGGCCGGGCGCTTTATCCACAGGTCGGGATCAGCCTTGCGAGGCGTCCTTGCCGTTGCCCTTGACCTCTTCGGTCATGCGCGCCAGGCCCAGGTGGCGAACGTCGGTGCCGCGCACCAGGTAGATCACCAGCTCGGAGATGTTGCGGGCGTGGTCGCCGATGCGCTCCAGGGAACGCAGGGCCCAGATGACGTTGAGCACGCGGCTGATGGCGCGCGGGTCTTCCATCATGTAGGTGACCAGCTCACGCAAGGCGGTCTTGTACTCACGGTCGATGTTCTTGTCGTACTGGGCCACCGACAGGGCCAGGTCGGCATCGAAACGGGCGAAGGCGTCCAGGGCTTCCTGGACCATCCTGCGCACCTGGTCGCCGATGTGGCGCACCTCGACGTAACCGCGCGGCGCCACGCCCTCTTCGCAAAGCTGGATGGCGCGGCGGGCGATCTTCGACGCTTCGTCGCCGATGCGCTCCAGGTCGATCACCGACTTGGAGATGCTGATGATCAGACGCAGGTCGGAAGCGGCCGGCTGGCGGCGGGCGAGAATGCGCACGCACTCTTCGTCGATGTTGCGCTCCATCTGGTTGATCTGGTCATCGATCTCGCGCACCTGCTGGGCCAGGCCCGAGTCGGCGTCGATCAGCGCGGTGACCGCGTCGTTGACCTGCTTCTCGACCAGGCCACCCATCGCCAGGAGGTGGCTGCGCACTTCCTCCAGTTCGGCGTTGAACTGCTGGGAGATGTGATGGGTAAGGCTGTCTTTGTCGATCATTTTTTCGCTCCGCGAAAGTTGCAAGCTTCAAGCTGCAAGCGTCAAGTCGGTTGATTCGTGTCCTTGGGCTGACTTGCCGCTTGAGGCTTGCGGCTTGCAGCTGGCGCGCTTCGCGCGCTTAACCGTAGCGACCGGTGATGTAGTCCTCGGTCTGCTTCTTGGCCGGGTTGGTGAACAGGGTGTCGGTGTCGCCGAACTCGATCAGCTTGCCCATGTACATGAACGCGGTGTAGTCGGAAACCCGCGCCGCCTGCTGCATGTTGTGGGTCACGATGACGATGGTGTACTTGCTCTTGAGCTCATAGATCAGCTCTTCCACCTTCAGGGTGGAGATAGGGTCCAGGGCCGAGCAGGGCTCGTCGAGCAGCAGCACTTCAGGCTCCACCGCGATGGTGCGGGCGATCACCAGACGCTGCTGCTGGCCGCCGGAGAGGCCCAGGGCGGATTCGTGCAGGCGGTC
Organism: Metapseudomonas cellulosilytica; assembly: GCF_049334135.1. Taxonomy (NCBI): domain Bacteria; kingdom Pseudomonadati; phylum Pseudomonadota; class Gammaproteobacteria; order Pseudomonadales; family Pseudomonadaceae; genus Metapseudomonas; species Metapseudomonas cellulosilytica. The sequence continues at coordinate 34,740 of NZ_JBHZGN010000015.1, read as the reverse complement.
CTTTACCTCATCCCACAGCGCGGCGCCCTTCAGCGCCCACTCCACGGCTTCGTCCAGTACGCGCTTCTTGTTGATGCCCTGGATGCGCAGGCCGTAGACCACGTTCTCGTAGATGCTCTTGGGGAAGGGGTTCGGCTTCTGGAACACCATGCCCACGCGGCGACGCAGCTCGGCCACGTCTTCGCCCTTGCGGTAGATGTTGTTGCCGTCAAGGCGGATCTCGCCATCGACGCGGCAACCGTCCACCAGGTCGTTCATGCGATTGAAGCAGCGCAGCAGCGTGGACTTGCCGCAGCCGGACGGCCCGATGAAGGCGGTTACGCGCTGCTTCGGGATGTTCATGCTGACGTTGTGCAGGGCCTGCTTCTCGCCATAGAACAGGGAGAGGCCGGGCACTTCGAGGGCAACGGTCTCCTCGGCCAGGCGCAGGTTCTGCTTGTCGCGGCCGAGGGCGGAAATGTTGACGCCGTGGCTATGGGTTTCGTGTTGCATATTCACTCCGTTCGTAGCTCCGAGCTACAAGCTGTGTGCTTCAGGCAAAGCGGTTCGCGGTGGACGGATCAGCTGTCCAGCGCCTTGTATTTCTCGCGCAGGTGGTTACGGATGGCGACGGCCGAGAAGTTCAGCAGTGCGATCACCATCACCAGCAGCAGCGCAGTGGCGTAAACCAGCGGGCGGGCGGCCTCGACGTTGGGGCTCTGGAAGCCGACGTCATAGATGTGGAAGCCCAGGTGCATGATCTTCTGGTCCAGGTGCAGGTACGGGTAGTTGCCGTCCACCGGCAGGCTGGGGGCCAGTTTCACCACGCCCACCAGCATCAGCGGCGCCACTTCGCCGGCGGCGCGGGCCACGGCGAGGATCAGGCCGGTCATCATCGCCGGGCTGGCCATGGGCAGGACCACCTTCCACAGGGTCTCGGCCTTGGTCGCACCGAGGGCCAGGGAGCCTTCACGTACCGCACGGGGAATCCGCGCCAGGCCTTCCTCGGTGGCGACGATCACCACCGGCACGGCGAGGATCGCCAGGGTCAGGGACGCCCAGAGCAGGCCGGGGGTGCCGAAGGTCGGCGCCGGGGCGGACTCGGGGAAGAACAGGCGGTCCAGGGAGCCGCCCAGCACGTAGACGAAGAAGCCCAGGCCGAACACGCCGTAGACGATGGCCGGAACGCCCGCCAGGTTGTTCACCGCAATGCGGATCACGCGGGTCAGCGGGCCCTGCTTGGCGTACTCGCGCAGGTAGATGGCGGCGATCACACCGAAGGGGGTGACGATCACGGCCATGATCAGGGTCATCATGATGGTGCCGAAGATGGCCGGGAAGATACCGCCTTCGGTGTTGGCCTCACGCGGGTCGTCGGCGAGGAACTCCCACAGTTTGGCGAAGTAGAAGCCGAGCTTGTCGAACAGGCCCATGGCGTTCGGCTGATAGGCGTGGACCACCTTGCCGAGGCTGATTTCCTGCTCCTTGCCACCCGCTTCGCGGACCACCACGCTGTCGCGGTTGAACTGCTGGTGCAGCCCCATCAGCTGCTCTTCCAGGCCCTTGTAGCGTTGCTCCAGCTCGGCGCGCTCGGCGGCGATGTCGGCCTGGGCCTCGGGGGTCAGGGCGTCGTTGAGCTCCAGCTTGCGGGTCTGCAGGCGCAGGCGCTCAAGGCCATGGTTGATGCCGCCGATGTCCTTCTTCTCCAGCTGGTAGAGCTGGGCATAGAGGTCATTGACCCGTTCCAGGCGCTGCTGCAGCTCGGCCATGGCGGCTTCGCCTTCGGCCACCACCTGGCCGTTTTCCTTGACCGCCACCAGACGGCCATAGAAGTTGCCCCATTCGCGGCGCTCCAGCGCCACCAGGTCGGTCGGATGCTTCTGCTCCTGCAGCCAATCCCCCACCACCCAGCTGAAGTCGCTGCCATAGACGTCACGGTTGCCCACCTTGAGCAGCTCGCGGGTCATGAACTCCGGGCCCTCGTCCGGCACCGGCAGACCGGCGCCCTTCAGGCGCGCACGGGACACTTCCTCGATCTGCACCGCCTCGCCGATCACCGGCTTGGCGGCCTGGCCGGGAATCGCGTACTGCGCTTCCACCAGGTCCGCCGGCCAGAAGTGGGCGAGACCGCGCACGGCGATCACCGAGAGCAGGCCGATGGTCATGATGACCGCGATGGACACCGCGCCGCCGCTTATCCAGACGCCCGGTGCGCCGCTCTTGAACCAGTTTTTCAGGGAAACCTTTTTCACGGATTTCTCCACCGCTTGAGTCTTCCATTTCCTCCCGCATCACTGCCGGAGGTTTCGTGTTGTTTACCCCCGCACCCGAAGGGAGAGGATTGGGGATAGGGCTTCAGCGCTCGGCCAGACATCCCTCACCCGGTCCTGCGGACCACCCTCTCCCGGAGGGAGAGGGGGATCAGATGCGACGCCTGGGGCGTCGCTCTTACAGAGATGCGTACTTCTTGCGCAGCCGCTGGCGGATCAGCTCGGCCAGGGTGTTCATGATGAAGGTGAAGGTCAGCAGCACCAGGGCCGAGAGGAACAGCACGCGGTAGTGGCTGCCGCCGACTTCCGACTCCGGCATCTCCACCGCCACGTTGGCGGCCAGGGTGCGCATGCCTTCGAAGATGTTCGCTTCCATCACCGGGGTATTGCCGGTGGCCATCAGTACGATCATGGTCTCGCCCACGGCGCGGCCGAGGCCGATCATCAGCGCCGAGAAGATGCCCGGGCTGGCGGTCAGCAGGACCACGCGGGTCATGGTCTGCCAGGGCGTTGCGCCCAGTGCCAGGGAGCCGTAGGTGAGGCTCCTGGGCACGCTGAACACGGCGTCTTCGGCGATGGAGAAGATGTTCGGGATCACCGCGAAGCCCATGGCCAGGCCGACGATCAGGGCATTGCGCTGGTCGTAGGTGATGCCAAGGTCGTTGCTGATCCACAGGCGCATGTCGCCGCCGAAGAACCAGCTTTCCAGCAGCGGGCTCATGCCCAGGGCGATCCAGGCGGTGAGGCCCACCACCGGGATCAGGATGGCCGCTTCCCAGCCGTCCGGCACGCGCAGGCGGATGGACTCCGGCAGGCGGCTCCAGATGAAGCCGGCCAGCAGGATGCCGATGGGCGTCAGCAGCAGCAGGCTGAAGATGCCGGGCAGGTGGCCTTCCACATAGGGCGCCAGGAACAGGCCGGCGAAGAAGCCCAGGATCACGGTGGGCAGGGCTTCCATCAGCTCGATCACCGGCTTGACCTTGCGGCGCATGGCCGGTGCCATGAAGTAGGCGGTGTAGATGGCCGCGGCGATGGCCAGCGGGGCAGCCAGCAGCATGGCGTAGAAGGCTGCCTTGAGGGTGCCGAAGGTCAGCGGCGCCAGGCTCAGCTTGGGCTCGAAGTCGGTGTTGGCGGCGGTGGATTGCCAGACGTACTTGGGCTCGTCATAGCTCTCGTACCACACCTTGCCCCACAGCGCGCTCCAGGAGACCTCCGGGTGCGGGTTGCTGAGGCGGAATGGCATCAGCTGGCCGCCTTCCTCGACCACCACACGGTTGGCGCGTGGCGACAGGGCCAGCAGGCCGGATGCGTCGGTTACCGGCTCCACCAGCAAGGTGCGATTGGCCGTGCTGTGGAACACGCCGAGGTGGCCGGTGGCGTCCAGGGCGACGAAGCCCTTGCGGCGCTCTTCCGCGGTGATCTGCACCACTGGGGCAGTGCCCAGCTGGAAGTCGCGGATGTGCTTGAGGCGCGAGGAGCCATCCGGGTCGCGGGCCATGAACCACTGGCTGATGCCGCCCTTGGAGTCGCCCACCATCAGGGAGATGCCGCCCAGAAGCATGCTGCTGGCGGAAACCTCGCGTTCGCCGTCTTCCAGCAGCTTGTAGCGGCCGTTCAGGGCGTGCTCGCGCAGGCTGAAGACGTCAGCCTGGGCGCGACCGTTGAGGACATAGAGCCACTGGTGGCGCGGGTCGATGTAGATCGCCTTGATCGGCTCGACCATCTGCGGCAGTTCGACGCTGGACTGCTCCTGGGTGGTCTCGCCGGTCAGCATGTTCTCTTCGCTGACCACCTGCTGCACGTGGAGCTGGTTGCCGGTGGAGCCGGCCAGCACCAGGGTCTCGTCATTGATGCTGAGAGCGATGTGCTCCAGCGGACGCCCCTCAGCGTCGAGCGCCATGGGCGCCTCGCCGTAGGGGAAGCTGACCTGGGGTTCGATGGTCTTCTTGTTGTCCGGGTAGGTGACCTTGTAGCTGTGCTTGAAGATCAGCGCCTGGCCGTTGGACAGACCCAGGACCACCAGCGGACTGCCGGGCTGGTCCTGGCCGATGGACACCACACTGACGCCTGCCGGCAGGGGCAATTGCTGGCGTTTCAGCAAGCCACCGTCCTTCACCGCGAAGAACTGCACTTCGCCCTTGTCGGCGACACGCAGGCCCACCATGTTCTGTTCTTCCAGGGCCAGCAGCAGCGGCTTGCCGGCATCCTGCTGCAACCAGGCCGGGCTCTGCACCTTTTTCGCGGTCAGTTCGGCGCCCTGGAACAGCGGCAGGACCACATAGGCCAGGTAGAAGAAAATCAGGGTGATGGCGCCGAGAACGGCGAGGCCGCCTACCAGCACGTACCAGCGGGTCAGGCGGTCCTTCAGGGCGCGCATCTTGCGCTTGCGCACCAGCGCAGGCGTATTGAAGTCGATGCGGGCGGGTGGGTTCTTCGGAGTTGTCAGGGAGTTGGCCAGGTCAGTCATGGATTCAGGCTCTTGCCACAGTCGGCGCGCGCAGGCTTTTACGATGGGGGCACAGCCTACGGTCTTCGTGTGACAGAAAAATTACAGCGAGTTGACGTGGCGAAGCCCACCCGGAGGAGGCCTCGGGTGGGCTTCTGCGGCGGGGGTCTCCCGTCGCCCTTGCGTCCTTGCGGGGCGGCGTGCTCAAGGCCGCCGCCCCCTTATCCGGCCTGGATTACAGGCCCAGTTCCTTCAGGGTCTTCTCAGCAACTTTAGCCGGAACCGGGATGTAGCCGTCCTTGACGACCACTTCCTGACCCTGCTTGGACAGAACCAACTTTACGAACTCGGCTTCCAGGGGAGCCAGCGGCTTGTTCGGCGCCTTGTTCACGTAGACGTAGAGGAAACGGGACAGCGGGTAGCTGCCGTTCAGGGCGTTCTGCTCGTTGTCTTCAACGAACTCGCCACCTTCTTTCTTGGCCAGGGCCACGGTCTTCACGCTGGAAGTCTTGTAGCCGATGCCGGAGTAGCCGATGCCGTTGACGGACTGGCTGATGGACTGAACGACGGAAGCGGAACCCGGCTGTTCGTTCACATTAGCCTTGAAGTCGCCTTTGCACAGGGCTTCTTCCTTGAAGTAGCCGTAGGTGCCGGATACCGAGTTACGACCGAACAACTGGATCGGCTTGGAAGCCAGGTCGCCGGTCACGCCCACGTCGCCCCAGGTCTTGGCGTCGCTCTTGCCACCGCACAGGCGGTTGGCGGAGAAGATCGCATCGACCTGCTGCATGGTCAGGCCTTTGATGGGGTTGTCCTTGTGCACGAAAATCGCCAGGGCGTCGACGGCCACCGGTACGGCGGTCGGTTTGTAGCCATACTTCTCTTCGAAGGCCTGCAGTTCGACGTCCTTCATCTTGCGGCTCATCGGGCCCAGGTTGGCGGTGCCTTCGGTCAGAGCCGGCGGCGCGGTGGAGGAACCGGCGGCCTGGATCTGGATGTTCACGTTCGGATATTCGCGCTTGTACGCCTCGGCCCACAGGGTCATCAGGTTGGCCAGGGTGTCGGAACCTACGCTGGAGAGGTTGCCGGAAACACCAGTGGTCTTCTGGTAGGCCGGAATGGACGGGTCGACAGCGGCAACCGCGCTGGCGGTAGCGACGCCGGCAGCGACGAAGGTCAGGGCCGCCATCAAACGCTTCAGTTTCATGCCTTGCTCCTAAGCAGGACGAGGGGGTTGAATGCAACGGGGGCCAGTATCGGGAGGCCGTATGACCACTCTATGAATTGATTGTGACAATTGGATGAATAGCCATCATCGCTTGTCCAACCTGGGATAGAGCCCGGAAAACCTTCAGGAGACCACCCCATATGAAGCTCCATCCCCTGCTGCCCATCGCCGCCCTGGCACTGTGCACAGCGTGCAGCCAACAGGCCCTGCGCGACATAGCGGAAGGCATCAGACCCGCAACGAAAGAGCCCATCGGCTGGCCCCGGGACACCACGCCGCAGGCCACCGATGGCGCCCGGGTGAATGCCTTCGCCGAGGGCCTGCAGCACCCCCGCTGGCTCTATGTGCTGCCCAATGGCGATGTGCTGGTGGCTGAAAGTGCCGCACCGGATACCCCCAAGCCCGCCGGTATCCAGGGCTGGTTTTCCGGCCTGACCATGAAGAGTCGCGACGCCCAGGAAAAAAGCGTCAACCGCATTTCCCTGCTGCGGGACATCAACGGCGATGGCGTAGCCGACCTGCGCAGCACCTTCCTGAAAGACCTACGTTCGCCCTTCGGCATGGTGCTGGTGGGCAAGGACCTCTACGTGGCCAATGCCGACTCCCTGGTGCGCTTCCCCTATGTGAAGGGAGCGACCGAGATCAGCGAGCCACCCACCCTGGTCACCGACCTGCCCGCCGGGCTGAACCGTCACTGGACCAAGAACGTCATTGCCAGTCGCGACGGCCGCAAGCTCTATGTCACGGTCGGCTCCAACAGCAATGCCGGCGAGAACGGAATGGCGGAGGAGGAAGGCCGCGCGGCGATCTGGGAAGTGGATCGTGCCAGCGGCGCCAAACGCCTCTTCGCCACCGGCCTGCGCAATCCCCACGGCCTGGCCTGGGAGCCGCAGACCGGCAAGCTGTGGGCCGCAGTCATCGAGCGCGGCGAACTCGGCAGCGATCTGGTGCCGGACTACATCACTTCGGTGAAGGACGGTGGATTCTATGGCTGGCCCTACAGCCATTTCGGCCAGCATGTCGACGAACGCGTGCAGCCACAACGGCCGGACCTGGTGGCCAAGGCCCTGGTGCCTGACTACGCCCTCGGCCCGCACACCGCCTCGATGGGCATCGCCTTCGCCAAGGGCAGCAAGCTGCCGAAGTTCCGCAACGGCCTGTTCGTGAGCCAGCGCGGCTCCTGGATCCGCAAACCCGACAACGGTTACAAGGTGATCTTCGTGCCCTTCCGCAATGGCAAGCCCCACGGCCAGCCGATGGACGTGCTGACCGGCTTCCTCGACGCCGAGGGCAATGTCCGGGGTCGCCCGGTGGATGTGAGGCTGGACCTCAAAGGCGCCCTGCTGGTGACGGACGACGTGGGCAACAAGGTCTGGCGGGTGAGTGCGGCGAAGAAGTAGGGCCTAGGAGCCCCGTAGGGTGGATAGCGCTTCTCTATCCACCATCGCGGTGGAAATCCAACACGTGGATTTCCACCCTACATGGCTCTCACCTCAGCGCTTCTTTGCGATGAGGAACACACCGATCAGTACCGCCACGCCGCAGAGCGTCCCCACATAGTAGGCCGGTCCCAGGCTGTCCCACTTCATCAGCAGCGACACCACCATCGGCGTCAGGCCGCCGAAGATGGCGTAGGCCAGGTTGTAGGAGAACGACAGGCCGGAGAAACGCACCACCGGCGGGAAGGCCTTGACCATCACGTAGGGCACGGCGCCGATGGTGCCGACGAACAAGCCGGTCAGCGCGTAGAGCGGGAACAGCCAGTCCGGATGGGCCTTGAGGCTGGTGTACAAAGTCCAGGAGCTGATCGCCAGCAGCAGGCCGCCGACGAGGAAAGTGCGCCCGGCGCCGAAGCGGTCGGCCAGGACGCCGGCCACGACGCAGCCGATGGACAGCAGGACGATGGCCAGGCTGTTGGCCTTCAGCGCGGTGGCGGCTTCAAAGCCGTAGACCGTCTGCAGCAGGGTCGGGGTCATCAGGATGACCACGACAATGGCGGCCGACAGCACCCAGGTCAGCAGCATGGACAGCACGATGGCGCCACGATGCTCGCGCAACACGGTCTTCAGCGGCACCTCGTCGGCCAGCGCCTTGCGCTGCTGCATCTCGGCGAACACCGGGGTCTCGTGCAGCCATTGGCGCAGGTACACGGCGAACAGGCCGAACACGCCGCCCACCAGGAAGGGCAGGCGCCAGGCCCAGTCCAGCACCTCGGCCGGGGAATAGAGGCTGTTGATCAGGGTCGCCATCAGCGAACCCAGCAGGATGCCGGCGGTCAGACCCGAGGTCAGGGTGCCGCAGGCGTAGCCGATATACCGCGACGGCACGTGCTCGGCGACGAAGACCCAGGCCCCCGGCACTTCACCGCCGATGGCCGCGCCCTGCACCACGCGCATGAGCAGCAGCGCCAGCGGTGCCCAGATGCCGATCTGTTCGTAGGTGGGCAACAGGCCCATGGTCAGGGTGGGCACCGCCATCAGGAAGATGCTCAGGGTGAACATGCGCTTGCGCCCCAGCAGGTCGCCGAAGTGCGCCATGACGATGCCGCCCAGGGGCCGCGCCAGGTAGCCGGCGGCGAAGATGCCGAAGGTCTGCAGCTGGCGCAGCCACTCCGGCATCTCGGCGGGGAAGAACAATTTGCCCACCACCGCGGCGAAGAAGACGAAGATGATGAAGTCGTAGAACTCCAGGGCACCGCCCAGGGCAGAGAGCGACAGGGTCTTGTAGTCGCTGCGGGTCAGCGGTCGCGAGGCGGTCGCCTCGGTGGCAAGCACGGAAGACATTATTGGGATTCTCGTCTGGGGGTGCGGGCGTTTCCCGCTGCTTGGGCGGAAAAAACGCCTGGCAACATATCAAAAACCGTCAGAGCTACACAGTCTTGGCCAGAAAACCGCCGCTGTGGCGCCGCGACGGTCGTCTGGCGCCACCCCATGGCGATATACTGCGCACTGTCAAGCGCGGGTCGGCATGCAGTGGGTCGGCTGGCGCACAGGGAAGGAAAGGGCACGCCCTTTCCAGGCATTGGCGCCACACACACATGAAACAGGCACTCCCGGCATGATCGAAATCGAAGAAGAAGAGAACCTCACCCCGCAAGGCGACCTCGCCCTGCAGATCACCGCGCTCCCGCGGGAAACCAACGGCTTCGGCGACATCTATGGCGGCTGGCTGGTCTCCCAGATGGACCTGGCCGGTACTGCCATGGCCAGCAAGGTGGCCGCAGGCCGCGTGGCCACGGTGGCCATCGACCGCATGGCGTTCCTGGTACCGGTGGCCGTGGGCGCCCAGCTCTCCTTCTATACCCAGACCCTGGAGATCGGCCGCAGCTCCATCCAGATGCTGGTGGAAGTCTGGAGCGACGACCCCCTTTCCAGCGAATGGCGCAAGGTCACTGAGACCGTGTTCGTCTTCGTCGCCATCGACGGCAGCGGCCGCACCCGCCCGGTCCCGCCGCGTCGCGGCTGAGCCGCAATGCAGAAAGGGCCGCTCAAGCGGCCCTTTTTCATGGGGCGAACACTAAAGGCCGGTCATGCCTCGCTTGTGGGGGCGATTTCAATCGCGAGCAAACATCCACGCTCGTAGAGCGTGGTCTGGCTTTTGCCCCTGTAAGGGGGCGGAGTCTAGCTACGCACCTGGGGCGAAACTCCTGCACTTGCCCCACCGTAGGGTGCGCCATGCGCACCGATCGCGGGATCAGCCTCTGCGCCTCGCTCAACCCTTGGTGCGCACGGCGCACCCTACCCGGTCAGCCGTGTAGGGTGGATAGCGCTTTTCTATCCACCAGCGAGGCCGATCACAGACACCGATGGTGCAAATCCCCAAAGGGATTTCCACCCTACGCCTCGATTGATACGGAATCTCCCACGGACCAGCCCAACGCCGCCCGCCCCGACCTACAGGCGCAGCGCATCCACCGGATGCAACTTCGCCGCGCGCCGCGCCGGCGCCAGGCCGGCAGCGATGCCCACCAGCACCGATAGCAGCAGCGCCAGCAGCACCAGCGGCGGGCTCAGGCGCAGCGGCAACCCCGGCACCAGCCAGTGCAGCGCACCCAACAGAATGCCCACCATCACCAGGCCGAGCACGCCGCCGAGCAGCGATAGCAAGGTCGCCTCGGCCAGGAACAGCGCCAGCACCTGGCGCGGCGCGGCGCCCACCGCGCGGAGCAGGCCGATCTCGGCGGTTCGCTCGCCGACTGTAGTGGTCATGATGGTGAGGATGCCCACCGCCCCCACCAGCAGGGAGATTCCGCCCAGCGCGGCGATGCCCAGAGTGATGGCGGCGAGGATGCGGTTGAGGCTGCCCAGCAGGTCGCCCTGGGAGGTCATGCGGAAGTCCTCGCGGCCGTGGCGCTCCACCAGCAGCCGCCGTACGGTCGCGGCGAAGGCCTCGGCCGGGACGCTGTCATCGAACAGCACATGGATCTTGACCAGACCTTCGCGGTTGAACAGGTTCTCCGCCCAGTCCACCGGTATATAGGCGATGTCGTCGAGGTCGAACCCCAACAGGTTGCCCTTGCTCGCCATCACCCCGATCACCCGGAAGCTCATGCCCCCCACCCGCACTCGCTGGCCAACCGGATTGGCGCTGCCGAACAACTCCACCCCCAGTTTCGAACCCAGCACCACATAGGGTGGCGTGCGGCCGTCCCGCGAGGGCGGCAGGAACTGCCCCTGGGCCATGTGCACGCGCCAGGCGGCCGCCAGTTGGGAACCGCTGCCGAGGATATCCACCCGCCGCTGGCGCCCACCGGCCTGGATATCGCCATTGCCCTGGATGATCGGCACCACCGCCTCCGCATGGGCCAGGCGGCCCAGGGCGTCCGCGTCGGCAATGGTCAGCGGCCGCGCGCTGGCGAGTATCCCGCCGATACCGCCGGTGGGCAGGGTGCCGGGACGCACCGTCACCACCCGGGTGCCGAACTGGGCGAAGCTGTCCAGCACCCGCTCGCGCAGCCCCTCGCCCATGGCCGTGAGCAGCGCCACGGCGGCGATGCCGATGGCCACCCCGAGCAGGGTCAGCAGGCTGCGCATGGGCTGGCTGGAAAGGGCCGAGCCACACAGGCCGAGACCGTCGCGCCAGCGCATCAGAGGCCACCCTGCGGACGCAACGCCTGAACCGGCGCCTGGGCGGCGGCATGGCTGGCCGGCAGCCAGGCGAACAACAGCGCGGCGCCGAGGGCCAGGGCCGGCGCACCGAGCCGCGCCCACCAGGGCGCCTGCAGCGGCAGGTCACTGGCCAGCCGGCCGATCCACAGCAGCAGTTCGCCGAGGGCCAGCCCGGAGCCGGCGCCGAGCAGCGCCAGCAGCGCGGCTTCACCGAGAAACAGCAGGCGCACCTGGGTCGAGCTGGCGCCCACGGCCTTGAGCAGGCCGATCTCGGCAGTGCGCTGCAACACGGAGATCCAGGTCACGTTCATGACCAGGATGCCCGCCACCAACAGGCTGATGGCCGCTATGCCGGCCAGCGCCAGGGTCAGGCCGCCGAGGATGTGGTCGAAGGCGGCGAGCATCGAGTCCTGGCTGAGCAGGGTGACGTCCTCCTCGCCCTGGTGGCGGTCCTTGAGGGCTGCCAGCACCTGGCGCCGGGCACTATCCAGGTAGCTGGGACCACGGGCCTCGACGAAGACCCGGAACAGCCCTTCACGATCGAACAGCGCCTCGGCGCTGGCCACCGGGACGATCAGCGCCTCGGAAAAGTCCATTCCCAGGGATTCACCACGCTCATCCAGCACCCCGATCACCCGGAAGCGGCGGTCGCCGGCACGCAGCCACTGGCCAAGCGCCGGGGCGCTGCCGAACAGCTCGCGACGCAGGTGGCTGCCGATCACGCAGACCTGTTCCGTCTGGCCAGGCTCCAGTTCCGGCAGCGGCTGCCCCTGAGCCAGGCGCAACTGGCGGATGGCGAAAAAGGCGCGGGTGGTACCCAGGGTCAGGGCCTCGCGATTGCGGTTGTCGCGGCTGACCTCCAGCTGCCCGGCATGCAGCGGCGCAACCCGTTGCACCGCCGACAGGCGGACCAGCGCCGCGGCGTCGGCCTGGGTCAGCGGGCGCGGCGCCATACCGGTGATGGGCGGCATGCCGCCGGTGGTTTCATTGCGCCCGGGCAGGACTATAAGGATGTCGCGCCCGAGCAGGGAGAACTCCCCCAGCACATAGGCCCGGGCGCCCTCCCCCAGGCCACCCAGCAAGGTCACGAAGAACACGCCCACCGCCATCGCCAGGAGCAGCATGAGGCTGCGTGAACGGTGCCCGCTCAGGGCGCCGAGCCAGAAGCGACAGGCATCCAACAGGTCCATCAGGCCACCACGCCCCGGCGGCGGTCGCAGAGAATGCGTCCGTCGCGCATCTGCACCTGCCGATGAGCCCGGGCGGCGTGCTGGGCGTCGTGGGTCACCAGGATCAGCGTCAGGCCCTCGGCATTCAGCTCTTCCAGCAGGGCGACCACTTCGGTGCCGGACTGGCTGTCGAGGTTGCCGGTGGGCTCATCGGCCAGCAGCAGGCGCGGCCGCATCACCATGGCGCGGGCGATGGCCACGCGCTGGCGCTGGCCACCGGACAGCTCGGCCGGGTGATGGCGCAGCCGGTCACCGAGGCCCAGGCGTTCCGCCAGCTGCAGGCTGCGGCGGCGGCGTTCGGCGGGGTCGATGCCGGCCAGCAGCATCGGCAGCTCGATATTTTCCAGGGTGGTCAGGCGCGGAACCAGGTGGAAGGACTGGAAGACGAAACCGATCAAGTGGCTGCGCAGGGTGGCACGACGCTCTTCGGCAAGGCCCGCGGTGGGCTCCTCGTCCAGCCAGAACTCGCCGCTGTCCGGAGCGTCCAGCAGCCCGAGGATGTTCAGCAGCGTGGATTTGCCGGAGCCGGAGGCGCCGGAAATGGCCAGGTACTCACCGTCGGCCACGTCCAGATCGAGGTGGTCGAGAGCGCACACCTGCTGCCCGCCCAGCAGGAAGCTGCGGCTGACCTGCTGCATGAGAATCACGGTGCGCGCTCCCGGGCCTCACCGCTGGGGCTGACCACGCTACCGTCGACCAGGCCGTCGTGCTGCAGACTCGGCAGGATGCGGTCGCCGGGCGCCAACCCGCCCCTGACCTCGCTCCAGCGCCAGTTGGCCAGGCCGATCTCCACCTTCTGCTCGCGCAGATGGCCGTTACTGGGGTCGTAACGCAGCACCCTGCCGCCTTCCAGCAGGCTTTCGGTGGGCACCCGCAGGGCCTGCTCACGGTGGGCCAGGAGAATTTCCACGTCGGCGCTGTAGCCGCTGAGCAGCATCAGGTCCGTTGGCACCCGCTCGAACTTCACTTCGACATCGACGGTACGCGCCTGCTTCTCCAGCTCACGGACGAAGGGTGCGATGCGGCTGACCCGTCCTTCGAAGCTGCGCCCACGGAAAGCGTCCAGGGTGATGCGCACCGGCATGCCGGGACGTACCAGCGCGGCATCCACCTCATCTATCGGGGCTTCTACATAGAGGCACTGATCGTCGATCAGGTCCACCGCCGGCGGCGTCGGAATACCCGGCGGCGAGGGCGTCACCACTTCGCCCAGCTCGCCGTTGATCTCGGCGACTATGCCGGCGAAGGGCGCACGCAAGGTGGCCTGGTCCAGTTGCGCCAATTGCAGCTCAAGGCTGGCTTCGGCCTCGCGAATCCTTGCCTCACCACCGCTGCACAGGAGCTGCGACAGGCGCGCACGGGTGGCGCTCTGGTCCCGCTGATCCTGGGGGGCCAAATTGCGTTCGGCGAGGCGGTCCAGGCGTTGCAGGTCGCGCTGGTCCTGGCTCGCCTGACTACAGCTCTGCTCGCGCAGATTGCGCTGGGCGTCGAGCCGCGCGCGGGCCTCGTCCACCCGCGCCTGCAGGTCGTCCTGACGCAGGCGCATGAGCACATCGCCGGCCTGCACCCGCTGCCCTGCATGGATCAGCAGCTCGCTTACCTGGCCACCGGTCTTGAACGACAGATGGGCGCGCCGGCAGGCTTTCACGGTGCCCGCGCGGGTGTTGGCCACCAGGGTTTCCACCTCGCCCTTGGCCACTTCCACCAGTTGCACCGGCACGGGCTCGGGGCGCGCCCAGAAGCCCGCGAGCGCCGCCACGGCGACGAAAATAGGAATTATTATCAACAGCTTGCGCATGGCATCGACTCCACTTGCGAGCGAATAAAAAAAGTCTAGGTCCGCCAGTGGGGGGCCTTTCGGTACCAATGTCCCGTCCGCAACCGGCCTTCCGGCAAGGAGAGTCGAGAAATCACAGCCTTAGCAGCGCCAATCGCAAACCAGGGGCTACGGGGTCTCTGACCATCCATGTCAAAACGCCGACAAGTGGACCCTCACTTGCGAGAGCCAAATGCGAACGCGTCAAAATCCGGTCACTCGCAACCCAATTGCCGATCACTTGGTCGAATGCCGAGAAAGCCCTTGCCGCCTCTGCCATGCTGATTCGAAATAGCAGATGGCGCCTCGGCGGCCCGACAGCACAGCAAGCGGAGATTGCGATGTACGACGAAACCCTGCCCACCGTGGAACAGCTTGAGGTGGATGAACTGGTTTGCTGGCGGGTGCATACCCGCCACGCGGAATTGCTGGTGGCCCAGCAAGGTGCACAGGTGCTGAGCTATCAGCCCCATGGCGAGGAGCCGGTGATCTGGTTGAGCGACCAGGCGGTGTACCAGAAGGGCAAGGCTGTGCGCGGCGGCGTACCGGTGTGCTGGCCCTGGTTCGGCGACCTGCGGCGCAATCCGGCCGAAATCCAGGGCATGCACCGGGGCGGCCCCATTTGCCCGGCCCACGGCCTGGTGCGCGAGCGCGAATGGGACCTGCTGGGCATCGACAGCGAAGGGCCGGCGGTGCGCCTGGAATTCGCCCTGGACACCAGCAAAGAGCCCCTGCCGGGCTGGCCCCACTGCGCCCAACTGAAATTCTCCATCCTGCTGGACGAGAACCTGCAACTGGCCCTCTCCACCCGTAACACCGGCGACAGCCCCCTGGCCCTGAGCCAGGCGCTGCACAGCTACTTCACCGTCAGCGACATCCGTGAGGTAGAGGTGGAAGGCCTGGACGGTTGCCGCTATATCGAGACCCTGGAAGACTGGCAGCAGCGAAAACAGCAGGGAAACATCGTCTTCAGCGGCGAAACCGACCGCATCTACCTGGAAACGTCCCGGCGCATGGCCATCCTCGACCGCGCCTGGAAACGCCGCATCCAGCTGGAGGTGAGCGGCTCCGCTTCGGCCGTGGTGTGGAACCCCTGGATCGACAAGTCCAAGCGCCTCAGCCAATTCGCCGAGGACGCGTGGCAGGGCATGCTCTGCATCGAGACGGCGCGGGTGACGGACGACTTCCTGGTGCTAAGGCCCGGTGAGGAGCACAGGATGGAGCTCAAGGTCACCAGCAAGCCGCTCTGATTACGAGCGCCTGGGCGACCGACTCGCTGGGGTTGATTCTTGTAGGGGCGAATTCATTCGCCAAGCAGGCCGCAGGCCTGCCTTTGCAGACCGCGACGGCCTGAACCATCCCTCACCCCCCGCCCTCTCCCGGAGGGAGAGGGCGCCAAAAGCGCCTCTCCTGCCAGCGGGCGAATGGATCAGAGGTCGCCCTCTTCCACCAACCGCACCTGCCCGGCGTCCATCGCATAGGCGGCGTCGGCCAGGTCGTTGCTGACCTTCTCCACCTTGAGGGTGCCGTCCACCCAGATGGGCGCGTAGATATCGTCCAGGGCGATGCCCTTGGGGTAGCGCACCAGGACGATCTGGTTCGGCGGCGGCGGCGGCACGTGGATGCAGGCGCCGGGGTATGGCACCAGGAAGAACAGGGTGCTGCGCCCCTTGGCGTCGCTTTCCAGGGGCACCGGATAGCCGCCGATATGGATTTCCTTGCCATCCAGGGCGGCGACCGTCCTGGCCGAATACATCACCGCCGGCAGGTCCTTCTGCTGCTTGAGGCCGCCCTTCTGGTCGAAGGTGCCATCGGCCTCGGGGCTGTCGTGGCTGATTTCCGGCATTTCCTCGAGGGCCTTGCGGTCCTCGGGCGGCATCAGTTCCAACCAGTCGGTTTCGGGGAGTTCGGCGCGGGCGAGGGTGCAGCAGAACAGCAGCAGGAGGCAGGCGAGACGGCGCATGGAAAGACTCGTGAAAGCGTGGGGCGGGAACGTCAGGCGCTAAGACTAACCCTGCACCGGGCCGGTTCCCAGCCCCACCGAGGAGCGGTCAGCTAAGTCTTCTTCACAACGCCGTAGATGACCAGCAGCACCACCGCGCCTACCACCGCGCCGATGAAGCCCGCTGCCTGTCCGGCCTGGTAGATGCCCACGGCCTGGCCGCCATAGGTGGCCAACAGCGAACCGCCAACGCCGAGCAGGATCGTCATGATCCAGCCCATGCTGTCGTCGCCGGGTTTGATGAAGCGTGCGATCAGGCCAACGATCAGCCCGATGATGATGGTGCCGATGATGCCCATGTCATGCCCTCCGAAGGTAGTTGAGGCATGCCTGAGCCTAGTTGCCCGCAATATGGCTCGCCATCGGCCACCCCTTGCGGAGCGGCCGGGCGGGCATCAGGCCTTGACGATCAGCGCTTCGACTTCGGCGATCTGGCGATCGAGGGTCGCGCGGTCGGCGCTGCGGACGGTGGCGTGGCCCACCTTGCGGCCGGCCTTGAAGGCCTTGCCGTAGTGGTGCAGGTGGCAGTCGGCGATGGCGACGACCTTATCCACAGCCGGCACTTCACCAATGAAGTTGAGCATGGCGCTCTCCCCCAGCTTGGCGGTGGAGCCCAGCGGCAGGCCGGCGACGGCGCGCAGGTGGTTCTCGAACTGGCTGCACTCGGCGCCTTCGATGGTCCAGTGGCCGGAGTTGTGCACCCGCGGGGCGATCTCGTTGGCTTTCAGGCCGCCGTCCACTTCGAAGAACTCGAAGGCCAGTACGCCGACATAGTCGAGCTTCTCCAGCACCCGGCCGACATAATCCTCGGCCAGGGCCTGCAGCGGATGGTCGGTGCTGGCGATGGACAGGCGCAGGATGCCGGTCTCGTGGGTGTTGTGCACCAGCGGGTAGAAGCGGGTTTCACCATTACGGGCGCGTACCGCCACCAGCGAGACTTCGCCGGTGAAGGGCACGAAGCCTTCGAGAATGCAGGGCACGCTGCCCAGCTCGGCAAAGGCGCCGGCCACGTCCGCAGGGGTGCGCAGGACCTTCTGGCCCTTGCCGTCGTAGCCCAGGGTGCGGGTCTTGAGCACCGCCGGCAGGCCGATGCGGGCGGTAGCGGCGTCGAGGTCGGCCTGGGACTGGATATCGGCGAATTCCGGGGTGGGAATGCCGAGGTCCTTGAACATGGACTTCTCGAACCAGCGGTCGCGGGCGATGCGCAGGGATTCGGCGCTCGGGTAGACCGGCACGAACTGCGAGAGGAAGGCCACGGTCTCGGCCGGCACGCTCTCGAACTCGAAGGTCACCAGGTCCACCTCATCGGCCAGTTGGCGCAGGTGGTCCTGGTCGCCGTAGTCGGCGCGGATATGCTCGCCCAGGGCGGCGGAGCAGGCGTCCGGCGCCGGGTCGAGGAAGGCGAAGTTCATGCCCAGCGGGGTGCCCGCCAGGGCCAGCATGCGGCCTAGCTGGCCGCCACCGATTACGCCGATCTTCATGGGTCAGGCCTCACGCGGGTCCGGGTTGTCCAGGACCATGTCGGTCTGCTCGCGACGGAAGTCCTTCAGCGCCACGTGGTACTTCGGGTACTTGCCGCCGAGGATGCTGGCGGCCATCAGGGCAGCGTTGATCGCGCCGGCCTTGCCGATGGCCAGGGTGCCGACCGGGATGCCGGCGGGCATCTGCACGATGGACAGCAGGGAGTCGACGCCCGAGAGCATGGACGACTGCACCGGCACACCGAGCACCGGCAGGTGGGTCTTGGCGGCACACATGCCCGGCAGGTGGGCGGCACCACCGGCGCCGGCGATGATCACCTCGATGCCACGGGCCTCGGCCTCTTCGGCGTACTGGAACAGCAGGTCCGGGGTGCGGTGGGCGGAAACCACCTTCACTTCAAAGGGAATGCCCAGCTTTTCCAGCATGTCGGCGGTGTGGCTGAGGGTGCTCCAGTCGGACTTGGAGCCCATGATCACGCCTACCAGTGCGCTCATCGTCGTGCCTCGTCAATGGTCGAAAAACCAACAAGCCACGCAATGGCGTGGCTTGTTGTGCAATGGGGGCCGGTATTGCGGGGCGCGCTGCCGGCCGAAGGCCGCGCAGTATAACGCAAAGCCGCGTCCGGCGTGCATTTGCACTGACCACTCGTCCAGAGCCCGGCAATAGAGCCTCCCGACCCGGCAAAACCTTGCTCCAGAGCAAGGTCCGCACCACTCGGCGGCGCAGAATCGGACACCTCAACCAAGGAGGTGAATGCCATGAACCAGACCATGAAAGCCGCGGTGGTCCACGCCTTTGGCGAGCCCTTGCGGATCGAGGAAGTGAAGGTTCCCCTGCCCGGCCCCGGACAGATCCTGGTGAAGATCGAGGCCTCGGGTGTCTGCCACACCGACCTGCACGCCGCCGAAGGCGACTGGCCGGTGAAGCCGAGCCTGCCCTTCATCCCCGGCCATGAGGGCGTGGGCCATGTGGCGGCGGTGGGCGCCGGCGTGACCCGGGTCAAGGAAGGCGACCGGGTCGGCGTGCCCTGGCTCTACACCGCCTGCGGTTGCTGCGAGCATTGCCTGACCGGCTGGGAAACCCTTTGCGAGAGCCAGCAGAACACCGGTTACTCGGTGAACGGCGGCTATGCCGAGTATGTGCTGGCTGACCCCAACTACGTCGGAATCCTGCCGAAAAACGTCGAATTCGCCGAGATCGCGCCAATCCTCTGTGCCGGCGTCACCGTCTACAAGGGCCTCAAGGTCACCCAGGCGCGGCCCGGCCAGTGGGTGGCGATTTCCGGCATCGGCGGCCTCGGCCATGTCGCCGTGCAGTACGCCCGCGCCATGGGCCTGCACGTGGCCGCCATCGACGTCGACGACGCCAAGCTGGAACTGGCACGCAAGCTGGGCGCCAGCCTGACCATCAACGCCCGCAACGAGAACCCTGCCGAGGTGATCCAGCGCGACATCGGTGGCGCCCACGGCGTGCTGGTCACGGCGGTATCCAACAGCGCCTTCGGCCAGGCCATCGGCATGGCCCGGCGCGGTGGCACCGTGGCCCTGGTGGGCCTGCCGCCGGGAGACTTCCCCACGCCGATCTTCGACGTGGTGCTCAAGGCCATCAGCATCACCGGTTCCATCGTCGGCACCCGCGCCGACCTGCAGGAAGCCCTGGACTTCGCTGGCGAAGGCCTGGTCAAGGCCACCATCCACCGCGACAAGCTGGACAACATCAACGGCATCTTCGAGCAAATGCGCGCCGGCCGGATCGAAGGGCGGATCGTCGTCGAGATGTGATCCCTACGGGAGCCGGCCCGGCCGGCTCCCCCACCCTCAGCCCTCGCCGCCCATGCCGCCTTCCAGCTTGCGCCAGAGCAGGCGTACGGCGGCCTTGCGCACCAGGGCGCAGCGGTACAGGCGAATCTCCAGCGGCACGTGCCACTGGCTGCCGCCACAGACCACCAGGTCACCGCGCGCCAGTTCGGCCTGGGCACTGAAGCGCGGCACCCAGGCCACCCCCAGGCCCTGCAGGGCCATGCTCTTCAAGCTGTCGGCCATGGCGGTCTCGTAGACGGTGGTCGAACGCAGCGCGCGCTGGCGCAGCAGGATGTTCACCGAACGGCCGAGGAAGGCGCCGGCGCTGTAGGCGAGCAGCGGCACGCTCTGCCCGCTGTCCAGCTCGAAGAGCGGCTTGCCGTCGTCGCCCACCGCGCAGACCGGGAGCATCTCGGTGCGGCCCAGGTGCATCGACGGAAAGATTTCCGGGTCCATCTGCAGAGATGCATCCGGGTCGTAGAAGGCCAGGATCAGGTCGCAACCGCCCTCGCGCAGCGAGTGCACCGCCTCACCCACGTTGGTGGCGATCAGGCGGCTGGCGATGTTCAGCCCTTCGCCGCGCAGCCGCGCGATCCACTGCGGGAAGAAGCCCAGGGCCAGGGAGTGGGCGGCGGCGAACTGCAGCACCTCGCCCTGCTGGCCCTCCAGGTGGTGCAAGTGGCGCACCACCTCGCCCAGTTGATCCACCATGCTGCGCGCGGTGACCAGGAACAGCTGGCCCGACTCGGTCAGCTCCACCGGCGTGCGCGAGCGGTTCACCAGGGTCAGCCCCAGCGCCGCCTCGAGGCTGCGGATGCGCCGGCTGAAGGCAGGCTGGGTGACGAAGCGCCGCTCGGCGGCCTGGGAGAAGCTGCGGGTATTGGCCAGGGCGACGAAGTCTTCCAGCCACTTGGTTTCCAGGTTCATCTGAGGTTTCCAGAATGCTCGATTTTGGTGCACACGCTCGCGGTCAAACCCGCGTCACTCGGACATTATGCCGATTGTGCATAGGGCAGCGAATAACAGCATTGGCCGACAAATGGCTACAGGCCTAGATTATTGGGCATCGCGGCACTTGCCGCGCTCCCCCAGAGATGAATGACATCATGTCCTCCGCTGCATCCTTCCGCATCGAAAAAGACCTGCTCGGTACCCTCGAAGTTTCCTCCGAGGCCTACTACGGCATCCAGACCCTGCGCGCGGTTCACAACTTCCGCCTGTCCGGCGTGCCGCTGTCGCACTATCCGAAGCTGGTCATCGCCCTGGCCATGGTCAAGCAGGCCGCCGCCGATGCGAACAAGCAGCTCGGCCACCTCAGCGCCGAAAAACACGCCGCCATCAGCGAAGCCTGTGCCCGCCTGATCCGCGGCGACTTCCACGACCAGTTCGTGGTGGACATGATCCAGGGTGGCGCCGGTACCTCCACCAACATGAACGCCAACGAGGTGATTGCCAACATCGCCCTCGAGGCCATGGGCAAGCAGAAGGGTGAGTACAAGTACCTGCACCCGAACAACGACGTGAACATGGCGCAGTCGACCAACGACGCCTACCCCACCGCCATTCGCCTCGGCCTGCTGTTGGGCCACGACGCCCTGCTGGCCAGCCTCGACAGCCTGATCCAGGCCTTCGCCGCCAAGGGCGAAGAGTTCGCCGACGTACTGAAGATGGGCCGTACCCAGCTGCAGGACGCGGTGCCCATGACCCTCGGCCAGGAATTCCATGCCTTCGCCACCACCCTGGGCGAAGACCTCGACCGCCTGCGTCGCCTGGCGCCCGAGCTGCTGACTGAAGTGAACCTCGGCGGCACCGCCATCGGCACCGGCATCAACGCCGACCCGGGCTATCAGAAGCTGGCCGTCGAGCGCCTGGCAGCCATCAGCGGCCACCCGGTCGTCCCAGCCGCCGACCTGATCGAAGCCACCTCCGACATGGGCGCCTTCGTGCTGTTCTCCGGCATGCTCAAGCGCACCGCGGTCAAGCTGTCGAAGATCTGCAACGACCTGCGCCTGCTCTCCAGCGGCCCGCGTACCGGCATCAACGAGATCAACCTGCCGCCGCGCCAGCCGGGCAGCTCGATCATGCCGGGCAAGGTCAACCCGGTGATCCCGGAGGCGGTCAACCAGGTGGCTTTCGAAGTCATCGGCAACGACCTGGCCCTGACCCTGGCGGCCGAAGGCGGCCAGCTGCAGCTGAACGTGATGGAGCCGCTGATCGCCTACAAGATCTTCGACTCGATCCGCCTGCTGCAACGCGCCATGGACATGCTCCGCGAGCATTGCATCGTCGGCATCACCGCCAACGTCGAGCACTGCCGCCGCCTGATGGAGAACTCCATCGGCCTGATCACCGCGCTGAACCCCTATATCGGCTACGAGAACGCCACCCGCATTGCCAAGGAAGCCCTGGAAAGCGGCCGCGGCGTGCTGGAACTGGTGCGCGAGGAGAAGCTGCTGGACGAATCCATGCTGGCCGACATCCTGCGCCCGGAAAACATGATCGCCCCGCGCCTCGTGCCGCTGAAGGGCTGATCAGGCAACGAACTCACCAGGAGGGGCGCAGCCCCTCATTCCAAAGGATGGTCGCCTGACCATCCTTTTTTTTGCCTGCAGGAAAGCGGGACCACTGCGCGCTCCCTGGCGAACTGATTGGCTATGTCTGCGTTAGTTGTTGCAGAACCGAATAGAAGCCTCTAGTGCGGGCCCTTCAGCTCTCCGTATCCGCCTGACACTTCCCTCACCCCCGGCCCCTCTCCCGGAGGGAGAGGGGTGACGCGCGCCTGACAAGGCGCGGCAGTCCTGATGCCTGCTCAGTGCCTGAACCGACGCCGGAGAGGTGGGGCAGCGCCTCCGCCCCGTCAGGAGGCCGAGCGGAATCGTTGCAGAGGGGGACGAGCGGCATGGATGCCGCGAGAGGCGTGCGGGGCCACGGATGGCCCCTCACGCCGAGCCCCCGGCGCAACGATGGAGGGAGGGAACCCCGGCGAAGCCGGGGCCGGATGTAGGGGCAAGCGTTCTTGGTTACTTCTTTGGCGTTTGAAAGAAGTGACTCGCCGGGAGGCGAAACAAGGACTCACAGTCCACTCGATAATCAGCTTGGCTCAGGGCGTTCTAGCAACACTTAATGCAGACACAGCCAACTGAATCGCCCCTACCGGATCGCGGGGCCCGATCCTCCGCAACAACGGTCCGCAGCCAATCCATCATCCCGAGACCTGTGCCGGGCGTGACCTTGCCCAAGGCCAGCCCACGCAAGTGGCCGCGAAAATCCGCCAAGGTGCTTACAAAAACGACTCAACTGATTGAAAAACAACATAGATTGACGCCACTGGGAGCCGATTGAAACACTGCGGCGGTCCGTTGCACCGCCCCACAACCAACCGGGAACCACGCCAATGATAAAAACAATCCGTACCCTGGCCGCCGGCATCCTGCTGGCCACTTCCTGCATCGCTTCGCTCGCTGCCCATGCCGGCGACCTGGAAACCGTGAAGCAGAAGGGCGAGCTGAAGTTCGCCCTGACCGGCAAGTACCCGCCGTTCAGCTTCATCGACCTGGACGGCAAGCTGCAGGGTTTCGACGTCGACATCGGCGACAGCCTGGCACAGCGCATCGGCGTGCAACCCATGCCGGTCACCACCGCCTGGGACGGCATCATCGGCGGCCTGCTGGCCGGCAAGTACGACGCCATCATCGGCAGCCTGGCGATCACCGACGAACGCCTCAAGGCCGTGGACTTCTCCGAACCCTACTACCAGTCCGGCGCCCAATTGTTCGTCCGCCAGGACAGCCCCGTCCGGGGTATCGACGAAATGGACGCCAAGGTGATCGGCATTACCCTTGGCGAGACCTACGAGGGCTGGCTGCGCGAGCACAAGCCGAACGTCACCCTGAAGACCTACAAGGGCCTGCCCGATATCCTCCTCGACCTGCAGAACAAGCGCATCGACGGCTTCGTCACCGACAAGATCGCCGGCCTGCTGACCATTCGCGACCGGCGCCTGGACGCCAGGCCGGCAGGCGAACTGCTCTATCCGGAAAAGATGGGTATCGCCGTGCGCAAGGACAGCCCCGAGCTGAAAGCCGCGATCAATGCCGCACTGGCCGAGATCACCGCCAACGGCACCTATAGCGGCATCAGCCAGAAATGGCTGGGAACCGACATTCGTTGAGGGACGAACGATGCTGACCTACTTCCACCCCGACCAGTACCTGCACCATCCGCGCAGCTACCTTTCGCGCGGACAGATGCGCACCCCGCAGGAAATACCCGAACGCCCGCGACGCCTGCTGCAAGCGGTCGAGCGCCTCGGCTTCGAGCTGCGCCAGCCGGAGGACTTCGGCATGCAGCCGCTGCAGGCCGTGCACAGCGCCGAATACCTGCGCTTCCTCGAGGAGGCCCATCGCGAATGGCTGGCCACCGGGCAGGACTGGGGCGACGAGGTGATGTCCAACGTCTTCATCCGCGAACCCAACCCGCTGCGCGGCATTCTCGCCAAGGCAGCGCGCTACTTGGCCGATGGCAGTTGCCCGGTGGGCGAACAGACCTGGCGCGCCGCCTACTGGTCGGCGCAAAGCGCCATCGCCGGGGCCCGCACCCTGCTCGATGGCCGCGCCGAAGCCTATGCCCTGTGCCGTCCGCCGGGACACCATGCGCGGCACGACGCCGCCGGCGGCTTCTGCTACCTGAACAACGCTGCTATCGCCGCCCAGTACCTGCGACAGGGCTATGAGAGAGTGGCGATCCTGGATACCGACATGCACCACGGCCAGGGCATCCAGGAAATCTTCTACGAGCGCGACGACGTGCTCTACGTGTCGATCCACGGCGATCCGACCAATTACTATCCGGTGGTCGCCGGCTACGAGGACGAACGCGGAAGCGGCGCCGGACACGGCTACAACATCAACCTCTGCATGCCCCACGGCTCACCGGAGTCCGTGTTCTTCGAGCAACTGGAGCGCGCTGTCGCCGCGCTGCGGCGCTTCGAGCCAGACGTGCTGGTGCTGTCGCTGGGGTTCGACATCTACGTGGAAGACCCGCAGTCGCAAGTGGCCGTGAGCAGCGCAGGTTTCGCCCGGCTCGGCCGGGACATCGGCCTGCTCGGCCTGCCAACGCTGATCGTGCAGGAAGGCGGTTACCACCTGGACAGCCTGCAAGCCAATGCCGAGCAGTTCTTCGGTGGCTTCCTGGGGTCAAGGCGCCAGGCCTGACCCCGGCACGCTCCGGCTTCAGCCCGTCGGCCCCTGGCGCAACGCGTCGGCGCAATCCTCGCGCCGACGCATCTCCTCCACCACCGCGTCCAGGGCCTGGCGGATATCGCCGACCAGGCGATTGCTCTTCAGCTCCTGCCGGTACACCAGGTAGAAATTGAACCACTGCTCCAGGGCGAAGGGCCGGCTGCACAGGCGGGGGTTTTCGCAAAGGTCGGCGGCGGTAATCGCATTCACCAGGCTCAGGCCGCCGCTGAACTCGATCATCGCGCCGATGGAGGACAGGCTGGCCTGCAGCTCGTGGCGCAACAGGCGGCGCAAGCTGTTGTCGCGATAGATCAGGTGGTCGGACTGGATGGGCTTGATCAGCGTCTGACCGTCCAGGTCGGCCAGTTCGACCTGCGCCTGTGCCGCCAACGGGCTGTCCGCCGGCAGCAGCGCGCGCATACGCGCCGCCACCACTGGCGTGAACAGCAGGTTCGGCTCATGCACCTCGTAGGCCACCAGCGCGAGATCGAGCCGTCCCGCCTCTACCTCGGCGATCAGCCAGCCGCTGGCGGCGACGTCGAGGGAGACGGCGATCCCCGGGTGCGCCTGCAGGTAGTGCCACACCAGGCGCGGACCGAAGCGATGCCCCAGGCCCGGCGCGCAGCCGAGCCTGAGCGATGCCACGCCGCTGTCCTGGAGCACGGAAATATCCCCTTCGATACGCGCCAGGTTGGCCATCAGCTGCACCGCCTCGTTGAGCATGTAGCGCCCCGCCGCGGTGATCTGCAGCCGCTGGTTCTCGCGGGCGAACAGGCGAATCTTCAGTGACTCCTCCAGCCGTGCCAGGGCATGGCTGACCGCCGACTGGGTGAGGCCCAGCTGCAGCGCCGCCTGGCGGGTAGAGCCGGTGGTGGCGATGGCGTGAAAGATTTCCAGGTCCCGCAGGCTGAAGTCCGTACGCATGGCAGAGCTCCGGGTCGGTCAAATGATTAAAAAATATCATAAATTGACGCTGTTTTTTCCCAATGCAAGACTCACTACGCGCTCAGACAGCACTGTAGCCCTTGCAAGTAAAGGGCTTCAATGAAACGTCAGGGTATGAAAACAATTGATAGGTAAGACCCGGTCAATCTCCGCCGACCGCCAGCGTGAAGTAACTCACCATGGCGCGTCATGCCCTCCGTCGACAGCACAAGAGAATAAGAATGTTCGACTTCAACCTGGTGCTCCAATACCTGCCGATGCTGTTCAAGGCAGCCGGCATCACCGTCGAGCTGACCGTGCTCGCCATTCTCCTCGGCCTGCTGTTCGGCCTCCTCGCCGCCCTCGCCCGGCTGTCTCGGCACACGCCCCTGCGCTGGCTCGCCGCCGGCTACATCTGGCTGATCCGCTCCACGCCGCTGCTGGTGCAACTGTTCATCATCTACTTCGGCCTGCCACAGTTCGGCCTGGAGCTTTCCCCCTTCGTCTCCGGGGTGATCGGCCTGGCACTCAACGTCGGCGCCTACAACGCAGAAACCATCCGCGCCGGGATCCAGGCCATCCCCCACGGGCAGGTCGAAGCCTCGCGCTCGCTCGGTTTCGGCGCCGGCCGGACCATGCGCCTGATCATCCTGCCGCAGGCCTTCAAGCTGATCGTGCCGCCGCTGGGCAACAACCTGATCATCCTGATCAAGGACACCTCGCTGGTTTCCACCATCACCCTGGCCGAACTGTTCATGCGCACCCAGCAACTGGTCGGCGCCACCTTCAAGCCGTTCGAGCTGTATTTCGCCTGCGCGCTGATCTACGCGCTGCTCACCACCATCACCAGCCTGATGCTGCAACTGTTCGAGCGGCGCCTGCTGCTCAAGGGAGGACGCACATGAACACCGGCAATGCGCAGATCCAGTTGAAGAACGTGCACAAGCGCTACGGCGCGCTGGAAGTCCTCAAAGGCATCGATCTGGATGTGCACAAGGGCGAAGTGGTGGTGCTGATCGGCCCCAGCGGCTCCGGCAAGAGCACCTTGTTGCGCTGCGTGAACATGCTCGAGGAGCCGAGCGCCGGCCAGATCCTGTTCCAGGACCAGTTGGTCAATGACCGCAAGCGCAGTCACCGGGCCAGGGAGAGCTACCTCAATGCCATGCGCATGAAGGTCGGCATGGTGTTCCAGCACTTCAATCTGTTTCCGCACCTCACGGTCCTGGAAAACATCACCATCGCGCCGACCCAGCTACAGGGCGTCGACCCGCGCCAGGCCCGTGCCGAAGCGGAAGAGCTGCTGGCCAAGGTCGGCGTGCTGGACAAGCGCGACGTCTACCCCGGCAACCTCTCCGGCGGACAGAAGCAGCGCGTCGCCATCGCCCGGGCGCTGGCGCTCAAGCCGGACGCCATGCTGTTCGATGAACCGACCTCGGCGCTCGACCCGGAAATGGTCGGCGGCGTCCTCTCGGTCATGGAAAGCCTGGCCAGCAGCGGCATGACCATGATGGTGGTGACCCACGAGATGCGCTTCGCCGAAAAGGTCGCCGACCGCGTGGTGTTCATGGCCGGCGGCAACATCGTCGAGCAGGGCACGCCGGCGCAGGTATTCGGCGCACCACAACAACCACGCACCCGACAGTTCCTCGCGGATATCGGCTGACGCCGCTGCCGCCCGTTTCCCATGGGGTCCCACATGTCCGATTACCTGTTCTACCAATCTGCCACGCGCCTGCCGACCATCGACCGTGCCGAAGGCATCTACGCCTGGGACGAGCACGGCAAGCGCTACATCGACGCCTGCTCCGGGGCCATAGTCGCCCAGCTCGGCCACGGCCACCCGGCGGTGCGCGAGGCCATGCTGGCGCAGCTGGACAAGGTTGCCTTCGCCTACCGCACACAGTTCGAGAACCAGCCGGCGCTGGACCTTGCCGAACGCCTGGTCAACCTTACCGGCCAGCGCTTCGACCGGGTGTTCTTCTCTTCCGGCGGCTCCGAGTCGGTGGAGTCGGCGCTGAAGATCGCCCGCCAGTACTGGTTCAACCGGGGCGAGCCGCAGCGCCAGGTGTTCATCAGCCGCAAGCCGGCGTACCACGGCTCGACCATGGGCGCGCTGGCGATGACCAGCTACACCCCGCTGACCGCACCCTTCGAACCCATGTTCCAGCACTATCCGAAGATCGCCTCGCCCACCCAGTACCGGGTACCCGCCGGCCTGACCGCCGAGGCCCACGCCCTGGCCTGCGCCGACGAACTGGAGGCAGCGATCCTGGCGGTCGGCGCGGAAAAGGTCGCGGCCTTCATTGCCGAACCGGTCGGCGGTGCCAGCACCGGCGCCGAAGTCCCCCACGCCGCCTACTTCCCACGAATCGAGGAAATCTGCCGGCGCCACGGCATCCTCCTGATCCTCGACGAGGTGATGACCGGCATCGGCCGCACTGGCCGCTGGTTCGGTTACGAGCACTGGAACGTGAAGGCCGACATCGTCTGCCTGGCCAAGGGCCTCGGCGCCGGCTATTACCCGGTGTCGGCGGTGCTTACCCGCGCCGAACTCACCGAGCCGATCCTCGCCTCCGGCGGCTTCCAGCACGGCTATACCTACGCGGGCAATCCCCTGGCCTGCGCCACCGCGCTGGCGGTGCTCCAGGCCATCGAGGACGAGAACCTGGTACAGCGGGTCGCCGACAATGGCGCCTACCTGCTGCAGCGTCTGCAGGCGCTCGGCAAACGCTATGAATTCATCGGTGATGTACGCGGCCTGGGCTACCTCCAGGCGATCGAGTACGTCGCCGACCGCGACAGCAAGGAGCCCTTCCCGCTGGCGCGCAACGTCAGCGACGCCATGACCCGGTTGGCCCGCGAGCGCGGCCTGATCATCTACCCGCGCCGCTCGCTGATGGGCGAGAAAGGCGATCACACGCTGATCTCGCCGCCACTGGTCACCAGCCGCGCCCAGTGCGACGAGATCGTCGAGCTGCTCGGCCAGACCTTCGACGCCTTCCAGGCCCAGCAGGTCCGCCCATGAACAAGCTGTTTTCCCTGGCCGACGCCGTCGCTCCGGTGGCCGATGGCAGCACCATCATGGTCGGTGGCTTCGGCTCGCCGGGCACGCCCTTCACCCTGCTGGACGAACTGGCCCGGCAAGGCAAGCGCGACCTGGTGATCATCAAGAACGACGCCAACGAAGACGGCTACGGCGTCTCGCGGCTGATCGAAGCCGGGGTCGTGCGCAAGATGGTCACTACCCACCTCGGCCTCAGTGGCGCGGCGCGGCGCGCCTATACCGCCGGCACGCTGGAGGTGGAGTTCGTCTCCCAGGGCCTGTTCGCCGAGCGCATCCGCTGCGCGGGCGTTGGCCTGCCGGCTTTCCTCACCGACCTGGAGGTCCCGACGGAACTCGGCCAGGCGCGCCAGACGGTGAACTATGGCGGCCGCCATCTGTACGTCGAGCCGGCGCTGAAAGCCGACTACGCCTTCATCACCGGACATGCCGCCGACCACAGCGGCAACCTCCGCCACCAGGGCACCTCGCGCAATTTTGGCGCGCTCATGGCGATGGCTGCCGACTGCGTGATCGCCGAGGTCTACGCCCTCCACGAACAGCCGCTGCGGCCCGACAGCATCCACACCCCCGGCCTCTTCGTGCACCGCCTGGTGCAGGTCGACAGGAGCTCCCATGAATACCAGCCCATCCCCCGCTGACCCGCGCCAGGTGATCGCCCGGCGCGCCGCCGCCGAAGTGCGCGACGGTCAGTTGGTCAACCTCGGCATCGGTCTGCCAACCCTGATCCCGGCCTTCGTACCGGACGGCGTGCAAGTCTGGATCCACTCGGAAAACGGCATTGTCGGCGTCGGCCCGCAAGCTGCCCGGGATCAGCTCGACGCCGAACTGATCGACGCCGGCGGCGGCTACGTCACCCTGGTTCCCGGCGGAGCCATCGTCGACAGCGCCACGTCGTTCGGCATCATCCGCCGCGGCCTGCTGGACATCACCTTCCTCGGAGCCCTGCAGGTCTCCCGGCATGGCGACCTGGCCAACTGGCTGGTGCCGGGCAAGGTGGTCGCCGGTATCGGCGGCGGCGCCGAACTGGCGCAGAAGGCCCGCCGCGTGATCGTCACCATGCCGCACTGCGACAAGGACGGCCGCGCCAAGATCGTCGAGCGCTGCGACCTGCCGCTGACCGCCCGCCGCTGCGTGAGCCGGGTCATCACCGAGCACGCGGTGTTCGATATCGGTGCCGAAGGTCTGCTGCTGCGGGAGATCCTCAGCGACCTCAGCCCCGCCCAACTGCAAGCGATCACCGCGCCGTTCCGCGACGCCCGCCCCTGATCCGGAGTCCATCATGAATCACGCCTCGACGGCGGCCTATGTCGCCGCCTACGTCCGCACGCCCATCGGCCGCGCCTACAAGGGCGCCTTCAACGACACCGACGCGCCAAGCCTCGCGGCCCTGGCGCTGGATGCCCTGGTCCGGCGCAGCGCCATCGACCCCGAGCGGGTCGACGATGTGATCCTCGGTTGTGCCCTGCCGGAAGGCTCGCAGTACTACAACATCGGCCGCATGGCGGCGCTCGCCGCCGACCTGCCGCTGCGTACCCCGGGCATGACGGTGGACCGCCAGTGCTCCTCCGGACTGATGTCCATCGCCATCGCCAGCCAGCGCATCCAGGCCGGCGACGGCGAGCTGATCCTGGCCGGCGGGGTGGAATCCATCAGCCTGGTGCAGAA
The DNA here is from genome assembly GCF_049334135.1 of Metapseudomonas cellulosilytica. Classification (NCBI taxonomy): domain Bacteria; kingdom Pseudomonadati; phylum Pseudomonadota; class Gammaproteobacteria; order Pseudomonadales; family Pseudomonadaceae; genus Metapseudomonas; species Metapseudomonas cellulosilytica. The sequence continues at coordinate 4,488 of NZ_JBHZGN010000015.1, read as the reverse complement.
CGCGCACATGAACGCCCACCGGCGCCAGGACCGGGGCCTGATGCAACGTCTGCCCAGCGTCTACATGCCGATGGCGCAGACCGCCGAGGTGGTGGCCCGGCGCTACGCCGTCAGCCGCAACGAGCAGGACGCCTACGCCTTGCGCAGCCAGCAACGCGCCGCGCAGGCCCAGGCGCGCGGCATCTTCGCCGAAGAAATAGTCGGCGTCCGCGTGCAGTCCCTGCGCACCGATAGAGACAGCGGTCGGGAAGAGTCGGTCGAGATCCGCCTGGAGCACGACGAATGCGCCCGCCCGGCCACCAGCCTGGAGGGCCTCGCCGCCTTGAAGCCGGTCTTCGACAACGGCAGTGTCACCGCCGGCAACGCCTGCCCGCTGTCGGACGGCGCCGCCGCCTGCCTGGTGGTCTCCGAGGCGATGCTGCGCCGTCACGACCTGCTCCCGTTGGGGCGCCTGGTCAGCTGCGTGGTGGAAGGCTGCGCGCCGGACGAGATGGGCATCGGCCCGGTGCCGGCGGTGCGCAAGCTGCTGCGACGCAACGGCTTGCAGGTGGAGGACATCGGCCTATGGGAGCTCAACGAGGCGTTCGCCTCCCAGGTGCTGTACTGCATCCGTGCGCTGCAGCTGCCCGAGGACAGGGTCAACGTCAACGGCGGCGCCATTGCCCTCGGCCATCCCTACGGCATGAGCGGCACCCGCCTGGTCGGGCATGCCCTGCTGGAAGCCCGGCGCCGGCAGGTGAAATACGCAGTGGTGACCATGTGCATCGGCGGCGGCCAGGGCGCGGCAGCCTTGTTCGAGTGCGCGCTGTAACCCGCCGCCCAGCCAGGGCTGCGGACGCGAATGAAATGGCGAAGGTTGGATCTACGCGACGATCCCCCACGCCTTTCGCAGGGTCCGGATCGCCTCGGCGATCCGCGCCTCCGGCACCGCGGCGAAACCCAGCACCAGGATCGTAGGATGGGTGGAGCGGAGCGATACCCATCAAACGGAAACGATGGGTATCGCAGGCTCGCGGAACGCCGCCCGACCCATCCTACACGGCGATCCCCCACGCCTTTCGCAGGGCACGGATCGCCTCGGCGATTTGCGCCTCCGGCACGGCGGCGAAGCCCAGCACCAGCCCGGCGCGGATATCCACAGGCTCGGCACTGTTCTCCAGCCAGTATTCGCTGAGGCCGTTCATTTCCACCCCGGCGGCGCGGGCGGCGGCCAGCAGTTCCCGTTCGCGGGCCAGGCTCTCAACCCGCACGCAGAGGTGCAGCCCGGCGTCCACTTGCGGCATGGGCGCGCAGCCGGGAATCGCTGCCGGCCAGTCCTGCAGCAGGGCATCGCGCCGGGCTCGCGCGGCCTGGCGCATGCGCCGCACGTGGCGCTGGAAGTGGCCGGCGGCGATGAATTCGGCCATCACCGCCTGGGTGCCAATCTCCGAGTGGCGCATGTCCACCGCGCGGCGCTGGGCGAAGGCCTCGGCCAGCGCCGGGGGCAGCACCAGGTAACCCAGGCGCAGAGCCGGGAAGGTGATCTTGCAGAAGGTGCCGACATAGATCACCCGCCCCTGCCGGTCCAGCGCCGCCAGGGGCGCCAGCGGGGTGCCGCTGTAGCGGTACTCGCCATCGTAATCGTCCTCGACTATCCATCCGCCCTGGCGCTCGGCCCACTCCAGCAATTCCAGGCGCCGCGCCAGGGACAGGGTGACGCCGGTGGGGTACTGGTGCGAGGGCGTGACGTAGGCCAGCCGGCAATCCTCCACCCGCGCCAGCGCGGCGCTGTCCAGGCCATCGTTATCCACAGGCACGCCGCAGAGTTCGGCGCCGGCCACGGCGAAGGCATGGCCGGCGGCGCGATAGCCGGGATTCTCGATGGCGACCCGATCGCCCGGTTGCACCAGCAATTGGGCGCAGAGGCTGATGGCTTGCTGGGCGCCGCAGGTGATCACCACCTGCTCCGGGTCGCAGGCCAGCCCACGGCTGCTGCGCAGGTAGGCGGCGACCAGCTCGCGCAGCCCCCAGTCCCCCGCCGGGTCGCCATAACCCAGGCGCGCGGGCGAGGGCTTGCGCCAGAAGCGTGCCGAGAGTCGCGCCCAGGTCTCGAAGGGAAACAGGTCGAAGGCCGGCACGCCGATGCGGAAGGCCCTCGGTGCGCCCGTCACCGGCGGTGGAAGGTGATGGGTCTGCAGGCGCTCGAACGCCGCCCCCGGCGCGGGACCGGCAGGTGTCGGCGATGGCGCTCGCCGTGCTGTGGATAACTCGGCCACGTAGGTGCCGTCGCCCACCCGGCTATCCACATAGCCCTCGGCGTAGAGCTGGTCCAGGGCGCGGGTCACGGTGTTGCGAGAGACCCCCAGTTGCGCCGCCAGGTCGCGGCTGGCCGGCAGGCGTGCGCGGCTGCCGAGGCGACCATCGAGGATGCGTTCGCGCAGGGCCTGGTAGAGCTGGCGCGCCAGCCCTTGGGAGGAATCCAGGCGAATTCCGGAAAGGTCGACGGGAAGGGGTGGCGTGGCTGGCATCTTCGGCCCCTGATTGGCTCTATCAAACTGACGGGTAATGGCTCTTACAACAGACCAATATCCTGCCTAGCATGAAGCCATTCCGCCAGGAGAAGCCTGCATGTACGTCCCTTCCGCCTTCCGTCAGGACGATCTCGTCCAGCTCCACGCCCAGATGCGCGACACCGGCCTCGCGGTGCTCACCAGTGCCGGCGCCCAAGGCCTGCTGGCCAGCCACCTGCCCCTGTTGCTGGAGCCCGGCGAGGGCGAGTTCGGCACCCTCTACGGCCACTTCGCCCGCGCCAACCCGCACTGGCGCGACCTGGCCGAAGGCACCGAAGCGTTGGTGGTGTTTTCCGGCCCGGACGCCTATGTAACCCCCAGTTGGTACCCGGCCAAGGCCGAGCACGGCAAGGTGGTCCCCACCTGGAACTACATCGCCGTGCATGCCTGGGGCCAGGCCGAGGTATTCGACGATCCCGAGCGTCTGGTGCGCCTGGTGCGCCGCCTCAGCGACCAGCATGAGGCCGGCCGCGGGCAGCCCTGGTCGGTGGACGAAGCGCCACGCGACTACCTCGACGCCATGCTTCGCGCCATCGTCGGCTTCGCCCTGCCGATCCGCCGTCTGGAGGGCAAGTGGAAGCTCGGCCAGAACCGTTCCGCCGCGGACCAGAGCAGCGTGCGCGAAGGGCTGGCCACATCGCCCAACCCGCGCGACCACGAACTGGCCGCGCGCATGAACGTCAACGACTGACCCAGCAAAGGAAGGAACCCATGTCCGCCGCACCACTCGAAATCCGCCCGGTCAGCGCCGCCGACCACGCCGCCTGGCTGCCGCTCTGGCAGGGCTACCAGCGTTTCTACAAGACCGAGATTGCCAGCGAGACCAGCGCCGTCACCTGGCAGCGCTTCCTCGATCCGGACGAGCCCATGCATGCGACCCTCGCCTGGTACGGCGACAAGGCCGTGGGCCTGGTGCATTTCATCTTCCACCGCAGCTGCTGGACCATTGGCGACTACTGTTACCTGCAGGACCTCTACTTGGCCGAGGGCCTGCGCGGCGGCGGCATCGGCCGCCAGCTGATCGAACACGTCTACGGGGAGGCGCGTGCGGCCGGCGCGTCGCGGGTGCACTGGCTGACCCACGAAACCAACACCGACGCCATGCAGCTCTACGAGCGCATCGCGGATCGCTCCGGCTTCGTCCAGTACCGCAAGATCCTCTGAAGGGAGAGTGCCATGACCACCCAGGACCTGAGCCAATGGCAGCCCCGCCCTGCCCCCGCCCACACCCCGCTGCCGGGCCGTTTCGTGCGCCTGGAAGCACTGGACCCGGTGCGCCACGGCGATGACCTCTGGCCGGCCTTGCAGGGCCCGGACCCGGCGCTCTGGGACTACCTGGCCTACGGCCCCTTCGCCAGCCGCGAGGCCTTCGACGCCTGGCTGGCCGGCAATGCCGACAGCCGCGACCCGCTCTTCTATACGGTGATCGACCTGGCCAGCGGCCGCGCATTGGGAGTGCTCAGCTACCTGCGCATCGCGCCGAAGGACGGCTGCATCGAAATCGGCCATATCGCCTTCGGCAAGGCCATGCAGCGCACGCCGGGCTCCACCGAGGCGGTCTGGCTGCTGGCCCGGCATGCCTTCGACGATCTCGGCTACCGCCGCCTGGAATGGAAGTGCAACGCGCAGAACGCCCGCTCCATGCGCGCCGCCGAGCGCCTGGGCTTCAGCTACGAGGGATTGTTCCGCCAGCACATGATCGTCAAGGGGCGGAATCGCGACACCGCCTGGTTCGCCATCATCGACAGCGAGTGGCCGAAGTGTCGCGAGGCGTTCGAGCGCTGGCTGGCTGTGGATAACTTCGATGGCGAAGGGCGGCAGAAGCGGCGGCTGGAGGCGCTGCGGGACTGAACCCTTTCGGCACCGCTACGCGGTCCTTGGCGAATGAATTCGCCCCTACAACGGCAGGGCAGCTCCTGTAGGGGCGAATTCATTCGCC
>NZ_JBHZGN010000014.1:0-158624 GCF_049334135.1 Metapseudomonas cellulosilytica | reverse complement strand
CGGGGCCATCCATGGCCCCGCACGCCTCTCGCGGCATCCATGCCGCTCGTCCCCCTGCGCCACGATTCCGCTCGGCCTCCTGACGGGGCGGGTTCGCCGCCCCACCATGCTCTTTGAGGTTCAAGACCCGACTGGGCTTCAGGCTTGTTTGGTCCTCGCCGGCGCGAGTCACCCCTCTCCCTCCGGGAGAGGGGCCGGGGGTGAGGGATGCATCCGACCGCACGGAGCCGATCAAGGGAATTCGAGCTAGCTTGCCAATCCGCTATGCGTTCATGTTCTCCGGTAATCCGAACGGACCCTCTTTGTGGCATTGGGTGACGCTTTCCGAGTCAGCGTCTACCCAGGCAGGGGAGGGTAGCCAGTAGGCACCCCCATGCCAGAGCGGACGGCTGGGCTCTCAGGATATTGGCGCACTTTCTGCATTTCTGTGCGAATTGCTGAACGCCTATAGTGATTGAAGCGCAGCCCAACCTCAGGCATTTCCCACATGCGCCACAAGGAACTCAAGCACTGGACCTCCGGTGTTGCCCATCTGCTTGCCCAGCCGGCCGGGCGGGCTCGTCTGCTCGGCCTCAGTCAGTGGCTGCAGCAGATCTGCCCCGTCGATCACTTCGTGGTCTTCGTCTACGAAGGCAACCATCGGCCGCTGGCCCTGTTCGACACCTTCCCGCCGGACAAGCGCCATGTCTACGTCGAGGACTACCAGGTCGGCCCCTACCTGCTCGACCCCTTCTACCTCGCCTGCACCCGCAACCAGGCTCCCGGCCTCTGGCGCCTGCGCCAGTTCGCCCCGGACCACTTCTACCTGGGCGAGTACTACGTCACCTACTACCAGCAGACCGGCCTGACCGAGGAAATAGCCTTCTTCATCGACCTGGTCGACGGCGCCAAGGCGGTGCTCTCGCTGATGCGTGGCACCTCCAATCCGGCCTACAGCCGCGACGAGATGCAAATGCTGGACTGCGCCCAACCTGTGGTGAACCAGGTGGTGAATGAAGCCTGGGAACTTTGCCGCGCCCACGCTCCGCGTCCGGTGCAGGACCTGGACTACAAGATTCGCGAAGCCTTCGACCAGTTCGGCGCCCATGTGCTGACGGCCCGTGAGCAGGAAGTGGTGCAGATGCTCCTGCGCGGCCATTCCAGCGCCTCGGTGGCCGAGCACCTGGCCATCAGTCCCGGCACCGTGAAGATCCACCGCAAGAACATCTACGCCAAGCTCGGCATCGGCAGCCAGTCGGAGCTGCTGGGCCTGTTCGTGCGGGACCTGGCGGGCCAGCGCGACGAGCCGGAGCCCTTGCGCACGGCGGTCTAGCCTTATCGCCTTTGGCGATTAACAGGACGCTGGTCAATAACCGTACAGCCTTGACCGGACGAGCCGCCATGGGCTTTCGGCGTGGGTGCCCACGACTTATCCACAGTGATTTGCACAGAATTTGTGGGCAGTGGTCCTGGGCGAAGCGCCTTACTGTAGGGGCGAATTCATTCGCCAAGGGCGGCGCAGCTGCCCCGACCGATCTTGCAGGGCAGACCTGCGGTCTGCTTGGCGAATGAATTCGCCCCTACAAGGGAACGTGCCATGCAGGTCGGCCGCTGCTCAAAAACCAAGCAGTTGCTTCCAGCCCTTGCGCCCCGAGCCTCGCAGCCGGTCATCCACGAGTTATCCACAATTGCTCCCACAGATTTTGTGGGTAGTGGCGAAACCGCCCCCACATGGCTTGTGCGCCCACGACCATCTCTCCTGCTCAAAATCCAACCACCTACCCCAACCCACCGGCGCATATGGCCTGCAGCCCATCATCCATAACTTATCCACAATGGATTCCACAGTTTCTGTGGAGGGCGCGCCTATCCCCGGAGGGATATATACAGCCGAAAACCGCCATCGCTAGCCTGTTGCCACATGCCTAGAACACCTGCGAAAAGGGGCCGGCCGTGGACGACGCAAGCGAGTTCTTCGATATCGAGTTCCGCAATGTGGTCAAGCGCTATGGCGCGATAACGGCGGTCAACGGCCTGAACTTCAGGGTGCGGCGCGGTTCATTCCATTCCTTCCTCGGCAGTTCCGGCTGCGGCAAGACCACGACCCTGAGAATGATCGCCGGCTTCGAGCAACCCAGCGCCGGCGAGGTGCTCCTGGCCGGACGCGCCGTGGCCGGGGTGCCTGCCCATCAGCGGCCGGTGAACATGGTGTTCCAGAGTTATGCACTGTTCCCGCACCTGACGGTGGCGGAGAACATCGCCTACGGCTTGCGCTACCACCCGTCGCGCCCGGATCGCGCCGAGCAGCGCCGCCTGGCGGACGGAGCGCTGGACATGGTGCGCCTCTCCGGCTTCGGCCAGCGCAAGCCCCATGAACTCTCCGGCGGCCAACAGCAGCGGGTGGCCCTGGCCCGCGCCCTGGTCAACAAGCCCACGGTGCTACTGCTGGACGAACCCCTGGCGGCGCTGGACCGCAAGCTGCGCAAGGAGATGCAGTCCGAACTGCTGCGCCTGCAGCGTGAGGTGGGCATCACCTTCGTGCTGGTCACCCATGACCAGGAAGAGGCGCTGTCGATGAGCGACAGCATCAGCGTCATGCAGGACGGCCAGATCCTCCAGAGCGCCAGCCCCGAGCAGCTCTACGAAACCCCGGCGAGCCGCTATGTGGCTGACTTCATCGGCGAATCCAACCTGTTCGACGGCACGGTGCGGCGCATCGAGGATGGCCGCGTGCTGCTGGAAACCACCCACGGTCTCAAGCTGAGCAGCCCGCAGACGCCCACCGGTCCGGCCCTCAAGGCCTCGGAGCCGGGCTGCATCGCGGTGCGTCCGGAACTGATCGCCATCGGTGCCGGCGAAGCGTCGCTGCCCCGCGAAATCAGCTTGCCCGGCGAGGTGGTGGACCGCATCTACCTGGGCAACCTCACCGAGTACCGGGTGCGCACCGAGCCCTTCGGCATCGTCTGCGTGCGGGTGCCGCGCCACGGTCAGCACGAGCGCTCGGCGTTCGAACATGGCTCGCCGGTGCGCATCGGCTGGGACCAGGCCAGCGGCCTTGCGATGACGTTGTAGAGACGCAGTACGGAACGGAAATCACCAACACTCCACAGGCGGGGTAACACGCAATGGATCGGAAAGACTTCATCAAGCAACTGCGCAGTTGGCAGAACGGTTCCATCAGCCGTCGCGAGTTCCTCGGTCGTACCGGCCTCGGCCTGGCCATGGCGGTGATGGCCGCCAACATGCCGGGCCTGCTCACCGGCAACCGCGCCTTCGCCGCCGAGAAGGGCTCGATCGGCGACCGCGTGGTGCTGGCCACCTGGCCGAACTACCACAACGCCGAGAATTTTGCCGCCTTCGCCGAGCAGACCGGTGCCCAGGTGCAGATGAACGTGTTCGGCTCCAACGAAGAGATGCTCGCCAAGCTCCAGGCCGGCGGCAGTGGCTGGGACGTCTTCGTGCCCACCAACTACACCATCAGCACCTATGCCGAGTTGGGCCTGATCGAACCGCTGGACCTGTCGCGCATTCCCAACTTCGACCCGGCCTCCTATGAAAAACGCTTCATGGAACAGGGCGTGATCAACGGCAAGACCTACGCCGTACCCAAGGACTGGGGCACCACCGGCTTCGTCTACGACAGCAAGAAGCTCAAGGCCAAACCCACCACCTGGAAGGAATTCTGGGAACTGGCCCAAGGCGAGGCCACAGGCCGGGTGATGGTGCATGACTACCAACTGACGGTGATTGGCAACGCCCTCAAATCCTACGGCTACAGCTTCAACTCCATCGACCCGAAGGAACTGGCCGATGCCGAGAAACTGCTGCTGGAGGTCAAGCCGCACCTGTTCGCCATCAACTCCGACTACCAGCCGTCGATGCGCAACGGCGATGCCTGGATGGCCATGTGCTGGACCGGCGATGCGTCGCAGCTGCACCGCGACATGCCGCAGATGCAGTACGTGCTGGGCCGCGAGGGGGGCGAGATCTGGAGCGACTTCTTCGCCATTCCGAAGAGCGCCGAGCGGCCGGATGCGGCCTATGCGCTGATCAACTTCCTGCTCGACCCGCAGGTGAACAAGCGCGAGGTGGAAGCCCACGGCTACCCCAGCGGTGACAAGCGGGTGGACGCCCTGTTGCCCAAGTCCATGCTCGATGACCCGATCATGTACCCGGCGGCGGACCTGCTCAGCGCCCTGGAGTTTGGCGCGGCGGCCACGCTCACCAGCCCGGCGCGAGCTGAGCTGATGGCGCGCTTCAAGGCGGCCTGATCGGCACGGGGAGGGGGGCACCCTCTCCCCGGCCCTCTCCCTGAAGGGAGAGGGGGAATTTCGATCCGTGCGAACGAAGGAATCCTCCATGAACATCGCCCTCAGCGCCCCGGCGCTGGCCGATGCGGGCCAGGCCGTGCCGGCAGAAAGCCGCAGCCTCGGCCGGCGCGTCACGCTGCTCCTGCTGTTGCCGTCCACCCTCTGGTTCCTGCTGCTGCTCCTGCTGCCGCTGGTGATCATCCTGGTCTTCAGCCTGGGTGAGCGCAGCCCGGTGGGGGGCTACAGTGCGGCGCTGACCCTGGAGAACTACCTCAACCTCGGCTCGCGCGCCAAGGCGTTCTACAACACCCTGCTGCTGGCGCCGCTGGGCACCCTGGTGTGCCTGGTGGCGGCCTACCCGCTGGCCTACTTCCTGGCGGTGAAGGTGCAGCGCAGCCGCTCCCTGTTGCTGACCCTGGTGATCGTGCCGTTCTGGACCAGCTTCCTGATCCGCACCTACGCCTGGATCTTCATCCTCGGCGGCAAGGGCATCCCGGCGCTGCTGGCCATGGTCGGGCTGGACGACGTGCGCCTGATCAACACGCCGACCGCGGTGCTGATCGGCATCGTCTACGGCTACCTGCCGCTGATGGTGTTCCCCATCTACGTGAGCCTGGAGAAGCTCGACAAGCGCCTGCTGGAGGCCTCGTCCGATCTCGGCGCCAGCGCCTTCGAGACCTTTCGCCGGGTGACCCTGCCGCTCTCGGCGCCCGGCGTGATCACCGGCGCCATGCTGGTGTTCATCCTGCTCATGGGCGAGTTCCTGATCCCGGCCATCCTCGGCGGCGGCAAGGTGTTCTTCGTCGGCAACGCCCTGGTGGACCTGTTCCTGCAGTCGCGCAACTGGCCCTTCGGCAGTGCCGTGGCCATGACCCTGGTGGCGATGATGCTGGCCATCATCGCCCTGTACCTGAAGCTGGTGGCGCGCTACGGCAAGCGCGGCACGGAGGGGATGCTCTGATGTGGCTGCGCAGCTATTCCACCTCGCTCTACCTGTTCCTCTACGCGCCCATCGCGCTGATCGTGCTGTTCTCGTTCAACGCCGGACGCAGCGGGCTGTCCTTCGAATGCTGCTCGACGCAGTGGTTCGGCCGCGCCTTCGGCAACCCCTTCATCATGGAGGCCCTGGGTACCAGCGCATTGATCGCCTTCAGCTCGGCGGTGATCGCCACCCTGTTCGGCACCTTGGCGGTGTTCGGCTTGCAGCGGGCGGGCAGGCGGGTACGGCTGTTCTTCGATGCCATGACCTACTGCGCCATCATCATTCCCGGCATCGTGATCGGCATCGCCACCCTGATCGCCTTCATCAGCCTGTTCGAAGCAGTCAATCCACTGCTCGACCTGCTGCTGGGCGCGGGCCTGCCGCGCCTGCGCATGGGATTGTCCACGGTGATCGCGGCCCATTCGCTGTTCACCATGGCGCTGGTGATGGTGATCGTCCGCACCCGCGTCGAGGCGCTGGACCAGGCCCTGCTGGAAGCCTCCGCCGACCTCTACGCGCCTCCCCTGGAAACCTTCCGCCGGGTGACCCTGCCGCAGATCGCTCCGGCGATCCTCGCCGGCTTCCTGCTGGCGTTCACCTTCAGCTTCGACGATTTCATCATCGCCTTCTTCGTCGCCGGCTCGGAAACCACCCTGCCGATCTACATCTTCTCGTCGATCCGCCGGGGTATCACCCCGGAAATCAACGCCATCTCCACGGTGATCATCTGCGTCTCCCTGGCGCTGCTGTTCACCTCCCGCCATCTGCAGAACCGCCGCAGCGGCGCCTGAGCGCCCATGGAGCAAAGCCATGCGTGACCAGCTGTACATCAACGGGCAATGGGTCCGCCCCGACCTGGGCGGCTATTTCGAAGTGCTGGACCCCAGCAATGGCGACCTGATCCAGCGCGTGCCGGCGGCCACCGAAGAGGACGTCGACCACGCCGTGCACGCCGCCCGCCAGGCCTTCAACCGTGGCTGGGGACAAAGTAGCGGGACCGAGCGCGCCGTCTGGCTGGAGGCCCTGGCCACCGAACTGGAAGGCCGCCAGGACGCCCTGGCGGTGCTGGAAGTGCGCGACAACGGCAAGCCGCTTCCCGAGGCGCAGTGGGACATAGCCGACGCCATTGGCTGCTTCCGCTACTACGCCGAGCTGGCGCGGGAACTGGACAGTCGCCAGGACCAGTTGCTGGCGCTGCCGGATGCGCGTTTTTCCTGCCGCGTCCGTTACGAGCCGGTGGGCGTGGCGGGGCAGATCATCCCCTGGAACTACCCGCTGCTGATGGCGGCCTGGAAGGTGGCGCCCGCATTGGCGGCGGGGGCCACCTGCGTGCTCAAGCCCTCCGAGCTGACGCCCCTGACCGCCCTGGAACTGGCCAGCGCCGCCGAGCGTGTCGGCTTGCCCTCCGGCGTGCTGAACGTGGTTACGGGCCTGGGCAGTGAAGCGGGTGGACCGCTGAGCCAGCATCCGGGGGTGGACAAGCTGGCCTTCACCGGCAGCGTGCCGACGGGGTCGAAGATCATGTCGGCGGCGGCGGCCGACATCAAGAACATCAGCCTGGAGCTGGGCGGCAAGTCGGCCTTCATCGTCTTCGACGATGCGGATATCGAGGCGGCCGTGGAGTGGATCATGTTCGGCATCTTCTGGAACCAGGGCCAGGTGTGCAGCGCCACCTCGCGCCTGCTGGTGCAGGACGGCATCGCCCCGCGGTTGATCGAACGCCTGGTGGACGAGACCCGGCGCATCAGTATCGGCCCGGGGCTGGAACGCGGCGTGCTGCTGGGCCCCCTGGTGAGCGCCGGGCAGTACCAGAAGGTGACGGGCATGATCGAGCAGGGCCGCCAGGAGGCCAATCTGCTCACTGGCGGCAAGCGCCCGGCGCACCTGTCCCACGGCTACTTCGTCGAGCCGGCGGTGTTCGACGAGCCGGCGGAGAACAGCCGCATCTGGCGCGAGGAAATCTTCGGGCCGGTGCTCTGCGTGAAGCGCTTCAAGACCGAGGCTGAGGCCCTGCGCCAGGCCAACGACAGCCGCTTCGGCCTGGCCGCCGCGGTGATGAGCGCCGACCTGGAGCGCGCCGCGCGGGTGGCCAACGGCCTGCGCGCCGGCATCGTCTGGGTCAACTGCTCGCAGCCCACCTTTACCCAGGCGCCCTGGGGTGGCATGAAACAGAGCGGCATCGGCCGCGAGCTGGGCCGCTGGGGCCTGGACAACTACCTGGAGGTCAAGCAGGTGACCGAGTACCGCAGCCAGGAGAAGTGGGGGTGGTACATCAAGTGAGCCGGAGGCTCACTGTAGGGGCGATTTCAATCGCCAAGCAGGCCGCAGGGCTGCCCGGCGGACCTCCCGGGGCTGCTGCGCAGCCCTTGGCGAATGAATTCGCCCCTACAAGGAGCTCGCTCCACCTGCCGCCGCCAACCGCCGCTTCAACCGCGCCACCTCGGTCATGTCGGTGATCACCAGGCACACCCGCTCCACCGGCCCGCCGTGCGCGGCCAGGGGAATGAGGGTGAGGTTCTGGTACATGAAGTCCTCTTCGCCGGTGATCGGCCGGTAGTTTTCGAAGCGGATCAGGTACGGCCGCTGTTCCCACAGGCTGAAGGCGCGGGTGCCCAGTTGCAGCACGGTGTCCACCTTGCGCCTGAGCCAGTGGCGGTCGATTTCCGGGAACAGCTCGAAGAGGTTCTTGCCGCGCACCCGGTCGGGGGACAGGCCCGAGTGATTCTCCATGAAGCTGTTCCATACCTCGATGCGGTACTGGCGGTCGATCACCACCACGCCGACGTCGAGGCACTGGATGATATCGAGCAGCCAGTGGAGTTCCTTGAAATCGTTCGAAGCCGGCATGGGTCAGTCCATCAGGTAGTGGATCTTCTGGGTCAGACGCGCGATGGAGGTTTCGGTGAAGAGCAGCAGCAGGTCGAAGTGCAGGTCGTGGTCTTCGACGGCGTAGCTGATCTCCACCGCCAGGGTCTTGCGCCAGCGCCGGTTGTTGAGCTGGAACAGCCGCTCGAGGCTGCTGTGCAGGCCGAGCAACTGCGGGTGGCCCTGGGAGAAGCGCACGTCGATCTGCTCGGCGATGCCGGCCAGGCAGGCGCCGATCAGGATGCTCGCCAGGTCCAGCAGCATCTCGGCCCGCGCGGTGTCGTCCTGGGGCTGCCAGCCGAGCAGGCGGGCGATCTCGGCGCTCTCGGCGTCATGGAACAGCAACAACGCCTCGCCGGCGATGGATTCGCCGATGAAGCCCTGGCACACCGCCGACAGCCTCTGGCCGCGCTGGGAATCGGCCAGGGCCATGTGCAGTTCGCTGACTTCGAAGAGGTTGACGTTGGGCACCGGCAGCCGCACGAAGACGCCGAGCACCCGCGCCAGTAACGCAGCGGCGCGTCCCATGGCGACGTTGCTCACCTCGCGCAGGGCATCGCGGAAGTTCACCCGCAGGTCCGGGTCGGCGCGGCCGGGTATGCCGGTGACCGGGCTGGTGGAGGGCGCCGGGCGCAACAACCCGAGCCTGATCAGGGTCTCCCGCAGCTCGTCGGGATCGGCAGGCTTGCGGATGAAGGCCAGTGCGCCGAGTTCGTGGACGCGGCGCTGGGCCTCTTCCTGGATGTCCCCGGAAACCACCACCACCTTGGCCTTCAAGCCCTCGGCGCGGAGGTGGCTGAGCACCTGGTAGCCGTCCATGACCGGCATGGTGAGATCGAGCAGGACCACCTGGCCGTGCCCCCGGCGAATGGCCTCCAGGGCCTCTTCACCCTGGCTGGCCTGGGTGATGTGCACCGGCCAGTCCAGCGGCAGCGCGCGGATCAGTTGCTTGCGCGCCATCATCGAGTCGTCGCAGACGAGGAGGGGGATCACCTTGGGGGCACCGCACGAAAAAAGCTGGGCTTTTGGCAAGCATAGACGCTGGCAGCGTGCCAGCCCGCACCGCCTGGCGAGCTTCCGATCAGCTGCGGTCCGCGGCCGATCAGATGCCTGGATGTTCGTACCGGGCGCGCGACGCCGACAGCCAGCGCAGCACGCCCTGTGCAGCAATGCGGCCGCTGGCGAAGCAGGCGGTGAGCAGGTAGCCGCCGGTGGGGGCTTCCCAGTCGAGCATCTCGCCGGCGCAGAACACGCCCGGCAGCTGCTCGAGCATCAACCCTTCATCCAGATCCTCGAATGGCACGCCGCCGGCCGAGCTGATGGCTTCGTCCAGAGGACGCGCCCGCACCACGGTCAGGGGCAGGTTCTTGATGGCGACGGCCAGACGCTGCGGGTCGAGGAAGTCATCCTTGGCCGACAGTTCCCGCAGCAGGCCGGCGCGGGCACCGTCGATCCCCAGCTGGCTGTGCAGGTGCTTGGCCATGGAGCGCGACCCGCGTGGCCGCGACAGGGCCTTGATGACCTTGTCCACAGGCTGGCTGGGCAGCAGGTCCAGCGTCAGCGTGGCGCTGCCCGTGGCGTTGATCTGCTCGCGGATGGTGGCGGAGAGGGCGTAGATCAGGCTGCCTTCGACACCGGTCGCGGTGAGTACGAACTCGCCCTGACGCGGCGTTCCGTCACCCAGGCGAATGGTTGTCGACTTGATCGGCGCACCGGCGAATTTCTCCTTGAGCAGCGGGCTCCAGCCTTCCACCTCGAAACCACAGTTGCTGGGTTGCAGCGGCGCGATGGAGATACCGTGCGCCTCCAGCAACGGCACCCAGGCGCCGTCCGAGCCCAGCCGCGCCCAGCTGCCGCCGCCCAGGGCCAGCAGGCAGGCATCGGCCTTTACCAGGGTTTCACCTGCCGGGGTGGCGATGCGCAGGGCGCCATCCGTGTTCCAGCCGAGCCAGCGGCTGCGGGTATGGATCACCACGCCCTGCTCGCGCAGGCGCTTGAGCCAGGCACGCAGCAGCGGTGCCGCCTTCATGTCGGTGGGGAAGACCCGGCCCGAGCTGCCGACGAAGGTGTCGATGCCCAGGCCATGGATCCACTCGCGCAGTTCCTCGGCGCCGAAGTCCTGCAGCAGGGCCGCCACCTCCTGGCTGCGCGTGCCGTAGCGGCCAATGAAGGGCGCCTTGGCTTCGGAGTGGGTGATGTTCATCCCGCCGACGCCGGCCAGGAGGAACTTGCGCCCCACCGAAGGCATGGCATCGAACAGTTCCACCCGCGCACCGCCCTCGGCCAGGACTTCGGCGGCCATCAAGCCGGCAGGGCCGCCGCCGATGACGGCGACGAAGGGGGTGGAGTCTTTCATGGAGGCAGGTCGGGGCAGGAGTGAAGGAGGGCGCATTCTACTGCAGGTCCGGAGGTGAAGCATTTGTAGGGGCGAATTCATTCGCCAAGGGCGGCGAAGCTGCCCCGACGGATGCAGTAGGGCGGACCTGCGGCCCGCTTGGCGATTGAAATCGCCCCCACAGGAAAAGCACGGAGTCTCGGTTTCGCGCGGACTGCCCCCTCTCCCTTCGGGGCGAACAGGCGCGCTTTTGGAAGCACCGCTTCCGGCGCCTATGAGCGCCTGAGCGCGAAGCGATCAGGCCGGGGCGCAGAGCGGGGTTGGGGTGAGGGAAGCCGGAATGGCTGGGGCTCGAAGGCTAGCCTTCAGACCCCAAGCTCATCCCCCGCCAGACCCTGTCCGCACTGTGATGGAGGATGCCATGGCGGCGGGCCAGCGCCGCGCGGTCCTTGTCGTAACCGCCGCCGATCAGGCCTGCCAGCGGGATGTCGCGGCCCAGGCAGTGGCGGATCACCCGCTCGTCGCGCTCGGCCACGCCGGCATCAGTGAGTTGCAGGTAGCCCAGGGCATCGTCCTTGTGCACGTCGACGCCGGCGTCGTAGAGCACCAGGTCCGGCTGGTAGAGGGGCAGCAGATAGTTGAGGGCGTCGTCCACCACCTGCAGGTAGTCGGCATCGCCCATGCCCATGGGCAGTGGGATGTCCCAGTCGCTCTCGGCCTTGCGCGCGGGGAAGTTCTTCTCGCAGTGCAGGGAGACGGTGATCGCCTCCGGCGTGTCCGCCAGCAGCCGCGCGGTGCCATCGCCCTGGTGCACGTCGCAGTCGAAGATCAGCACCCGCTGCACCCGGCCGGCCTCCAGCAGGTAGCGGCTGGCCACCGCCAGGTCGTTGAAGATGCAGAAGCCCGCCGCATGGTCGAAGTGGGCATGGTGGGTGCCGCCCGCCAGGTGGCAGGCCAGCCCGTGCTCCAGGGCCAGTTCGGCGGCCAGCAGCGAACCGCCCACCGCGCGCACGGTGCGTCGCGCCAGGGGCGGACTCCAGGGAAGGCCGAGGCGGCGCTGTTCCTCGCGGCCCAGTTCGCCGTCGAGAAAGCGCTGGATGTAGTCCGGGCAATGGGCCAGGGCCAGCACCTCGGGCGGGCAGATCTCCGGGCGGTGCAGGCGTTCGTCCGTGGTCAGGCCGCTGTCCACGAGGTGGTCCCGCAGCAAGCGGAACTTGTCCATGGGGAAGCGGTGCTCCGCCGGAAAGGGCGGGCTGTAGTCGTCGTGGTAGACCAGCGGCAGGAACATCGATGGGCACTCGGCATGGTTCGTCGGCAGTATGATGGGACCCTCGCGCCGTGCTCAAGAGACCGACCCGTGCCACCGATCGAACTCCACACCCCGCGCCTGCGCCTGCGTGCCTGGCGCGACGAGGACCTGCCCGCCTTCGCCGCGCTGAACGCCGACCCGGAGGTGATGCGCCATTTCCCCGCCTGTCTGGGCCGGGCGGAAAGCGACGCCCTGGCCGCGCGCATCCGTACCCATTTCCACGAACATGGCTTCGGCCTTTGGGCGCTGGAACACGAGGGCGCCTTCGTCGGCTTCACCGGCCTGCTCCAGGTGGGCTTCGAGGCGCCGTTCACCCCTGCGGTGGAGATCGGTTGGCGCCTGGCCCGCGATCATTGGGGCCGGGGACTGGCCAGCGAGGCCGCGCAGGCGGTGCTGGCCTTCGCCTTCGAGCCCCTGCAACTGGCGGAGGTGGTCGCGTTCACCGTACCGGCCAACCGGCGCTCGCGGGCGGTGATGGAGCGCATCGGCATGCAGTGCGACACGGACGGCAACTTCGACCACCCGCGCCTGCCCGCAGGCCATCCGCTGCGCCCCCATGTGCTCTACCGCCTGGGCCGTGCGGAATGGGAGGCGCTCCGATGAATGACGCCGTGCGCGCCTACCACGAGCTCAGCAAGCACCGCCCGGACCGTTTCGCCCCGGGACCCGGTCAACTGGACTGGGCGACCCAGCCGGCACCCTTCCGCCGCTACGCCGGGGCGCGGCTGCTGGAGCTCTGGCAGCGGCCGCTGGAAGAAACCCCGCCCTACGACGCGGTGTTCGCCGGTCCCATCGGCACGCCGGCGCCGCTCAGCCGCGAAAGCCTGTCCCAGCTGCTCTACGACAGCCTGGCGATCTCCGCCTGGAAGGAGGCCGGCGGCAGCCGCTGGGCGCTGCGGGTCAATCCGTCCTCGGGGAACCTGCACCCCACCGAGGCCTATCTGCTGCTGCCGCCCGGCGCGGTGGAGGAGGTCGGTCTGCTGGCCCATTACGCGCCGGACGCGCATGCCCTGGAAATCCGCGCCGAGCTGCCGGCACCCCTGGCCGCGCTGCTGGCGGCGGATCTGCCTGCGGGGGGCTTCCTCGTCGGCCTGGCCAGCATCCCCTGGCGCGAGGCCTGGAAGTACGGCGAACGCGCCTACCGCTATTGCCAACACGACCTGGGCCACGCCCTGGCGGCCCTGGCCATTGCCGCCAGCGCCCTGGGCTGGCAGGTGCGTGTGCTGGGCGGCGTCGCCGAAGAGCGGCTGGACGGCCTGCTGGGGCTGGACCGCGCCGGCTTTATCGAGCGTGAGTGGGCCGATGTCCTGCTCTGGATCGGGCCGCCGCAGGGGCAGGAATTCACCCTCGGCCAGCCCCTGCTGGACGGCCTGGCCGCGCTGGAGCTGCAGGGGACGCCCAATCGTCTCTCCCGCGAGCAGCGCCACTGGCCGGAGCTGGAACGCATCCACGGGCTGTGCCGCGCACCGCGTCTGCTCCCGGCCGACTGGCGCGCGCCGGTTGCTGCCGCCTCTGTGGATAACCCCGGCCTGCCCTTGCGCCCGCTGCTGCACCGGCGGCGCAGCGCCCAGGCCCTGGACGGCCGCAGCGGCATCCAGGCCGAATTGCTGCTGGCCTGGCTGCGGCGCCTGCTGCCGCAGCATTCGCCAATACCCTTCGCCGGCCTGGGCGCTGCGCAGGTGGACCTGCTGCTGTTCGTCCATCGCGTCCAGGGCATGGCACCCGGCCTCTATTGGCTGGCGCGCGGCGCCGCGCCCGAAGCCGAGCTGGCCCAGGGCCTGCGGAAGGATTTCCTCTGGCAACGCGCCGACGACGAGCTGCCGCTGTACCGCCTGCTGGAAGGCGACGCCCGCGGCCTGGCGGGCTTCCTCTCCTGCGGCCAGGACATCGCCGCCGACGGTTGCGTCGCACTGGCCATGCTCGCGCGCTTCGATGCCGCACTGGAACAGGGCGCCTGGCGTTATCCAAGGCTGTACTGGGAATGTGGGCAGATCGGCCAGCTGCTCTACCTCGAAGCCGAGGCGGCCGGGCTCTCCGGTACCGGCATCGGCTGCTATTTCGACGATGCGGTACATGAATTGCTGGAGATTGCCGACAGCCGCTGGCAAAGCCTTTACCATTTCACCATCGGCCGCGCCCTGTGGGACGAGCGCCTGACAACGCTGCCGGCCTATCCCGAACTACGAAGACCGCCCCGGCCATGACCGGAGTGGCAGCCTTGCAGAGGAGATCCCCATGACCCAGGTGCTCGACGAGCTGGTCGCGCTGCTGAGCCTCGAATCCATCGAAGAGAACCTGTTCCGTGGCGTCAGCCAGGACCTGGGGTTCCGGCAACTGTTCGGCGGCCAGGTGCTGGGCCAGGCCCTTTCGGCCGCGAGCCAGACGGTGGAGCCCGAGCGCCACGTGCATTCGCTCCACGGCTACTTCCTGCGTCCGGGCGACGCCACCCTGCCGGTGGTCTATTCGGTGGAGCGGGTGCGCGACGGCGGCAGCTTCAGCACCCGCCGCGTCACCGCAGTGCAGAAGGGCCAGCAGATCTTCACCTGCAGCGCCTCCTTCCAGCAGGACGAAGAAGGCTTCGAGCACCAGCTGGCGATGCCCGAGGTGCCGGGCCCGGAGAACCTGCCCAGCGAACTGGAGCTCGCCCGGCAGAACGCCCACCTGTTGTCCGAGCGGGTGCGCGACAAGTTCCTCTGCGCCAAGCCCATCGAGATTCGCCCGGTCACCGCCGACAACCCCTACGACCCCAAGCCCGGCGAGCCGATCAAGCATCTCTGGTTCCGCGCCGATGGCACCCTTCCCGATGTCCGCGCCCTGCACAAGTACATGCTGGCCTACGCCTCCGACTTCGGGTTGCTGACCACCTCCATGCTCCCCCACGGCGTATCGGTGTGGCAGAAGTTCATGCAGGTGGCCAGCCTCGACCACGCCCTGTGGTTCCATCGCGACCTGCGCGCCGACGACTGGCTGCTGTATTCCATGGACAGCCCCTGGGCCGGCAACGCCCGTGGCTTCTCCCGTGGCAGCATTTTCAATCGCGCCGGCCAACTGGTGGCCTCGGTGGCCCAGGAAGGGTTGATCCGCCAGCGCGAGGACTGGAAGTGACGATGCCCACTAACGAACTGGCGCAGTACCGCCACTGGGTGTTCGACATGGACGGCACCCTGACCCTCGCCGTGCACGACTTCGCCGCCATCCGCGTGGCCCTGGACATCCCCCCGGAGGACGACATCCTCCACCACCTGGCCACCCTCCCCGAGGACGAAGCCGCCGCCAAGCACGCCTGGCTGCTGGAACACGAACGGGAACTGGCCCTGAACGCCCGACCCGCCGCTGGCGCCATCGAACTGGTGAGCGAACTCCACGAGCGCTGCTGCCAGCTCGGCATCCTCACCCGCAACGCCCACGAACTGGCGCTGCTCACGCTCGAAGCCATCGGCCTCGGCGACTGCTTCGCCACCGACGACATCCTCGGTCGCGGCGAAGCACCGCCCAAACCCCACCCCGGCGGCCTGCTGCACCTGGCCGAGCGCTGGCGGGTCGCGCCGCAGCAATTGGTGATGGTCGGAGACTACCGCTTCGACCTCGACTGCGGCCGCGCGGCGGGCGCCGGCACCGTGCTGGTGAACCTGCCGGAGAACCCCTGGCCGGAGCTGGCGGACTGGTTTGCGCGCGATTGTGGGGAGTTGTTGGGGATGGTGAGGGGGTGAGCTGGCGGGGGCGCCCCAAGCGCAGAGCGTCTCCATGGCACGGACTGCTCCCTCTCCCTCTGGGAGAGGGCTGGGGTGAGGGAAGCATCAGTTATCCACGGAGGGATGACCCATGCACAAATTACCGCTCGACGAAGAGCGTCTGGAGTTCGCCCGGGAGCTCAGGCGCTCGTCCACCAATGCCGAGAACCTGGTCTGGCGCCGGCTGCGCGGACGGCAATTGGCAGGTCTGAAGTTTCGTAGGCAGCATCCTGCAGGACCTTATGTCCTGGATTTCTTCTGTTCAGAGAAGCGGCTGGCCGTCGAGATCGATGGTGGACAGCACTATGAGGACAACCACAGGGATGAGGTTCGGGACCAGTGGTTGGCCGGGCAGGGGATTCTCGTTCTGCGCTTCAGTGCGCGGGAGGCGATGGTGGAGACTGATGCGGTGCTGGAGCGGATTCTGCTGGTGGCGTCCGAGCGGTAGCCCGGCTTCCCTCACCCCCGGCCCCTCTCCCAAGGGGAGAGGGGTGACTCAAGACCCACCATCGGCACGGACAGCCCCTTCTCCCTCCGGGAGAGGGTTGGGGTGAGGGAAGTGTCAGCGCGCTCGGACCATCCCTTCAAAGCCTCGCCGTCGCAAACGTATCGCACCGCCCCACTTCCCCTCGCTCGTACCCCATCTTGAACCAGCGCACCCGCTGCGCCGAAGTCCCGTGGGTGAAGGAGTCCGGCACCACCTGGCCGCGAGCCTGGCGTTGCAGGCGGTCGTCGCCGATGGCGTTGGCGGCGTTGAGGGCCTCGTCGAGGTCCCCTGGCTCCAGCCACTCCAGGCGTTTCTGCGCGTGATAGGCCCAGACTCCGGCGAGGCAGTCGGCCTGGAGTTCCTGGCGCACCAGCAGGCCGTTGTCGCCTTCCACTTGTTCGCCACGCTGGCGGGCGGCGTTGACCTTGGCGGAGACGCCCAGCAGCGTCTGCACGTGGTGGCCCACCTCATGGGCGATCACATAGGCCTGGGCGAAGTCGCCGGCTGCCTCGAAGCGATCGGCCAATTCCTCGAAGAAGTCCAGGTCCAGGTAGACCTTGCGATCGCCCGGACAATAGAAGGGGCCGACGGCGGAGGAGGCGAAGCCGCAGGCCGATTGCACGCCGCCGTTGAACAGCACCAGGGTCGGATCCTGGTACTGGCGGCCGGCGGCCTGGAAGATGGCGCGCCAGGTATCTTCGGTATCGCCGAGGATGGCGCGAACGAACTCGCGCTCCTCCGGTGCGCCGCTGGGCATGGCCGACTGCTGCTGGGGATTGACCGAGGCGTTCTGCTGGGCCATCTGGCCGAGGATCTGCAGCGGGTCCTCGCCCATCAGCAGCGCCACCACCACCACTATCGCGATACCGCCCAGGCCCAGCCCCTTGCCGCCACCCAGGCGCATGCCGCTGCCGCCGGCGTCCTCGACGTTGTCGCTGCGACGCGCACGTTGCCAGCGCATGATCACTCTCTCTCTTCTTGCTGAGAATTGTTCAGTGTTGACGCTGCTGGCCCATGCCGCCAGCCCGGTCGTCAGCCCAGCTCCGCCAGGGCCGGCAACAGGCGGGCTTGTGCCAGTAGTTGCACGGCGCCGCCCACCAGCACGTTGCCGGCTTCGTCGACGTGCACATCCAGCCGGCTCGGCCGGCCGAGGAAGCGGCCCTGGGCCAGGGCGAACGACTTGCGCGGCAGGTCCAGCCCCTGGGCCACGCGCCAGGCGGCCACGGGGCCGGCGGCGCTGCCGGTGGCGATGTCCTCCACCACGCCCAGCGGGTCCCAGGTGCGCCCTTCGCGGGCGTCCACGTCCATCAGGAAGACGAACGCCGCGCCGATGCCGGCCAGGGCGTCATCCAGCAACTCGCGTTGCTTCGCCGTGGCCAGGCCCGCGGCGGTCACCGGCAGCAGCAGGTAGGGCAGGCCGGTGCTGACCACCTGGGCGGGGTAGCGGCGATCGCGTTCGCTGCCGAAGGCGGCGGCGAAGGCATCGGCGCCGGCGTCGTCCAGAACCTGGCCGAACTCGGCGCGGCCCTGGTCCATCTCGGCATAGAAGCCCTTGCCCTGGCGGCGGGTGGCGATGCGCACCTGCTTCTCCGGCAGCTGCAGTCGCCAGCTGGCTTCGGCGTCGCCGCCGTGCAGGTGGTGCAGCAGCGCGGCGGCGCCGAGGATCGGGTGGCCGGCGAACGGCAGCTCCTCTTCAACGGTGAATACCCGTGCGGCGAAGGCGTCGGCGCTGTCCAGCGGCGTCAGGAAAATCGATTCGAACTGCCGCAGCTCGCGGGTCAGTTCCTGCATGGCGGCAGCGGAAAGGCCGCGGCAATCGGGGAACACGGCCAGGCCGTTGCCGGCCAGGACCCGCTCGGCGAAAACATCGACTTGCCAATAGTCCATTTCAGGCTCCAGAAGGAAGGACGGCCGCATCAGGCGGCCGTCGGTGGAGAGGGATCGCTCAGCGTGCAGGATACTCGCTCAGCACGCTCAGCTTGCCACCCTGGGCCACGCCTATCACCTGGTAGGCCTCGACGCGATCACCCATCTCCATGCCCGGAGAGCCGATGGGCATGCCGGGTACGGCTGCACCCAGCAGGTCCGGGCGCTCACGCAGCTTCAGCACGTCGCTGGCGGGCACGTGACCTTCGACGAACTTTCCGTCCACCAAGCCGGTGTGGCACGAGCCGAGCTGGTAGGGCACGCCGACGCGCATCTTCACCGCGGTCATATTGGTTTCCTCGTGGTCGCGGACCTGGATGCCGTTATCACGCAGGTGGCTGATCCAGGCCTTGCAGCAGCCGCAGTTGGGGTCGCGGTAGACGTCCATGGTCACGGGCTCGGCGGCCTGGGCGATGCCGGCGAACAGGGTGGTCAACAGGAGGAGGGATCGCATGTGAGGCTCCTTGCGCCATGCAGGTTGGAGAAAAAGAGGGGCAGCATAGCCCCGTGCCGGCCAGGTCCCAAGTGACAGTCTGTTTCAGACTGTTGTGGGGTCTATGCTGATTTCCTGCACCCATTGCGAGACCAGGCGATGCTCTTCACCCGCATCCTGCTGGGCCTGCAGGCACTGATCCTCACCGTCGTCGGGCTGGCCTACTTCATCCGTCCGGAGCAGATGGCCAGCCTCAGCGGCACGCTGCTGATGGACCCGTCAGCGGTCACCGACGTGCGCGCCTATTACGGCTGCCTGCCGCTGGGTATCGCCGCTTTCCTGTTGCTGAGCCAGTTGCGCCTGCAACTGGCTCGGGCGGCGCTGGATCTGCTGGTGCTGATTTATATTGCCATGGCCCTGGGGCGGATCAGTGGCCTCTGGCTGGATGGCGGCCTGGAGCAGACGTTCAACCTCTACGCGCTGCTGTTCGAGGTGGTCTCGGCGGGGCTGGCCTTCGCGGCGCTGCGCAAGCTGGATGGCGCGTAGAGGGGAGCATCCTGCCCCGTGCCCTGCATTCACCGTCTGGCTCCGAAGTTGGGCCGAGCGTCACCCCTCTCCTCTTCAGGGAGAGGGGCCGGGGGAGAGGGTGTCAGCGCCGCTCCAGCAGCACGCCCGACTCCATGTGGTGGGTATAGGGGAACTGGTCGAACAGGGCGCAGCGCGTGACCTTATGGGTATCGCTCAACTGCTGGATATTCGCCGCCAGGGTCTCCGGATTGCAGGAGATATAGAGGATGCGGTCGAAGCGGCGGGTCAGTTCGCAGGTGTCCGGGTCCATGCCGGCGCGCGGCGGGTCGACGAAGACGCTGCCGAACGCGTAGCCCTTGAGATCGATGCCGGCCAGGCGGCGGAACGGGCGGACCTCGTTCAGCGCCTCGGTCAGTTCCTCGGCGGAGAGGCGCACCAGGGTGACGTTTTCCACGGCGTTGTCGGCCAGGTTGGCCAGGGCGGCGTTGACCGAGGTCTTGCTGATCTCGGTGGCCAGCACCTGGCGCACGCGGGTGGCCAGCGGCAGGGTGAAGTTGCCGTTACCGCAGTAGAGCTCCAGCAGGTCGTCCTGGCGCTCGCCCAGCACATCGAAGGCCCAGCCCAGCATCTTCTGGTTCACCTCGCCATTGGGCTGGGTGAAGGCGCCTTCCGGCTGGCGGTAGCGGAACAGGCGGCCGGCGACGGTCAGTTCTTCCTCGACATAGTCGCGGCCGATGACGATGCGCTTGCCCTTGGAGCGGCCCACCAGGGAAACGCCCAGCTCGGTGGCGAGCTTCTCGGCCTCGGCCTGCCAGGTTTCGTCCAGCGGGCGGTGGTAGCAGAGGGTAATCAGCGCATCGCCGGCCAGGGTGGTGAGGAATTCCACCTGGAACAGCTTGAACGACAGCACCCGGCTAGCCTGCCAGCCGGCTTTCAGGCGCGGCATCAGCTCGTTGATGCGGCGGCTGGCGATGGGGAAGTCCTCGATCAGCACCGGGGTGAACTTGTCACCGGCTTCGAACATCGCGTAGTGGCGGTTTTCGCTGCCGGTCTCGCGCCACAGTCGGAACTCGGCGCGCAGGCGGTAATGCTCGCGGGGGGATTCGAAGACTTCCGGCTCCGGCGCGCTGAAAGGCGCCAGCAGCGCCTTCAGGCGTGCGGTCTTCTCGGTGAGCTGGGCGGCATAGGCCGCCGGGTCGAACTGGGGACGACTCATCAGTGGAAGTAACCCATCTTGATAACGAAGAGCACGGCCAGGATCACCAGGGCCGGGCTGAGTTCCTTGTAGCGGCCGGCCAGGGTCTTGATCGCGGCCCAGGCGATGAAGCCGAAGGCGATGCCGTCGGCGATGGAATAGGTGAAGGGCATGGCCAGGGTGGTGATCAGCACCGGGGCGGCGGTGGTCAGGTCATGCCAGTCGATCTCGGCCAGGCCGGAGGCCATCAGCACAGCGACGAAGAACAGCGCCGGGGCGGTGGCGAAGGCCGGTACGCTGCCCGCCAGGGGCGAGAGGAACAGGGCCAGCAGGAACAGGATCGCCACCACCATGGCGGTGAGGCCGGTGCGGCCGCCGGCGCTGACGCCCGCGGCGGACTCGATGTAGCTGGTGGTGGTGGAGGTGCCCAGCAGCGAGCCGCCCATGGCGGCGGTGGAGTCGGCGATCAGGGCGCGGCCCATCTTCGGCATGTAGCCGTCGGCGCGCATCAGCCCGGCCTTCTTGGCCACGGCGATGAGGGTGCCGGAGTTGTCGAACAGGTCGACGAAGAGGAAGGCGAAGATCACGCTCACCAGGCCGATTTCCAGGGCCCCCTTGATATCCAGCTGGAGGAAGGTGGGCGCCAGCGACGGCGGCATGGAGAAGACGCCGCCGAACTGCGACACGCCCAGGGCGATGCCGGCGATGGTCACGGCGAGGATGCCGATCAGCACGGCGCCGGTCACCTTGCGCGCTTCGAGGGCGACGATGAGGAAGAAGCCGAGTACCGCGAGGATCGGCTCGGGCTTGGTCAGGTCGCCGACGGTCAGCATGGTCACCGGGTGGGCAGTGACGATGCCGGCCTTCTGCAGGGCGATCAGGCCGAGGAACAGGCCGATGCCGGCGGCGATGGCCGAGCGCAGCTCCAGCGGGATGCTGTTGATGATCCACTCGCGGATCTTGAACACCGAGAGCACGAAGAACATGCAGGCGGAGAGGAATACCGCACCCAGTGCCACCTGCCAGGTGTGGCCCATCTGCAGCACAACGCTGTAGGTGAAGAAGGCATTCAGGCCCATGCCGGGAGCCAGGGCAATGGGGTAGTTGGCGATCAGCGCCATGGTGGCCGAGCCGATGGCGGCGGCCAGGCAGGTGGCGACGAAGATCGCGCCCTTGTCCATGCCGGTCTCACCGAGGATGGCCGGGTTGACGAACAGGATGTAGGCCATCGTCAGGAAGGTCGTCAGACCGGCCAGGATCTCGGTGCGCACGTTGGTATCGTGCGCCTTGAGTTGGAACAGCTTCTCCAGCATGTGTGGGCTCCCCGTGACGCACCGCGTCGTTGTCATTCAGCTGGCGAAAAGCAAAGCACAATTGCACGGCGCGCGCGGGCGCCACGGACTTTTCTCTGCCAGTCTGGAAAAAGGCGCGCATCATACCAGCTCGCCCAGAAGCGGTGAATTTATGACCGGACGGACAGCTTCGGTTTCCAGGAAAAGGAGAACGCCATGCATACACAACCTCATCTCCAGGCCCTGATCGCCGTCGCCGAAGGCGTGGAAGACCTGGAAACGGTGACCCTCATCGACGTGCTGCGGCGCGCCGAGGTGAAGACGGTGGTGGGCAGCATCGAGACCCGCCGCATGATCACCCTGGCCCGTGGCACCCGCCTGACCGCCGACACCATGCTGCTGGATGTGCTGGCCCAGGACTATGACCTGATCGTCCTGCCCGGTGGCATGCCCGGCGCCCAGCGCCTGGGCGAGCACGAGCCGCTGGCCGAGAAGGTCCGCGAGCAGGCCAAGGCCGGCCGCCTCTTCGCCGCCATCTGCGCCTCCCCGGCCATGGCGCTGCAGCCCTACGGCGTGCTGCGCCAGCGGCGCATGACCTGCTACCCGAGCTTCAGCGACCGCCTGTCCGGCTGCACCTTCGTCGACCAGCCGGTGGTGGTGGACGGCAACTGCATCACCAGCCAGGGACCCGGCACCGCCCTGGCCTTCGCCCTGACCCTGGTGGAGCAGCTGTGCGGCAAGGCCAAGCGCAATGAAATCGCCAAGGCGATGCTGGTGCCCTGATCGGAGCGGGCTCCATCTGTAGGGGCGAATTCATTCGCCAAGGGCGGCACCGCCGCCCCCCGCTGTATTGCAGGGCAGCCCTTCGGCCTGCTTGGCGAATGAATTCGCCCCTACAAGGATTCACGCCCAGGGCGGATTCAGTGCAACCTGTCCCGCTGCGCCAGGCTCGGGAACAGCCTGATCCACAGCCCGGTCACCAGCAGGGTGCCCACGCCGCCCATCACCACCGCCGGTACGGTGCCGAACCAGGCAGCGGTGACGCCGGACTCGAACTCGCCGAGCTGATTGGAGGCGCCGATGAACAGGCCGTTCACCGCGCTGACCCGGCCGCGCATCTCATCCGGGGTGTGCAACTGCACGAAGGCGCCGCGGATCACCATGCTGATCATGTCGGCGGCGCCGAGCACAGCCAGCACCGCCAGGGAGAACCAGAAGGATGTGGACAGGCCGAAGGCGATGGTGGCCACGCCGAACACCCCCACCGAGGTGAACATGATGCGGCCCACGTTGCGCTCGATGGGGAAGCGCGCCAGCCAGAAGGACATCAGCAGCGCGCCCACCGCCGGCGCCGAGCGCAGCAGGCCGAGGCCCCAGGGGCCGGTGAGCAGGATGTCCTTGGCGAACACCGGGAGCAGGGCGGTGGCGCCACCGAGCAGCACGGCGAACAGGTCCAGGGAAATGGCGCCGAGAATGTCGGGGCGGCTGCGGATGAAGCGGATGCCGGCCAGCAGGTTCTCCAGGTTGGCCGGTGCCTTGCTGGCCTGCTGCTGGTTGCTCGACAGGCCGAGCATCAGGGCACAGGCGGCGAGGTAGATCACCGCGGTCGGGCCGTAGACCCACAGGCTGCCGAAGGCGTAGAGCAGGCCGCCGAGGGCCGGCGCGACTATGGTGGCGGCCTGCATGGCCGAGGCCGAGGCGGCCACCGCGCGCGGGAACAGCTCCTTGGGCACCACGTTGGGCAGCAGCGCCTGGGTGGCGGGCATCTCGAAGGCGCGGGCGGCACCGAGGACAAAGGCCATGAGGAAGATCAGCTCGCGGCTGGCGCTGCCGGTGGCACTGGCGAACACCAGTACCCCGGCCACCAGGGCCTGCAGCACCTGGCAGAGCGCGGCGACACGGCGGCGGTCGAAGCGGTCGGCGACATGCCCGGTGTGGAGCATGAAGATCACCCGGGGCAGGAACTCGACCAGGCCCACCAGGCCCAGGTCGAGGACGTTGCCGGTGAGTTCGTAGATATGCCAGCCAATGGCGACCGTGATCATCTGGAAGCCGCTTGCCGTACAGACGCGCGCGAACCAGAAAGCCAGGAAGGGGCGGTGATGGCGTAGGAGAGTGGGCTGGGACATATCCGAAAATGCTTAGGTTGCTATCGGTGCCGCAGCCTAGCACGCCAGATGAAACATGCGGTTGCATTTGCCGGACAAAGCGTTCGATCAGCGAGTCGCCCGAAGGGATTTTCTGACTAAAGAGACAGATTTCCTCTTTGTGTCTGTCGGTGATTTCGTTAGAATTTGACCTTCAAGTCAGGTTCATCCCCCAGACTATTCTTGTTACGGCCCTTCCCCCCGGAAGGGCCGGCTACCGTTTATTGCACAAAATTTGGGTCCGGCCCCGCCTGGCCCCGGAGAAACGGGCATGTCCACTCCCGCACTATCCCGTCGCGCCTTCCTGCAGGGCAGCGTCGTCGCCGGTATCGGCATCTCCCTCGCGCCGCTCGGCAGCAAGGCCTTCGCCGCGTTGTTCGAGGACCAGGTCACGATCACCCCCGAGCCCTGGTACACCGCCGGCGGCCAGGCCCGTGGGCGGATCGATGGCGTCAGCAAGGTCTGCGGCGGCAAGGTGTTCGCCCGCGATATCCGCGCCAAGGACATGCCCGGCTGGCCGCAGCAGCAGGGCCATGCGCTGCTGCTCAAGGCGACCCGTGCCGACCACCTGTACCAGGGCATCGACCTGTCTATGCTGGGCGACGAACTGAAGCCCGACCGTGTGGTGACCGCCGCCGACCTGGCAAAGGACGGCATCGCCTTCCCCGAAGGCCACAGCCCCGATCCCTTCCTGCCGGAAGGACAGGTGCCGATGTTCATCGGCCACCCGGTGGCGCTGCTGATCTGGAAGGACTTCGACCGCTTCCGCCGGGCGAAGAACATCCTCAAGTTCAACGAGAAGGTGGTGCGCTACGGCGCCCAGGCCCCGCTGTTCCAGCGCGACCCCTACGGCAGCTTCCGCTTCGTCCGCGTCGGCGGCGCCACGCCCTTCGAGCCAGACACCTTCTCCAGCCTGAAGGACAGCATGCTGTTCCCGCTGATCCGCGAGCGCAAACCCACCTGGGGCGCCGGCAACCCCGCCGGTGACCTGACCGCCCAGGGCATCTACCACGCCGAGCAGATGCAAGCGACGCTGGCCAGCCCGCCGGAAGGCTGGATGGTTTTCGACGAGCGCTTCACCACGCAGTCCATCGAGCCCGCCGCCCTGGAAGCGGACAACGGTAACGGCTGGTACGACGCCGCCACCGGCACCCTGCATTTCGTGGTGGCCACCCAGTGCCCCTTCGAAGCGGCCGAGCAGACCGCCCACATGCTGGCACCGTCGCGCTTCAAGGTGCAGAAGCTGAACATGCATCCCGGCTACACCGTGGGTTACGGCTCCAAGGACAACAACATCTTCGTCTTCTACGCCGCCCTGGCCGCCATGTACGGCGACGGCGTGCCGGTACGCCTGGCCAATGACCGCTACGAGCAGTTCCAGAGCGGCATCAAGCGCCACCCCTTCGACATGCACTACCAACTGGCGGTGAAGAAGGACGACCTGTCGTTCCAGATCTTCCGCGCCCATATGGACGTCGACGGTGGCGGCCGCATCAACTACAGCCCCTCGGTGGCCGCGGTCGGCGCTACCGCCGCGCAGTCCATCTACTACCTGCCGCAGAGCGACCTGGCCGCCACCGCCTACCATTCCCGCGGTGTCGAGGCCGGCTCCATGCGTGGCTACGGCACCCTGCAGACCATGGCCGCCACCGAGATGATGGTGGACGAAGTGGCCGGCCGCCTGGGTGTGGACGCCATCGAGCTGCGCAAGAAGAACGTCTTCAAGTCCGGCATGAAGAACACCCAGGGCGCCATTCCCGCCGGTGCGCTGCGCCTGGACGAGATTCTCGACAAGGCGTCGCAGCACGAGATCTGGAAGAACCGCGACGCGCGCAAGCGCGCCGAAGAGGCCAAGGACCCGGACAACTGGTACGGCGTGGGCTTCGCCATCTGCCAGAAGGACTTCGGCACCGGCTCCGAGGCGCCCATGGCGAGCCTGGAGTTCACCGCCGATGGCCGCGTGAAGCTGCGCCAGATCGCCATCGACATGGGCACCGGCATGGCCACCTCCCAGGCCCTGCTGGTGGCCGACTACCTGGGCCGCCCGGCCGACGAGATCCGCACCGGCGAGACCGAGTGGGCGGAGCTGGCGCTGACCACCAGCGGCAACCCCTACCTGATCAGCCAGGCCGAGCAGGACACCGCGCTGAAGAACCCGCGCTGGGTCGGCAAGCTGGCCTCGCCGTCCTCGGCCACCAACTCGGCTTACTACACCGGCCACGGCACCCGCGAGGCGGCGCGCATCCTCTTCAACCACGGCCTGTGGCCAGCGGCCCTGGCCATCTGGGGCCGCGGCGAGTACGGCGGCCTGGCCAACCCCTACGTGGTGCGCCGCGAGGATGCCAACTGGGTGGAAGGCAAGCTGACCGCCAACGGCCTGCCGCCGATTCCGTTCGAGCTGCTGGCGCACAAGGCCCATGAGCTGGGCCTGGTCACCGGTGTCAGCGTCCACGGCTTCAACCGCTGGTCCTGGGCCGCGGGCGAATTCGAGATCGACGGCCGTCGCGACACCTTCCCCCTGGACGCCGTGGCAGTGAAGTACGGCGACGGTGCCGCCGAGGCGAAAAAGGCGAAGATGACCAGCCACGGCTTCCACCTGCTGGACCGGGCCTCCATCAACTACCCGCCGACCCAGCTGAACAACGCCATGGTCACCTACTACAGCCCGGTGGCCACGCTGGTGGAAGTGAAGGTGAACAAGGGCAGCTTTGATGCGCGGGTAATCAACCACCACTCCTGGCTGGAGTGCGGCCGCGTAATCGTGCCCGAACTGGTGCGCGGCCAGCTGGAAGGTGGCATCGCCATGGGCATCGGCCATGCGCTGCTGGAAGAGATGCCGAAGTACGAGGGCGGCCCCGGCGAGGGCACCTGGAACTTCAACCGTTACCAGCTGCCCCGCGCCAAGGACTGCGCCGTCTGGACCCAGACCGCCGAAATCCTGCCGCCGCTGTCGCCCAGCGACCCGGCCAAGGGCATCGCCGAAGTGGTGATGATCCCCGTGGTCGGCGCCATCGTGAACGCCGTGGCCCACGCCACCGGCAAGCGCCTGCGCGACCTTCCCCTGACTCCGGCCCGCATCAAGGAGGCCCTCCATGGCTAAGCGCGCCCTCAGCATGACTCTCAACGGCCAGGCCGTCGGTCCCTTCACCGTGGACGACGACCTGATGATGATCGAATTCCTCCACGAACACCTGAACCTCACCGGCTCGCGCCTGGGCTGCGGCCAGGGCGTCTGCCACGCCTGCGTGGCGATCCTCGACAAGCCGGACGGCACCAGCGAGGAAATCCGCACCTGCATCACCGGCGCGCACTTCTTCGACGGCAAGCAGGTGCGCACCATCGAAGGCCACGCCAAGCGTGACGCCAAGGGCGAGGTGACCGAGCTGAACCCCGTCCAGCAGAAGTTCATCGACCAGTTCGCCTTCCAGTGCAGCTACTGCACCCCCGGCTACGTCAACGCCGCCACCGTGCTGGTGGAAAAGCTCCAGCGCCAGCCGGTCAAGCGCAGCGAACTGGAAGGGGAGATCGAGAACGCCCTGGGCAAGCACATCTGCCGCTGCACCGGCTACGTCCGCTACTACAACGCCGCGCGCGAAGTGGTGGAAGGCCTCGGCCTGGTCAAGGAGGGTTGATGATGCGTGGGATTTTCCTCGTGGCCCTGCTGCTGCCCCTGGCCGCCCAGGCGGCGGAACAGGCCCAGATCGAGCGCGGCAAGTACCTGGCCCGCGCCGCCGACTGCGTGGCCTGCCACAGCGTCGAGGGCGGCGCCGAATACGCCGGCGGCCTGCCGCTGGTATCGCCGTTCGGCACCATCTACGGCACCAACATCACCCCGGACAAGGAGCACGGCATCGGCCACTACAGCGCCGACGAGTTCTACAAGGCGGTGACCCAGGGCGAACGCAGGGATGGCAGCAAGCTCTACCCGGCCATGCCCTACACCTCCTACCACCTGCTCAAGCGCGAAGACTCCGACGCCATCTACGCCTACCTGATGAGCCTGGAGCCCGTCGCCAAGCCGAGCCCCAAGACCGACCTGGCCTTCCCCTTCAACGTCCGTTTCGGCATGACCTTCTGGAACATGCTCTACAAGAACCGCGTGCAGTTGGCACCGGCCGACGGCAAGGGCGAAGCGTGGCAGCGCGGCCAGTACCTGGTGGAAGTGCTCGGCCACTGCGGCGAGTGCCACACCCCGCGCAATGCGGTTGGCGCCTTGCAGCAGGACCTGCGCATGAGCGGCGGTGTCATCCTCGGCTACGAGGCGCCCAGCCTGCTGGCCAAGGACCTGGCCGAACGCGGCTGGACCACGGACGACCTCACCACTTTCCTCAAGCACGGCATCAGCGAGCAGGGCTCGGTGTTCAACGAGATGTACCCGGTCCTGCACCACAGCACCCAGTTCCTGCCCCAGGATGACCACCGCGCCATGGCCACCTACCTGCTCGGCGAGCAGCCACCGGCACCGCGCGAGATCGCCGCCGTGGCCGAAGACCAGCTGCGCGAGAGCGCCCAGCGCGGGCGCCAGCACTACCTCAATGTCTGTGCTGGCTGCCACGGTGCGGCGGGTGAGGGAGTGCCCCACGTGGCGGTGGCGATGAACGGCAATACCACCCTGCGCCTGGCGGACTCGCGCAACCTGGTGCGGGTGATCGACGACGGCATCCGCGAACAGCATTTCACCGGCTTCGAGCGCATGCAGCCAATGCCCGGCTTCAGGGATAAACTCGACGACGGCCAGATGCGCGACCTGCTCAATTACCTGCGCCAGTCCTGGGGAGGCCTCGAGGACGAGGTGGCTCCGGCGCAGGTCGCGGAGCTGCGCGGCGAAGTCCAGTCCCATTGAAGGCGATATCCCGATGCAACACCTTGACCTGCTGGTAGTGCGCAAGGCCCTGGAATGGTCCACGTCCGGCCAGCGCGTGTGGCTCTGCACCGTCCTGGCCACCTACGGCTCGGCGCCCCGCGCACCGGGCTCGCTGCTGGCGGCCAATGCATCCGGGCACTGGATCGGCTCGCTGTCCGGCGGCTGCGTGGAGGATGACTTCCTCGAACGCCTGGCCGCCGGGGCTTTCCCCGAGCCGGTGCAACTGGTGCGCTACGGCGACGGCAGCGACAGCCAATCGTCGATCCGCCTGCCCTGTGGCGGCATTCTCGACGTGCTGGTGGAAAACCTGCCATCGGACTGCGACGTCCAGGCCCACCTGCGCGAACTGGAAAGCGCCCTGGCCGGCCAGCGCCGGCTGATCCGCGAAGTCTCGTTGCCTGACGGTGCGCGCCGCTTGCTGCCGGACCGTGAGCACGGGCCCAGGGTGGAACGCGACGGCGACCTGTTGCACCTGCGCGTCGGCGCTGCCCAGCGTCTGCTGCTGGCGGGCTATTCCACGGTGGCCCAGGTGTGCGCGGAGTTCGGCCAGAGCCTGGGCTTCGAGGTGGTGCTCTGCGACCCCCGCGACGAGGCGCTGCAGGGCGTCGAGCTGCCTGGAGTGGAAATCCGCCGCGAGCTGCCCTCGGAGTTCATCCGCCTGGGCGGCTGCCATGCCGATACCGCCGTGGTCGCCCTGACCCACGACCCGAAGATCGACGACCTCGCCATGATCGAGGCGGTACGCACCGAGGCCTTCTACATCGGCGTGATGGGCTCCATGGCCACCAGTACCAAGCGCCTGGAGCGCCTGCGCCGGGTCGGCGGCCTGAACGATGCGGAAATCGCCCGCATCATCGCCCCCATCGGTCTCAACCTGGGCAGCAAGACGCCTTCGGAGATCGCCCTGGCGGTGTTGGCGGATATCCTGCGGGTGCGCAATGGGATTGCGCGGGAGCGGGTGTAAGGCGGTTGATACCTTGTAGGGGCGAATTCATTCGCCAAGCAGGCCGAAGGTCTGCCCAACAAGGTCCAGGTGGCAGCTGCGCTGCCCTTGGCGAATGAATTCGCCCCTACAGATTCATCACCTCGGAGTCGCTGAATGCCCACCGTCCCCGCCCTGATCCTCGCCGCCGGCTTCGGCAGCCGCTTCGGCAGCGACAAGCGCCGCGCCACCCTGGCTGACGGCCGCACCCTGCTGGCTGCCAGCCTGGAGGGCGCACGGCGGGTGTTCGGCGAGGTGCACCTGGTGCTGCGCCCGGAGGATGACCCGGTGGCGCTTGGGCTGCCGGACGATTGCAGCATCATCCTTTGCGCGGACGCCGGGCAAGGCATGGGCCACAGCCTGGCGGCCGGGGTGCGGGCGTTATCCACAGGCCGGGCCGATGCCATCGCGGTGCTGTTGGGGGATATGCCCTGGATCGCCGAATCCAGCCTGCACGCGCTGCTGGCCAGGGCCGATGCCGCGCGCATCGTGTTCCCGGTCCATCAGGGCGAACGTGGCCACCCGGTGCTGTTCGGGCGGCAATTCTGGGCCGAGCTGCAGCAGCTCACCGGCGACGAAGGCGCCCGCCGGGTCCTGCGCGCCCATGCCTCGGCCTGGGTGGCGGTGGGGGTGGATGATCCGGGTGTGCTGCGCGATGTGGACAGCCCAGAGGCCCTCACCCCCAGCCCCTCTCCCTGAAGGGAGAGGGGAGTTAGTCCGTGCCGCTTGTAGCCTTCATGCTCTGATCGGGTCTGGTCTGACGGCGAGCACCGCGATATCAGGCGCGAGTCACCCCTCTCCTCTTCAGGGAGAGGGGCCGGGGGTGAGGGTTGCGGCAACCTGTCGCGCGGCAACGAACCACAGATTCCCTCGCGCACGAACCGGCTAATCTCTAGGCATTGCTTGATCCGCGTCAAAACCTCCGGTGCGGATCTGTGAAGGGCCAACCTGGCTCTTCATCCACCTGTAGCAGCCCCCGACCTAAAAGAACAATTGCGCTCGGCCTGTCTCCTCCATCCAATGGAGTCGAGCGGGGCGTGTGCCCGTATCAACCTGATTAGAGGATTCGCCATGTTCGGATTGGAGGCTCTCGATCTCGCCCGAATGCAGTTCGCCTTCACCGTGTCCTTCCACATCATCTTCCCGGCCATCACCATCGGCCTGGCGAGCTACCTCGCCGTGCTGGAAGGCCTGTGGCTGAAGACCGGGCAGGAGGTCTACCGCGACCTCTATCACTTCTGGTCGAAGATCTTCGCCGTCAACTTCGGCATGGGCGTGGTTTCCGGCCTGGTGATGGCCTATCAGTTCGGCACCAACTGGAGTGCTTTCTCCGACTTCGCAGGCTCGGTCACCGGGCCGCTCCTGACCTACGAGGTGCTCACCGCCTTCTTCCTCGAAGCAGGCTTCCTCGGCGTCATGCTGTTCGGCTGGAACCGCGTGGGACCGAGCCTGCACTTCTTCTCCACGGTCATGGTGGCCATCGGCACCATCATTTCCACCTTCTGGATCCTCGCCTCCAACAGCTGGATGCAGACCCCGCAGGGCTTTGAAATCATCGATGGCCGCGTGGTACCGGTGGACTGGCTGGCGGTGGTGTTCAACCCGTCCTTCCCCTACCGCCTGCTGCACATGGCCACCGCCGCCTTTCTCGCCACCGCCTTCTTCGTCGGCGCCTCGGCGGCCTGGCACCTGCTGCGCGGTCGCGACAACCCGGCGATCCGCAAGATGCTCTCCATGGCCATGTGGATGGCCCTGGTCGTCGCCCCGGTGCAAGCCTTCATCGGCGACCTGCACGGCCTCAACACCCTCAAGCACCAGCCGGTGAAGATCGCCGCCATGGAAGGTCACTGGGACAACAGCCATGGCGAGGCCACCCCGCTGATCCTCTTCGGCTGGCCGGACATGGAACGTGAGGAAACCCGCTTCAAGGTGGAGATTCCCTACCTGGGCAGCATCATCCTGACCCATAGCCTGGACAAGCAGGTGCCGGCGCTGAAGGAGTTCCCCAAGGAGGACCGCCCCAATTCCACCGTGGTCTTCTGGTCGTTCCGCATCATGGTCGCGCTGGGCATGCTGATGATCCTGGTCGGCGTCTGGAGCCTGTGGCTGCGCTGGCGCGGCGGGCTGTTCCGCTCGCGGCCCTTCCTCCTGCTCTGCCTGTGGATGGGGCCTTCGGGGCTGATCGCCCTGCTCGCCGGCTGGTTCACCACCGAGATGGGCCGCCAGCCCTGGGTGGTCTACGGGCTGATGCGCACCAGCGAGGCGGTGTCCAACCACAGCGTGGCCCAGATGAGCCTGACCCTGGTGAGCTTCGTGGTGGTGTACTTCGTGCTCTTCGGGGCGGGCCTCGGCTACATGATGCGCCTGGTGCGCAAGGGCCCGGTCACCGACGAAGGCAAGGAACTGGGTACCGGCGGCCCCGGCCAGCACCGCACCCCTGCGCGCCCGCTCTCGGCGACCGAAGAGGGCATGGACGATGAAGACAACGCTGCAACCCTGCCGAGGAACTGAACCATGGGCGTCGACCTTTCACTGATCTGGGCCATCATTATCATCTTCGGCGTGATGATGTACGTGGTGATGGACGGTTTCGACCTCGGAATCGGCATCCTCTTCCCCTTCGTCAAGGATGACGGCGAGCGCGACGTGATGATGAACACCGTGGCGCCGGTCTGGGACGGCAACGAGACCTGGCTGATCCTGGGCGGCGCGGGCCTGTTCGGCGCCTTCCCGCTGGCCTATTCGACGGTGCTCTCGGCGCTGTACCTGCCGCTGATCTTCATGCTGCTGGGGCTGATCTTCCGTGGCGTGGCCTTCGAGTTCCGCTTCAAGGCCAAGCCGGCCAAGCGTCACCTCTGGGACAAGGCCTTCATCGGCGGTTCCATCGCCGCCACCTTCTTCCAGGGTGTGGCCCTGGGCGCCTACATCGAGGGCATCCCGGTGGTGAACCGCGCCTACGCCGGCGGCTCCCTGGACTGGCTGGCGCCCTTCCCGCTGTTCTGCGGCCTGGGCCTGATCGCCGCCTACGCGCTGCTCGGCTGCACCTGGCTGATCATGAAGACCGAAGGCCGCCTGCAGCAGCAGATGCATGACCTGGCGCGTCCGCTGGTGCTGGTGCTGCTGGGCATCACCGGCATCGTCAGCATCTGGACCCCGCTGGCCCACGCCGAGATTGCCCAGCGCTGGTTCAGCCTGCCCAACCTGTTCTGGTTCATGCCGGTGCCGATCCTGGTGCTGGTGTGCACCTGGGCGCTGCTGCGGGCAGTGGCCAACAATGCCCACCATGCGCCCTTCGTACTGACCCTGGTGCTGATTTTCCTCGGCTACAGCGGCCTGGGCATCAGCCTGTGGCCCAACGTGATCCCGCCGTCCATCTCTATCTGGGACGCGGCGGCGCCGCCGCAGAGCCAGGGCTTCATGCTGGTGGGCGCGCTGTTCATCATCCCCTTCATCCTGATGTACACCGCCTGGAGCTACTACGTGTTCCGCGGCAAGGTGCGGGTGGAAGATGGCTATCACTAGGAGCGTCGCCATGGGCGAACCCGAGAAGAAACCCCTGTGGCAGCGCCTTGGCTGGCTGGTGGGCATCTGGGCCCTCAGCGTGCTGGCGCTTGGCGTGGTGGCCTACGTGCTGCGCATGTTCATGTCGGCGGCGGGGTTGAGTACGCACTAGGCGTACGCCCGGAATTGGCTGTAGGGGCGAATTCATTCGCCCCTACAGGGTTTTGTCGCCCGGAGGTGAGTCCGAGCGATGTGCGGCAGAGCTACTTGCTCGCCTTCAGCACCACGAACTTCGGCGTCGCCGCCACCTGCTCAACACCCCGGAACAGCCGCTTGAGCTTGGCGTGGTAGCCCAGGTGGCGGTTGCCCACTATCCACAGCTCGCCCCCGGTCACCAGCGCATTGCGCGCCTGCACGAACATGCGCCAGGCGAGGAAGTCGCCCACCACCTGCTGCTGGTGGAAGGGCGGGTTGCACAGCACCAGATCCAGGGAGTCCGCCGGCTGCTCGGCCAGGCCATCGCCTGCACGGATATCCACGGGGCGCTCGCCCAGGGCGGCGCGCCAGTTTTCCCGCGCGGACTGCACCGCCATGTAGGACTCGTCCACCAGGGTCATCCGCGCCTGCGGGTTGGCCAGGGCGTAGACGATGCCCAGCACGCCGTTGCCGCAACCCAGGTCCGCCGCACGGATATTCGCCAGGCTGCGTGGCAGGTGCGGCAGGAAAGCGCGGGTGCCGATGTCCAGGCCTTCGCGGCAGAAGACGTTGGCGTGGTTCACCAGGCTCAGGCGCGGCTGGTCCAATTGGTAGTGGCTGGGGTAGGGCGAGGCCACCGCCGGTTTCTGCTCCGGCGTGGCAATCAGCAGGCGCGCCTTCTTCACCGCCAGTGATGGCTGCATCGGGCCGACGTATTTGGCCAGCAGGTCACCGGCCGCGTGGGGCAGGTGCTTGACCATGCCGGCGGCGACCACAGTGGCGCCGGGGGCGAGCCGGCCCTGCAGGCGGATCAGCTGTTCTTCCAGCAGGGCCAGGGTCTTGGGCACGCGGATCAGCACCCGGTCGAACGGCCCCTCGGCCTCCTCGCTGGCCGGCACGAAACGCAGTGGCGCATCCGCCAGGGCGTTGCGCGCCAGGTTGCGCTCCAGGGCGATCCGGCCCAGGTGGGAATCGCCGCTGCTGGTGACCTGCGCGTGTCGCGCCAGGCTGGTGGCCAGGGCGCCGAAGCTGTCGTTCAGCACCAGGATGCGGGTCTGGGCGGTGATGCCTTGCTCATGCAGGTGGTTGAGCAGGTACTCGTCGGCGGCATCGAAGGCCTGCAGCGGGTCGTCCTGCTGTTCGGGATGGCGCACCAGGTCGAGCTGGGCGAAAGGCGTAGCGAATATAGGCATAAGAACCGGCGGTGTTTCTGAAGGCCGCTTTGCGAGACACTGGGACGGTCTTCGAACGAATCGGAAAAGAGTGGGAGCGGAGTATGACCGCCAGCGAAGAGAAGTTCACCCGTCAGACCCTGCTGGATGTGCAGACCCTGACGCCCAGCCTGTTCACCCTGCGCACCACCCGCGACGCGGGCTTCCGCTTCCGTGCCGGGCAGTTCGCCCGCCTGGGGGTGACCAAGGCCGACGGCAGCACGGTCTGGCGCGCCTATTCCATGGTCTCGGCGCCTTATGACGAGCACCTGGAGTTCTTTTCCATCGTCGTGCCGGACGGCGAATTCACCAGCGAACTTTCCCGCCTCGAGGAAGGCGACACCCTGATGGTGGACAGGCAGGCCTTCGGCTTCCTCACCCTCGATCGTTTCGCCGATGGCCGCGACCTCTGGTTGCTGGCCACCGGCACAGGCCTGGCGCCCTTCCTGTCGATCCTCCAGGACCTGGAAGTCTGGGAGCGCTTCGAACGCATCATCCTGGTCTATAGCGTCCGCCACGCCGCCGAACTGGCCTACCAGCCGCTGATCCATTCGCTGAAAGACCTGGAATACCTCGAGGGTGCGGCCGACAAGCTGCTGTACATCCCGGTGGTCACCCGCGAAGAGGTGCCCGGCGCGCTGCACGGGCGCATCACCACGCTGATCGAGAACGGCGAACTGGAACGCGCCGCCGGCCTCGCACTGAGCCCCGAACACTCCCGTGTGATGCTCTGCGGCAATCCGCAGATGATCGACGACACCCGTGCGGTGCTGAAGGCCCGCGACATGCACCTGAGCCTGAGCCGCCGGCCGGGGCAGGTGGCGGTGGAGAATTATTGGTAGGCCTGTGTGGAGGGTGAAGCTGTTGTAGGGGCGAATTCATTCGCCAAGGGCAGCAACGCTGCCCCCTGCAATCTTGAAGGGCAGACCTTCGGCCTGCTTGGCGAATGAATTCGCCCCTACAGGTTCAAGCCTCCATGTCGATTTGGCCCGCACAACCCCCATCACACCTTCCCGGACATCTGCACCCCGTGCTGCTGCGGCCGGTGGCGCGCTCCATGCGCCGGGCCACGGGTTCGTCATCGGCGAAGGGCAGCATGGTGGCTTCGTCCAACTGGCGCTGGCTCCTGCCACCCAGGCTGGCCTGGGTGGCGAGGTAGAAGAATGTCACCGCGCCCAGGCCGAGCAGGGCGAAGGCGCTCTCGCTATCCATGGGCCACCGCCTGCGGCACGGCGTCGGTGGTGCGGGCATCGCCCACGCGCACCGTGCGCCAGGTGTTCCAGGCCATCAGCAGCATGCCGGTGACGAAGAACATGCCGCCGACCATGCGCACCACGAAGCCCGGGTGGCTGGCCTCAAGGGCTTCAACGAAGGAGTAGGTCAGGGTGCCGTCCTCGTTCACCGCGCGCCACATCAGGCCTTGGGTGATGCCGTTGACCCACATGGAGGCGATGTACAGCACGGTGCCGATGGTGGCCAGCCAGAAGTGGGCGTTGATCAGGCCGATGCTGTGCATCTGCGCGCGCCCCCAGAGGCGCGGGATCAGGTGGTAGAGCGAGCCGATGGTGATCATCGCCACCCAACCGAGGGCGCCGGCGTGCACGTGGCCGATGGTCCAGTCGGTGTAGTGGGAGAGGGCGTTGACGGTCTTGATGGCCATCATCGGGCCTTCGAAGGTGCTCATGCCGTAGAAGGCGAGCGACACCACCAGAAAGCGCAGGATCGGGTCGTCGCGCAGCTTATGCCAGGCCCCGGAGAGGGTCATCATGCCGTTGATCATCCCGCCCCAGGACGGTGCCAGCAGGATGATCGACATCACCATGCCGAGGGACTGCGCCCAGTCCGGCAGGGCGGTGTAGTGCAGGTGGTGCGGGCCGGCCCAGATGTACAGGGTGATCAGCGCCCAGAAGTGCACGATGGACAACCGGTAGGAATACACCGGGCGCCCGGCCTGCTTCGGGATGAAGTAGTACATCATCCCCAGGAAGCCAGTGGTGAGGAAGAAACCCACGGCGTTGTGGCCGTACCACCACTGCACCATGGCGTCGGTGGCGCCGGAGTAGACCGAGTAGGACTTGAACCAACTCACCGGGATGGCCAGGTGATTGACCACGTGGAGCATGGCGGTCACCACGATGAAGGCGCCGAAGAACCAGTTGCCCACGTAGATGTGCTTGGTCTTGCGCTTCATCACAGTGCCGAAGAACACCACCGCGTAGGCGATCCAGACGATGCCCATCCACACCGCACCGGTGAACTCCACCTCGGCGTATTCCTTGGTGGTGGTCAGGCCCTGGGGCAGGGTGACCAGCAGTATCACCACCAGCGCCTGCCAGCCCCAGAAGGTGAAGGCCGCAAGCCCGCCGCCATAGAGCCGCGCCTGGCAGGTGCGCTGCACCGTGTAGTAGCTGGTGGCGAACAGCGCGCTGCCGCCGAAGGCGAAGATCACCAGGTTGGTGTGCAGCGGGCGCAGGCGGCCGAAGCTGGTCCAGGGCAGGTCGAGGTTCAGCGCCGGCCAGACGAGCTGGGCGGCGATGAACACGCCCATGCCCATGCCGACGATGCCCCAGACGATGGTCATCAGGGCGAATTGGCGAACCACCTTGTAGTCGTAGGTCGGTTCCGGGAGTGCGGTGTTCATGTGCGGGCCTTTCGGTTGGGAAGACTGAGCGGTTGCCACTCTAGAAAGGTCGCTGCAAAGGAAACAGACTCAGATCGTAGGGCTTTTTAGAGCTCAGATTGGTCGGGATGTCACCCATGTAGGAACGAGCTCTGCTCGCGAATGACGCTGCTTCGCGAGCAGAGCTCGCTGCTACCCGGCAATCTGATCTGATACGGTTTTTTGCGTCAGATCTGGCGCTGTTTATTCACGGCCCCGCTGGCGATAGTGACGCCTCCGCCCGCCTTGCTGGAGCCCTCGATGTACCACTACGACGACTACGACCGCGCCCTGGTGCAGGAGCGCGTGGCGCAATTCCGCGACCAGGTGGCGCGGCGCATCAACGGTGAGCTGTCGGAAGAGGAGTTCCTGCCGCTGCGCCTGCAGAACGGCCTCTATATGCAGAAGCACGCCTACATGCTGCGGGTCGCCATTCCCTACGGCACCCTGTCGTCGAACCAGCTGCGCTGCCTGGCGTGGATCGCCCGCGAGCACGACCGCGGCTACGGCCACTTCACCACCCGGCAGAACATCCAGTTCAACTGGATCGAACTGGCCGAAGTGCCGGACATCCTCCAGCAACTGGCCGAGGTGGAGATGCATGCCATCCAGACCTCCGGCAACTGCGTGCGCAACATCACCACCGAAGCCTTCGCCGGGGTGGCCGCCGACGAACTGCTGGACCCGCGCCCGCTGGCCGAGATCCTGCGCCAGTGGTCGACCATCAACCCCGAATTCCTCTTCCTGCCGCGCAAGTTCAAGATCGCCCTGTGCGCCGCCGAGCAAGACCGCGCCGCCGTGCAGATGCACGACATCGGCCTTTACCTCTACCGCGACGATGCCGGCGAAATGCGCCTGCGGGTGATGGTGGGCGGCGGCCTCGGGCGTACACCGATCCTCAGCCAGCAGATTCGCGACGGCCTGCACTGGCGCCACCTGCTGTCCTATGTCGAGGCCATCCTGCGGGTCTACAACCGTCACGGTCGGCGCGACAACAAGTACAAGGCGCGGATCAAGATCCTGGTCAAGGCGCTCGGCATCGAGGCCTTCGCCCGCGAGGTGGAGGCCGAGTGGCAGCACCTGAAGGACGGCCCCGCCGAACTGACAGAAGCCGAGTACCAGCGGGTCGCCGCCAACTTCGACGCACCGTCCTACGCGCGTCTCGACGATGCCGACCTGGGCTTCGGCAGCCACCTGGCGCAGGACCCCGGGTTCGCCCACTGGTGCGCGCGCAACCTGCAGCCGCACAAGGTGCCGGGCTATGCCGCCGTGGTGCTGTCCACCAAGCCGGGGCCCGATGTGCCGCCCGGCGACGTGACCGCCGTGCAGATGGAGGCGGTGGCGGACTGGGCCGAGCGCTTCGGCTTCGGCGAGATCCGCATCGCCCACGAACAGAACCTGGTGCTGCCCGATGTGCGCAAGGCGGACCTGCACGCGCTCTGGCTGCTGGCCCGCGAGCAGGGCCTGGCGGCCGCCAATATCGGCCTGCTCACCGACATCATCGCCTGTCCGGGTGGGGACTACTGCTCCCTGGCCAATGCCAAGTCCATCCCCATCGCCCAGGCGATCCAGGCGCGTTTCCCTGACGGAGCCGCGCTGCAGGAACTGGGCGAGCTGAGCCTGAACATCTCCGGCTGCATGAACGCCTGCGGCCACCACCATATCGGCAATATCGGCATCCTCGGCGTGGATAAGGGCGGCAGCGAGTGGTACCAGATCACCCTCGGCGGCGCCCAGGGCATGGACAGCGAGTTGGGCAAGGTGATCGGCCCA
Organism: Metapseudomonas cellulosilytica; assembly: GCF_049334135.1. Taxonomy (NCBI): domain Bacteria; kingdom Pseudomonadati; phylum Pseudomonadota; class Gammaproteobacteria; order Pseudomonadales; family Pseudomonadaceae; genus Metapseudomonas; species Metapseudomonas cellulosilytica. The sequence continues at coordinate 119,920 of NZ_JBHZGN010000014.1, read as the reverse complement.
TCTTTCAGTGCCGAGGAAGTGCCGGATGTGATCGAGAAGGTGGTGGAGACCTTCCGCGCCTACCGCGAGCCGGAGGAGCGTTTCATCGACACGGTGCGGCGCATCGGCCTGGAGCCCTTCAAGGAACGGGTCTACGCCAAGGCGGAGGTGCCGGCATGAACAACCTGATCAAGTTGCTGGACGGCCAGGCGCGCCTGGTGGACGACCCCTGGACCCTGGTGCGCGAGGCGCAGGAGCCCTTGCCTGCCGGGCCGCTGATCCTGCCGCTGTCGCTCTGGCAGGAGCGCGATGGCGGCGACGGCCTGTTGCTTCTTCCGGATGACGAAGTCGAGCCACTGGCCCCCCTGTTCGACGGCGTGCCCCTGATCGCTGTCGATTTCCCCAGCTTCCGCGACGGCCGTGGTTACAGCCAGGCCTACCTGCTGCGCACCCGCCTGGGCTGGCGCGGCGAGCTGCGGGCGGTGGGCGACGTGCTGCGCGACCAGCTCAGCCATATGCGCCAATGCGGCTTCGATGCCTTTGCCGTGCGCGAGGACAAATCCGCCGAGGATGCGCTCAAGGGATTGGCAGGCGTGAGCGTGCTCTATGGACGTTCGGTGATAGAGCCCAGACCGTTGTTCCGTAGGCGTTAAGAGATTTCATACATCATTGGTAAAGATTTCCGGCTTAAAGCTGGCGATTTTCTGACCTAGCATTCGCAGTCCGTTTATCCGAACCGGAAACCAATGGACAGCGACAGTTGTAAGCCGCCCCCTGCACGCCAGGGTGCGGCCCCCCTTCCCAACGGCGTCCCCGCGCGCCAATTCGAATCGCAGCGCCCTGCTGCCCACTCTTCGTGCATGTCGACGCAACGCCAGCAGGCGTGGTCCGCGCCTGCCCGTAATATTTCTCCGAGAGCCTGACCGCCATGGAATGGATACTTGACCCCACGGCCTGGCTGGGCCTGCTGACCCTGATCGTCCTCGAGATCGTCCTGGGTATCGACAACCTGGTGTTCATCGCCATCCTGGCTGACAAGTTGCCGCCCCATCAGCGCGACCGCGCGCGATTGATCGGCCTGTCCCTGGCGCTGGTGATGCGACTGGGCCTGCTGGCCAGCATCTCCTGGCTGGTGACCCTGACCACGCCCTTGTTCGAGGTGCTCGGCAAGAGCTTCTCCGGCCGTGACCTGATCATGCTGTTCGGTGGTGTGTTCCTGCTGTTCAAGGCCACCATGGAGCTGCACGAGCGCCTGGAGGGCCGTGTGCACAGCCAGGCCGGCAGTCGTACCTACGCCCTGTTCTGGCCGGTGGTGGCGCAGATCGTGGTGCTGGACGCGGTGTTCTCCCTGGACGCGGTGATCACCGCCGTGGGGATGGTCGAGCACCTGGAAGTGATGATGATCGCCGTGGTCGTCTCAATCGGCCTGATGATCATCGCCAGCAAGCCGCTGACCGCCTTCGTCAACGCCCACCCGACGGTGATCATGCTGTGCCTGGGCTTTCTGATGATGATCGGCTTCAGCCTGACCGCCGAGGGCCTGGGCTTCCATATCCCGAAAGGCTACCTGTACGCCGCCATCGGCTTCTCCCTGCTGATCGAGGCCGCCAACCAGCTGGTGCGCTGGCGCCGCAAACGCCAGCTCCAGGGCGACCGTAGCGTGCGTGAGCGCACCGCCCATGCCGTGCTGCGCCTGCTGGGCGGGCGCGGCGTGGAGGCCGAGGAGGTGGGCGAGGAAATCGCCGATCTGTTCGACGGCAACGACGTTGGCAAAGTGCCCTTCGACCGCCGCGAGCGGATCATGATCAGTGGCGTGCTGGGCCTGGCCGAGCGCCCGATCCGCACGCTGATGACCCACCGCGGCGAGGTGGAGCGCATCGACCTGGAGGAACCGCGCGAGGCCATCCGCGACGCCCTGTTGCGCTCGCCCCACTCGCGCCTGGTGGTGATCCGTGGCGGCAACGTCGATGAGCCCCTGGGCTACCTGCACAAGAAGGAGCTGCTGCGCGAGCTGCTGCAGGGCGAGGATCCGGATATCGAGCAACTGCGGCGCGTCCCGCCGAACCTGCCGGAAAGCGCGTCGGTGCTGGGCGCCCTGGAAGGGATGCGCAAGGCCTCGACCCACGTGGCCTTCGTGGTCAACGAGTTCGGCGGCTTCGAGGGCCTGCTGACCATGACCGACATCCTCGAATCCATCGCCGGCGAGCTGCCTGACGCCAGCGAAGTGGACGGTATGGATATCGAGCCCTGCGAGGGCGGCTGGAAGGTCAGCGGCGCGGTGAACCTGAGCCTGCTGGGCGAGCGCGTCGGCTTTGCCGCCAAGCCTGGCGAGGACTACCAGACCCTGGCGGGCCTGGCCATGAGCCTGCTGGACCGCCTGCCGGCGACCGGCGACTCCCTGGAGGTCGAGGGCTGGCGGCTCAAGGTGATCGAGGTGAAGGAAAGGCGGGTGAATCGGTTGTTCCTGACGCCGATGGTGTAGGTCGGGAAGGTCTTGTAGGGGCGAATTCATTCGCCAAGCGGACCGCAGGTCCGCCCTGCAAATCCAAGGGGGCCGCTTCGCGACCCATGGCGAATGAATTCGCCCCTACAGGTAAAAGCAACAACGGCGCCGATAAGGCGCCGTCATCTTTTCCGCGATGCGCCGCAGGACTACTTGTTCTGCTGCGCCTTCAACAGGTCGCGGATCTCGGTCAGCAGTTCCTGCTCCTTGCTCGGGGCCGGCGGAGCCTCGGGGGCGGCGGCCTCTTCGCGCTTGAGCTGGTTTATCGCCTTGACCCCCATGAAGATGGCGAACGCGACGATGACGAAATCGAGCACTGTCTGAATGAACTTGCCGTAGGCCAGGACAACCGCGGGGATGTCGCCCTCGGCGGCCTTGAGGGTGATGGCCAGGTCGGAGAAGTCCACCCCGCCGATCAGCAGGCCAATGGGCGGCATGATCACATCGCCCACGAAGGACGAGACGATCTTGCCGAAGGCGGCACCGATGATGATGCCCACGGCCATGTCGACCACATTGCCCTTGACGGCGAAGGCTTTGAATTCACTGAGCAGGCTCATGTTTCACTCCCTGAGGTTCTGGTTTTAAGGCTGAAGTGTAATTCAGCGAACAGAGGCTGCCAGCGCTGGCCACCTCCTTGTGCGGGGTGCACATGCTAGGGGCCTGCATGGACAGTGCCAAGCCCGGGCCAGGTTTCCGTCAGGCGGCGCTTCCCGGCCCCGGGGCCTGGTCTAGCCTGAGAGGGAGGCTGCAAGAGGAGGGTCGCTGCCATGCCATTAGAACATCACCCGCTCAACCGTGAATTCCCGGAGTTCAAGGACACCATGCGTTCGCTGCTGCAGAGCGACGCGCACTTTGCCCGGTTGGCGGGGGAGTACCAGGATCTGGATTCGCGCATCTACGAAGTCGAGGACGGCAACCAGGCCCTCGACGACAACACCCTGCACGACTGGAAGGTGCAGAGGGTCGCCCTCAAGGACGAAATCGCCCGAATGCTCAAGAAAGCCAGGGGCTGAGCTCGGCATTGACCGGGATCAACGGGGCCGGGGAGGTGGCCCGATAGGCTGGGGCATCCAATAGCCGGAGACCGCCCCATGCCTGCCACCACCCAGTTGCCCGGCGCGGACATTTCGTCCGCGTCGCCGTCCATCCCTGAGCGTCGGGAAGCCATCGAGCGCCTTGAGCGCCTGCAACAGCAGTACGACCTGCTGAAAGATCGCGTTGCGCGTGTCGAGGAGGGCAGCGAGCCGGAAGACGGCTCGAGCCTGACCGTCCTGCAGATGCGCCTGGATGCTCTGCGCCAGGACCTGGAACGCCAGCGCCGGCGCGCCAGCGGTCAGTGCTGCAACTGCGGGGGCGGCTGCGGCGGCTGATCCGCTATCATGCGGGCTTTCGTTTTCTCGACGGAGTCCGCTGATGGCCAAGGCCAAGCGCATGTACGGCTGCACCGAGTGCGGCGCCACCTTCCCCAAATGGGCCGGCCAGTGCGCCGACTGCGGGGCCTGGAACACCCTGGTGGAAACCGTGCTGGAGGGCGCCGCCGCGTCGTCCGGCGGGCGCGGCGGCTGGGCTGGCCAGCAGGCGCAGATCAAGACCCTGGCCGAAGTCAGTGTCGAGGAGATGCCGCGGTTCTCCACCGCGTCCACCGAACTTGACCGCGTCCTAGGCGGTGGCCTGGTGGACGGCTCGGTGGTGCTGATCGGCGGTGACCCCGGCATCGGCAAGTCCACCATCCTCCTGCAGACCCTCTGCAACATCGCCGCGCGTTTCCCCGCGCTCTATGTCACCGGTGAGGAGTCCCAGCAGCAGGTGGCCATGCGCGCCCGCCGCCTGGGCCTGCCGGAAGACAAGCTCAAGGTGATGACCGAGACCTGCATCGAAAGCATCATCGCCACCGCCCGGGTCGAGCAGCCCAAGGTGATGGTGATCGACTCCATCCAGACCATCTTCACCGAGCAACTGCAGTCCGCCCCGGGTGGCGTCGCCCAGGTGCGCGAGAGCGCGGCCCTGCTGGTGCGCTTCGCCAAGCAGAGCGGCACGGCGATCTTCCTCGTCGGCCACGTGACCAAGGAAGGCGCCCTGGCGGGCCCGCGCGTGCTGGAGCACATGGTGGACACCGTGCTGTATTTCGAGGGCGAGTCCGACGGCCGCCTGCGCCTGTTGCGCGCGGTGAAGAACCGCTTCGGCGCGGTCAACGAGCTGGGCGTGTTCGGCATGACCGACAAGGGCCTGAAGGAGGTTTCCAACCCGTCGGCCATTTTCCTCACCCGGGCCCAGGAGTCGGTGCCCGGCAGCGTGGTGATGGCCACCTGGGAAGGCTCGCGACCCATGCTGGTGGAAGTGCAGGCGCTGGTGGACACCAGTCACCTGGCCAACCCCCGCCGCGTCACCCTGGGCCTGGACCAGAACCGCCTGGCCATGCTGCTGGCGGTGCTGCACCGTCACGGCGGCATCCCCACCTACGACCAGGACGTGTTCCTCAACGTGGTGGGCGGGGTCAAGGTGCTGGAAACGGCCTCCGACCTGGCGCTGATCGCCGCCATCATCTCCAGCCTGCGCAACCGGCCCCTGGCCCACGATGTGCTGGTGTTCGGCGAGGTCGGCCTGTCCGGCGAGGTGCGTCCGGTTCCCAGCGGCCAGGAGCGCCTGAAGGAGGCGGCCAAGCACGGCTTCAAACGCGCCATCGTGCCCAAGGGCAACGCCCCCAAGGAAGCGCCGCCCGGTCTTGAGGTGGTGGCGGTGACCCGGCTGGAGCAGGCGCTGGACGCCTTGTTCGAGTAAGGGGAAACCCCGCTTTCGCGAATGAATTCGCTCCTACAAGGCGGTGCCGCGTCAGCCGTGTAGGGTGGATAGCGCTTTTCTATCCACCAGCGAGGCTAGGCAAGACACCGATGGTGGGCTGAAGCCCACCCTACGGGGCTGCACCTGCGGCCCCCTCTCCCGCTCGCGGGAGAGGGCTGGGGTGAGGGCCGCTGGAAACTACTGCTCCCCCAGTGCCGCCAGGTCCCGCTCCAGCAGTTCTTCGTCGCCCAGGTTGAGCTCCACCAGCCGGCGCAGGTGGCTGATGGAATCGAGGTCGATATGGCGGCAGATGAAGCCGAGCTGGTTGCCCTCGGCACGGGCCAGGTCGACGTCCATGCGCACCTGAATCTCGTCGCTGAGCCTGATGCAGGCCTCGAAGGGGTGCGCCGGGTCGCCCGCCCAATCCGCAGGACGCATCACCAGCAGCCCCTTGAGGGACACATCGTGCAGTTCCACCGCCCAGCACTTGTCGCCCTGGGCGACTTCGGTGGCGGCGTCGAAATTGATGCGGTGGAAGCGCCGACGTTCGTTGGCGGTTTCACTCATGTCCATGCTCCTGCGAAGTTTCAACCACTATAGACAAGGCTGGCGGGCCCGATCAGGCGACCCGGCGGCGCCTGAGCAACCAGATCGCGATGCCGAGGGTCAGGGCGCCAGCCAGCAGGTATTTGTACGGACGCAGGCGGGTTCGCAGCCATTGCCCACGTTCTTCCCGGACACGCCTGGCGGCGGCGTCGAAGTCCGGCGCTTCGCAGTCCTGGCCGAAATTGGCCGCCCAGGGTACATAGGGCCCTTCCTCCACATAGCGTCGGTAGTAGGCGCGCGCGCCCGTCAGGTCGCGGTAGAGCAGCCAGCCGCTGGCCTTGCACAGCACGGCGGCGAAGGCCTGGCTGCTGTGGGGCAACTGGTCGGCGGCGCGGCCGGCCAATGCGGCGGCGACCCAGCGGTAGTGATAGCGGCTGTTGGGTTGGGCGAGGCTGGCGTTCTGCCGCTTGGCCTCGTCGGCACTGAGCAGCCCGCCGGCTTCCTGCGGACCGACCTGGCGCAGGGCGAAGGCGCCGCCGAGGCTCTGGAAGTCCGGTGACATCTCGTAGCCCAGCAGTTCCATCCCCTGTTCCCGAGCGATCACCGCCGCCTGGTAGAGCGCTTCGGCGCGGCCGGCGGAGGTCCAGCGACTCTCCCCATCGATCCGCGCCTGGCCGTAGCGGCGGGCGGCATCGCGTAGTGCATCGCTGTCGAAGTAGGGCAGCGCCTCGGCGTACTGGCCTTCGCGCAGCAGGCGCCGGGCCAGCAGGTCGCGCAATCGGGCGGCCGGCGGGCGCGGCTGGTAACGCTCGCGCTCGGCTTCGGTCTGCGGCTTGGCGGCCGGCACCTTGGCATCCACATAGCCCTTGAGTTCCTCCAGGGTGAGTACCCGCTCGGCGACGGTGGCGGCGTCCCACCAATAGATGTCGTCGCTGCGCAGCAGCAGGTCGAAGGCGTCCAGGTAGTCGCCGCGCTGGAGGGAGAGGATGGCGTTCTCACCGTTCACCCGGCAGCGTGGCTTGACGGTTTCGTAGTCCCAGTTGGCGGTGCGCCGGTAGCCCCAGTCCTCCTCCGCGGGGAACGCACGGGCGGCCTTGGCGTAGGCCTCGGCGGCGCGGGTGGCGTCGCCGTCGCGCAGGGCCAGCTTGGCCCGTAGCCACCAGGCCAGGCCGCTGTCGCCGGCCTTGTCGAGGAAGCGCGCGGCGTTGTCGTAGCGGCCGTATTGATAGCTCAGTGCGGCCAGGCGATCGGCGTTGGCGAGGTCGGCGCCGGCGTTGTCCAGCAGCAGGTCGGCCAGGTGCTGCTCATCGTTCGGGCGCTGGTCGTTGTACCAGCCGATGCGGCTGAGCAGTTGCGCGGTGAGCAATTGCTGGACTTGCGCCAGGGCGAGCAGCGGGACCAGTTGCTCGTCCGGCAGGCGTGCCAGCTCGCCGGACAGCTGGCGCAGGGAGCTGTAGCCGGTGGTGGACTGGTGGGCGCTCTGGCTGGCATAGAGGCGGATGGCCGTGGCCCAGTCGCCAGCCTGGTGGGCCAGCAGCGCTTCTTCGCCGAGGCTGGCGATGCCCAGCTCCAGCGGGTCGGCATAGCCCTGGGCGACGAGCTGGCGCGTCTGCCGGAAGGCTTCCGTGGCGGCCCGCGCGGCTTCCTGGACGAACAGCCGCTGATCCTCCTCGCTGCGCTGGGTCTCCTCGGCGGGCACGCCTTCGGGGCGGCTGAGGCCGGCCTGGGCGCGGCCCAGGGAATAGGCGGCCCAGGTACTGCGCAGGCGGCGTTGCTCCGGCGGCAGTTCCAGTACGCGGCGGAAGTAGTCGCTGGCCAGGACGTAATCGGCCTGGCCGAAGGCCACGGCGCCGGCGGTATAGAGGCGCAGTTCGGCGGGCAGGTCCAGGCCCTGGTCCTCCACCTGGCGGGCGTCGGTCAGGCTGCGTAGGCGCTTGACCTGCTGGTAGAGCGCATCGCCCAGTTCCTTCTGTTCGATTTCGTCGCGCTGCTGGACGTATTGCTCGCTGCTGCCGTCCCAGTACGGCGCCAGGGTGGCGTCGCCCGACTGGCCGATGCCCGGCACGGGCTTGCCGAGGCGCGCGACCTCGAAGGCGAAGTTGCCCTCGGGCAGCTCGGCCAGGCTCTGGGCGCGGTCATCCAGCAGGCTGAGGGGGAATTCCGGGCCGCAGGCCTGGGCGCTGAGCACCGGCAGGCAGAAGGCGACAGCGAGTGCCAGGCGATGGCGGCGTTCAGGGGTAGACACGGGATCCTCCTTGATCAAGGTGCTGGCAGCGGGCCCAGCCCAGGGCGCGCTGCTGGCCGGCGGGCAGTTGGCCGTCAGTGTGGCGGATGAATATCAGGCGCCCGGCGTCGCGCTGCAGGTCGTAGCCGGCCAGGGCGTCGGCGGCCTCGCAGCCTTGGGCCGGCAGCTCGATTCGCTCCGGCAGCGGCCCGCCGATGGTGCCCAGGTTGGCCAGGGCCAGTTCGTGGAGCGGCCCCTGCTGGCGGATGCGCGGCTGGATGTCGGCGTACAGGGCCTCGCCCCGGGCCACCGCCTTGAGGGTGGCGAGGGGCCAGGCGCGGCGGTCGCCAGCAAGCGGCAGGCGAAACCAGACGATGCCGCTCAGGCGCCTGGGGCGGTCCTGGCGCAGTGCGGCGAGCAGTTCGGCCAGTTGTTGCGGATCGGCCTGCAGCTCGCGGCGCTCCCCGGCGATCGCCAGGGGGCTTTCGCTTTCTACCCGGCCATTGACCAGGGCGACGCCGTAGGCGGGCAGGGCAAGTTGGAAAGGACGCTCGCCGAGATCGCTCCAGCGGCGCGCCCAGGACAGCGCCCTGCCCGGGTCGAACAGCCCATCCCGCGGGGCCTCGACGGCGTGGACCTGCAGCACGCTGCTGTCCACCTGGCGCAGCAGGTCGGGCAGGCCAGGGCTGTCGAGCCAGGCGGGCAGGGCGGTGATGCTGAGGCGCAAGCCGGCTGGTAGTTCCCGGCGCAGTTCAGCAAGGAAAGCGGCGTAGCCCGGCAGGCGCGCGCTGGCGCAGTCGTGGTCGATCTCCAGGCCTTGCATGGCCAGCCCCTGGGCGCGCCAATGCCTGACCAGGGCGAGGATGTCCGTGCGTGCGCGTTGCAGGTCCAGTTCCGGCAGTTGGCCATCCAGGCGTACCACGGCGACCAGCGGGCGGCCGTCGGCCTTGAGCAGTTCGGTGTCTACCCGGATGCGGGACCAACCGGCCCGGGGGTGATCCTGGGCGGCGAGCACGCGCAGGGTGGAAAAATCGGCGTGGCTGGCGGCCAGGGCGTCGGCATGGGTGGGCTGCCATTGCCGTTGCCAGATGTACACCTGCTGGTCGAGTGTGGGCGGCACTTCCGGCCGGCAGCCGGCGGCGAAGAGCAGGAACAGGGCGAGGAAGGCGCGGCGGCAGGAGACGGGCATGGATTCGACGCGCTCTGGGGCGGGCTCCTTGGGGCAACTGACCCGGATTGCAGCGAATTACATCCGCATTCGATTGTGCCGGCAAGCGCGCATCCAGACAGGTTTGACAGTTTCTCAACCGTCGCCAAAGCTGCTTAGGCGGTTTTTCTATAAATACATGCGGAGCGCAAATATGGATAAGCGACTGCTTAGCAAGGGGTTGATCGTCGGGCTGCTGGGCGCAGCCAGCTTGGCGGCGCAGGCCGATGAAGCCGGAGGCAAGGGCTGCGGCTGGGGCAACATGCTGTTCGAGGGCCAACGCGGTCTGGCTCCCCACCTGCTGGCGACCACCACCAACGGCACCTCCGGCAACGCCACCTTCGGCCTGACCTCCGGGACCAACGGCTGCGATTCCAGTGTTCGCATCGGCTACGGCGGCCGCTCCTGGCTGGCCATGAACGGTATGCTGGACAACATCGCCGAGGACATGGCCCAGGGCAAGGGTGAGGCGCTGGATGCCTACGCCACCCTGCTGGGCATCGAGCAGGGCGACCGCGCCCATTTCGCCCAGGTCACCCAGGCCAATTTCTCCACCATCTTCTCCGCACCGGACGTGACCGGGGAGCAGGTGCTCGCCGCTACTCTGGATGTGATGAGTCGCGACCAGCAGCTGGCTCGCTATGCCAAGCAGCCGAGCTAAGCGCATCAACGCATAAGAAAGCCGGGCCATGCCCGGCTTTTTTCTAACCCCCGGTCGCTGAAAGGTCCAATCCAGATACCGGTCCGATTCCCCAGGGCCGCAGAGCGACTAAACTTTTGCAAGCCTGTTTGTTTATTCATTCGGAGCTTCCTATGAACGATAACAACAGCGTCCTGCGCCACCTGCCCTGGGCTGCGCTGGCCGTGGTCGGCGCCTGCGCGCTCGGCGTCGTTGCATTGCGCCGTGGCGAAGCGATCAACGCCTTGTGGATAGTGGTAGCCGCCGTCGCCATCTACCTGGTTGCCTTCCGTTACTACAGCCTGTTCATCGCCAACAGGGTGATGCAGCTCGATCCCACCCGCGCCACGCCCGCGGTGTTGAACAACGACGGTCTGGACTACGTGCCGACCAACAAGCACGTGCTCTTCGGTCACCACTTCGCCGCCATCGCCGGCGCCGGCCCGCTGGTGGGCCCGGTGCTCGCCGCGCAGATGGGCTACCTGCCCGGCACCCTCTGGCTGATCTCCGGGGTGGTCCTGGCCGGCGCGGTGCAGGACTTCATGGTGCTGTTCATTTCCACCCGGCGTAACGGCCGCTCCCTGGGCGAGCTGGTGCGTTCTGAAATGGGCCAGATCCCCGGCACCATCGCGCTGTTCGGCGCCTTCATGATCATGATCATCATCCTCGCGGTGCTCTCGCTGATCGTGGTGAAGGCCCTGGCCGAAAGCCCATGGGGCATGTTCACCGTGATGGCGACCATCCCCATCGCCATGATCATGGGCCTGTACATGCGTTACATCCGCCCGGGCCGCATCGGCGAGATCTCGGTGGTGGGCGTCGCGGTGCTGCTGTTCTCCATCTGGCTCGGTGGCCAGGTGGCTGCCGACCCGGTCTGGGGCCCGGCGTTCACCTTCACCGGCGTGCAGATCACCTGGATGCTGATCGGCTACGGCTTCGTCGCCGCGGTGCTGCCGGTGTGGCTGATCCTCGCACCGCGTGACTACCTGTCGACCTTCCTCAAGATCGGCACCATCATCGCCCTGGCCATCGGCATCCTGATCACCATGCCGGAGCTGAGGATGCCGGCGCTGACCCAGTTCGTCGACGGCACCGGGCCGGTGTGGAAGGGCGCCCTGTTCCCCTTCCTGTTCATCACCATCGCCTGTGGTGCCGTGTCCGGCTTCCATGCGCTGATTTCTTCCGGTACGACGCCCAAAATGCTGGCGAACGAATCCCACGCCCGCTACATCGGTTACGGCGGCATGCTGATGGAGTCCTTCGTCGGCATCATGGCCATGGTCGCCGCCTCGGTGATCGATCCGGGCGTGTACTTCGCCATGAACAGCCCGCCGGCTGTAGTGGGTGGTGACGTCACCGCCGTCGCCGCGGCGGTCAGCAACTGGGGCTTCGCCATCACCCCCGAGGTGCTGGAGGCCACCGCCAAGGACATCGGCGAACACACCATCCTGGCCCGCGCCGGCGGTGCGCCGACCCTGGCTGTGGGCATCGCGCAGATCCTCCACCAGGTGCTGCCGGGTGAGAACACCATGGCCTTCTGGTACCACTTCGCGATCCTCTTCGAGGCGTTGTTCATCCTCACTGCGGTGGATGCCGGCACCCGCGCCGGGCGCTTCATGCTGCAGGACCTCTTGGGCGAGTTCGTGCCGTTCCTCAGCCGTACCGAATCCTGGACCGCCAACGTGATCGCCACCGCCGGCTGTGTGGGTATGTGGGGCTGGCTGCTGTACCAGGGCGTGATCGACCCGCTGGGCGGCATCAACACCCTGTGGCCGCTATTCGGTATCTCCAACCAGATGCTGGCGGGTATCGCCCTGCTGCTGTCCTGCGTGGTGCTGATCAAGATGAAGCGCCAGCGCTACGTCTGGGTCACCCTGCTGCCGGCCGTGTGGCTGGTGATCTGCACCACCACCGCGGGCATGATCAAGCTGCTCGACCCGAACCCGGCGGTGGGCTTCCTGGCCCTGGCCAAGAAGTACGGCGACGCCCTGGACGCCGGCCAGATCCTGGCCCCGGCCAAGGACATCGGCCAGATGCACAATGTGATCTTCAACGCCTACACCAACGCGACCCTGACCGCGCTGTTCCTCTTCGTGGTATTGAGCGTCCTGTTCTACGCCTTCAAGGTGGGCAGGAACGCCTGGATGAAGCCGGAGCGTACGGACAAGGAATCGCCCTTCCAGCCGATTCCGGAAGCCTGAGGAGGCTCGCATGTTCAATGATCTCAGCCGCATGGGTAAGTACCTGGGGCAGGCGGCGCGCATGCTGGTGGGCATGCCCGACTACGACAACTACGTCGAGCACATGCGCAGCAAGCACCCGGACCAGCCGGTGATGACCTACGAGGCGTTCTTCCGTGAGCGGCAGGAGGCGCGCTATGGCGGCGGCAAGGGAAGGCCGGTGCGTTGTTGCTGAGCTGTCCACCGCCAGATCGAAGCGCCACGCCTTGTCGTGGCGCTTTCTTTTTCCAGGGCATATCCGGCGGCGTAGCGAAACTGTCGACGCGTTCATGAAAGCGGCATTCCGGCAGCCAGGCACAAGCGTCTGGCAGCCAGCGCCATGACAGCGGCGGCCGCGATGCCTCTAATCCCTTTCAGCCCTCATGGGAGCAGGGCGGAGGGAGCCATGAAGAAGACGTTGTGCCTGTTGCTGTTATCGGCCCTGGCGGGGCTCTCGCATGCCGAAGAGGTCCTGCGGGTCTACAACTGGACGAATTACATCGAGCCCGAGGTGCTGACTGCCTTTCAGCACGAGAGCGGCATCCGTGTCGAGTACGACACCTTCAGCACCGCCGCTGAACTGGACGCGGCCCTGGCCGGACCGGCGAAGTACGACCTGGTGGTGCCCTCGCATTTCCAGCTCACCCGGCTGATAGGGGAAAAGCGCCTGCAGGCCCTGGATCTCGCCCGGCTGCCCCACCATGCCAGCCTGGACCCTGCGCTGCTGGCCATGCTCGCCGGTTTCAATTCCGCTAATCGCTACGTGGTGCCCTATCTCTGGGGTTCGGTGGGCCTGGTGAGCAACCCGTCCCTGGCCGAGCCTGCCTTCGGCGGCCCCTTGCCGAACAGCTGGAGCGTGCTCTTCGACGAGCAGCAGCGTGGGCGGCTGGCCGGGTGCGGTGTGGGCATGCTGGATGCACCGGAGGAAACCCTGTCGCTCTGGCTCAACTACCGCGGGCGCAACCTGAGCCTGGGCGGCACCCGCCAGATCGACCAGGCCGGTGAACAGTTGCAGGCCATGCAGGGGCAGGTGCGCAACCTGGACAACGACCGCTACGTCGACAACCTTGCCGGCGGCAAGCTTTGCGTGGCCATGGCCTGGGTCGGCCATGCCCTGACGGCGGCGGAGCGCAACCCGGCGCTGCGTTACCGGATTCCTGACGAGGGTGCGCTGGTGTTCATCGACAGCCTGGCGATTCCGGCCAATGCGGCGCGGCCGGACCTGGCCTACCGCTTTGTCGACTACCTGCTCGAACCCGGCAATGCGCGCCGCAATGCCCTGGCGTCGCGCTTCTATTCGCCACTGGCCGCCGACCACCCCGAGATGGTTCGCCTGGCGCAGGAGCAGCCGGCGCTGGTGCCCGACCAGGCCGAGCGCAAGCGCCTGTACTTCCTGGAGCGCCTGACGCCGGAGCAGAAGGCGCGGGTTGATGAGGTGTGGCAGAGGATCAAGGCGGTGCGTGCGCTGTAAGGATAGCCTGAGGGCGGGTAATCACAGAGTGTGGTGGTGCGCTGTGTGATTGGAATCATCTGGCCTTGTGCGGTCGGATGTATCCCTCACCCCCGGCCCCTCTCCCGCAAGCGGGCGAGGGGTGACGCGCGCCGGCGAGGCACAAACCATCCTGAAGCCAACAGCGATCTGAAACTGTGCGAAAGCGGTGGGGCGGCGACTCCGCCCCTTCAGGAGGCCGAGTGGAGTCGCTGTGAAACGAAGCGCAGCGGAGTAACAGCCGCAGGCTGGCCCGAAGGGCGAGCGTAGCGAGTCAAGGGGATGAGCGGCATGGATGCCGCGAGAGGCGCGCAGGGCCATGGATGGCCCTTCGCGCCGTGCCCCTGGAACAGTGATGGAAGGAGGGAACCCGGCGTAGCCGGGCCGGATGCCGGGGCAAGCGTTTTGCTTCCTTTTGGGCGATTGCAAAAGGGAGTCGCCCGGGAGGGCGAAACAGAAAGCCGACGCCCACTGGGCAATGAGCCGAGCACCCGAATACGAAGCAGCGTTACGCCGGATTACCAATCCACACGCCCAAGAAAAAGCCCGGCATTCGCCGGGCTTGTTCATTGCGCTGTCGCTTACTTGCCGTAAACCGGCAGCTTGGCGCAGATGGCCTTGACCTTCTCGCGAACCGCGTCGATCACGGACTCGTCGCCCATGTTCTCCAGGATGTCGCAGATCCAGCCGGCCAGTTCACGGCACTCGGCTTCCTTGAAGCCGCGGGTGGTGACCGCCGGGGTGCCGATGCGCAGGCCGGAGGTGACGAAGGGGGAACGCGGGTCGTTCGGCACCGAGTTCTTGTTCACGGTGATGAAGGCGCGGCCGAGGGCGGCGTCGGCATCCTTACCGGTGATGTCCTGCTTGATCAGGCTGAGCAGGAACAGGTGGTTCTGGGTGCCACCGGAAACCACGTCGAAGCCGCGCTCGATGAAGACCTGGGCCATGGTCTGGGCGTTCTTCAGGACCTGCTGCTGGTAGGCCTTGAACTCGGGCTGCAGGGCTTCCTTGAAGCACACGGCCTTGGCGGCGATGACGTGCTCCAGCGGGCCGCCCTGGGCGCCGGGGAATACGGCGGAGTTCAGCTTCTTCTCGATCTCTTCGTTCTTGCGAGCGAGGATCAGGCCGCCACGGGGACCACGCAGGGTCTTGTGGGTGGTGGTGGTGACCACGTCGGCGAAGGGCACCGGGTTCGGGTACACGCCAGCGGCGACCAGGCCGGCCACGTGGGCCATGTCGACGAACAGGTAGGCGCCTACCTTGTCGGCGATGGCGCGGAAGCGCGGGAAGTCCAGGACCTGGGAGTAGGCGGAGAAGCCGGCGACGATCATCTTCGGCTTGTGCTCCACGGCCAGGCGCTCGACTTCGTCGTAGTCGATCAGGCCATTGGCGTCGATGCCGTACTGCACGGCGTTGTACAGCTTGCCGGAGGAGCTGACGCTGGCGCCGTGGGTCAGGTGGCCGCCGTGGGCCAGGCTCATGCCGAGGATGGTGTCACCGGCATTGAGCAGGGCCAGGTAGACCGCGGCGTTGGCCTGGGAACCGGCGTGCGGCTGGACGTTGGCGTAGTCGGCGCCGAACAGCTCCTTGGCGCGGTCGATGGCCAGTTGCTCGACGATGTCGACGTACTCGCAACCGCCGTAGTAGCGCTTGTGCGGGTAGCCTTCGGCGTACTTGTTGGTCAGCACGGAGCCCTGGGCTTCCATCACCGCCGGGCTGGTGTAGTTCTCGGAGGCGATGAGCTCGATGTGCTCTTCCTGGCGCTTGGCTTCTTGCTCCATGGCGGCGAACAGGTCGGCATCGTAGCGGGCGAGGGTCAAATCACGGCTGAACATGGCGGTCCTCTTAAGGATCGGTGCAGGGGAAAGTCGCGCATTCTACCTGATCGGTCGCAGGCTGGCATATGAAGGTCGGTCATGGGATGGACGAATGGAGCTCAAGATGCCGAAGCCGACACGAGCCCTGTAGGGTGGATAGCGCTGTTCTATCCACCATCGAGGTCGTGCAAGGCACCGATGGTGGAAATCCCCACAGGGATTTCCACCCTACGCACGAATCTCCTACAACTGCAGTTCCCCGGGGCGGCGGAGCGGCCTTCAGCTGAGGATGAAATTGGCGCTGGTGCCGAACAGGCGCTCGAACTGGGCCGCTGGCACCGGGTGGCCGAACAGGTAACCCTGCACCTCGTCGCAGCCGTGCTCGCGAAGGAAGCCCAGCTGGGCGTGGGTTTCCACGCCTTCGGCGATCACCGCCAGGTTCAGGCTGTGGGCCATGGCGATGATGGCGCGGGCGATCTGGGCGTCGCGCTCGCCGTCGGGCAGGCCGTCGACGAAGCTGCGGTCGATCTTGAGCACGTCGATGGGGAACTGCTTGAGGTAGTTGAGCGAGGAGTAGCCGGTGCCGAAATCGTCCACCGCGATGCACAGGCCCAGGCGCTTGAGGTTCTCCAGGATGTCCATGGCCTCGGCCACGTCGCGCATCAGGATGCTCTCGGTCAGCTCCAGTTCGAGGCAGGCCGGCGGCAGGCCGCTGTCTTCGATGATGGCGGCGATGCGCTCGGCCAGTTGGCCGTCTGCGAACTGGCGGGCGGAGATGTTCACCGAGATCTTCGGCAGGCGCATCTTCCCCTGGTGCCAGGCCTTGAGCTGGCGGCAGGCTTCGTTCAGCACCCAGTCGCCCACCTGGACCACCAGCCCGAGCTCTTCGAGCACCGGGACGAACTCGCCCGGCGGCACCAGGCCACGTTTGGGATGGCGCCAGCGCAGCAGGGCCTCGACCCCGGTCAGGCGCTTGCCGTCGCCGGAGAACTGCGGCTGGTAGTAGAGCAGGAATTCGCCCTGCTCCAGGGCGTGGCGCAGGTCGCTTTCCAGTTCCAGGCGCTCCAGGGCGCGGGCGTTCATGTCCGCCTGGTAGAACTGGAAGTTGTTCTTGCCGCGTTCCTTGGCGTGGTACATCGCGGTGTCGGCGTTCTTCATCAGTTGGCTGAGTTCGCGGCCATCCTGGGGCGAGAGGGCGATGCCGATACTGGCGGTGACGAAGAATTCGCGGCCTTCGAGGATGAAGGGGCGGGCCAGGCTGGCGAGGATCTGTTCGGCGACGTGGATCGCCCGGTTCAGGGCGCCCTCGCGGGTGGTCCGCGGCTGCAGCAGCAGGGTGAATTCGTCGCCGCCCATGCGCGCGACGGTGTCGTCCTCGTCGACACAGGCGGCCAGGCGCACCGCCACGTCCTTGAGCATGCGGTCGCCGGCGGCGTGGCCGAGGGAGTCGTTGATCGGCTTGAAGCGGTCGAGGTCGAGGAACATCAGCACCACCCATTCCTGGTGCCGCTCGGCGTGTTGCAGGGCGGTGTGCAGGCGGTCCTGGAACAGGGTGCGGTTGGGCAGGTGGGTCAGGCCGTCGTAGTAGGCCAGGCGGTGGATGCGCTGCTCGCTGGCCTTGCGCTCGCTGATGTCGCTGAAGAAGCAGACGTAGCTGACCAGGTCGCCGTCCTCATCGTGCACCGCGGTGATGCCGACCCAGGCCGGGTAGTTCTCGCCCACCCGGCGCTTGAGCCAGATCTCGCCCTCCCAGCTGCCGCGCTGGTTGAGCTGGCCGAGTATGTAGTTGAGCTGGTTGGCCTGCTGGCGGTCGGCGGTGAGCATGGACGGCAGCTGGTCCAGCACCTCGCTGGCCTGGTGCCCGGTGATGCGGCAGAAGGCTTCGTTGACCTGGACGATGTAGCCGGCCGGGTCGGTGACCAGAATGGCCGAGGTCGAGTGCTCGAATACCGTCGCCGCCATGCGCAGGTCCTTCTCGGCGCGGCGCTGCTGGCTGATGTCGCGGCCGACGCCGAGCATGCCTTCGAAGCGTCCGTATTCGTCCCACATCAGCATGGTGCGCAGTTCCACCGGGATCTTCTGGCCGTCGGCGCGCATGCAGTCGAAGAGGAACAGGCGCGAAGGCATCTGGCTGCGCAGGTCGGCCAGGCGCTGCGGGTTGCCCAGGGCGTTGCGGATCTGTTCCAGCTGCTCGAACAGCGTGGCCATCTGCCGCGGGTCGGCGGCCATGCCGTTGAAGCCGTGGGCGATGGTCCACTCGGCGCTGTAGCCCAGCACCGGCAGCACCGATGGGCTGACGTAGTTGAGCTGCAGTTCGTTGTCGGTGGTGAAGATCACGTCGCTGATGCTTTCTGCCAGCATGCGGTAGCGGCGCTCGCTCTCGCGCATGGATTCGGCGGCTTCGATCTGTTCGGTGATGTCCTTGGCGACGCCGATCAGGCGGCTTACCCGGCCCTTGTCGTCGCGGGCCAGGGCCTGCTCGCGGATGTCGAACCAGTGCCAGCTGCCGTCCTTGTGGCGCCAGCGCAACTGGCATTGCAGCAGCAGGCCATCGCCCACCACTTGCTGCAGGCTGCGCACGCGCCAGTACTGCTCGGCGTCGTCCGGATGCAGCACCTCCTCCCAGAAGCGCTCGCCCATCCGGTAGATGTCGCGGCGGCTGTAGCCCAGCTGCTGGGCGAGGCGGTTGTTGGTGAGCATCACCCGCTTGCCGACGATGTCGTGCACGTAGAGGGTGTCGGGCACCGCCAGCACCACGTCGGACCAGAAACGTTCGCGCTCGATCAGCGACAGCTCTACCTGCTTGCGGCTGGTGATGTCGTTGATGCTGAGGGTCACGGCTTCCAGGTCCTGGATCAGGTCCGGCAGGTGCAGCACCAGCCAGATATGCCGTTCCCGGCCCTGGCCGGTGACGATCCGGCTCTCCATCTCCAGGTGCCTGCCGGCGCCCAGCAGCGCGGCCATCAGCTGGAAGCGGATGCCGCCTTCATGCACCGGCCGGGCGCCGATCAGCTGCCGCCAGGCTTCCTCGCTGCTGCCGACTTCCAGCAGGCGCATGGCCACCTGGTTGACCTCGGTGATGCGCAACAGGCGCAGCAGCTCGGGGTGGCGATGGGGATTGGCCCTGATCCAGGCGGACAGGCTTTCCTTGTCGCGCGCCCCCTCCTGGATCAGGTACTTGCGCAGTTCGGCGAGGTCGAGGACGCACAGGGCGATGCCACTGCCCTCGAAGATGTCCTGGTAGCGGCGGCGGGTTTCCTGCAGCACACGCAGGGCGCGCTGTTCCTCGGTGACGTCGCGCAGCACCCAGACGTAGCCGAGCAACTGGGCGCCATCGTTGAGATCGTTGCGGGTGACGGCCAGCAGCCGCCGCTCGCCGTTACGCTCGAACTGCACCAGGTCTGAGCCCAGGTCGTGGTCGAGGCCGGGGGCATTGAGCAGCAGCGGGTCGAGGCCGGGCAGCAAGGCCAGCAGGTGGTGGTCCTGGGCGCCGTCGGCGCGGATGCCGAACATGGCTTCGGCCTGGGGGTTGAGGTAGCTCAGGCTGCCGTCCACCCGAGTCGCCAGGACCCGCTCCTCGATCACCCCGAGGGCGCTGGCGGCCTGGCGCAGGGAACGCCGCGAGGCATCGTTGAGTGCGTGCAGCCCACGTTGCTCGCGTTGCAGGTAATAGAGCGCGATCAGCGCCAGGCTGGCGCTGATGAGGAACAGCAGCAGCTTGCTGAGCAGCTCGGGCAGCAGGCTGGCACGCACCTGGCGCTCGTCGTGCAGGGCACGGACCTGCCAGTCGCTGTGGGCGAGCCTTGCTACGAGGATGGTCTGCGCCTCCTGCTCGGCGGTCACCGGCATGATGATGGCGCCGGGCTGGCCGGCCTTGCTGCTCCTGGCCAGCACGCGCTGGAGGACGTGGTCTTCCAGCAGCCAGCGGTAGTCGCGGTCTTTGTGCTTGAGCAGCCAGGCGCGGATGGTTTCCGCGTCCATGCGCAGGACCCAGTAGCCGCTCGGTTCGGGCAATGGCGACTGGCGCACGACCAGGTAGACCTCGCCTCGGCCGTGGGCCCTGAACGCGTAGTGGTAGGTCTCGCCTTCGCTGCGCTGCACCAGGCTGGCGAGGAACAGTGCATCGTCGCTATCGGCCTGGGTGTCGGCCAGCAGCCCGCCATTGGGGTTGAGCCAGGCCAGGCTGCCCACGGATGGCAGCAGGGGGTGCAAGAGGTCCAGGGCCGCCAGGCGCTGGTCTTCCTGCCGGGCATCGGCCGCCTGTTGGCGGAGCAGGGCGAGCACCGCGTCCGCCTTCAGCTGCATGACCAGTTCGAGGTGGCTGGCCAGTTCGTGGGTCAGGGCGTAATTGCGGTCCCGCGCGCCGCCCTGGAGCTGCCGGTATTCCTGGTGCAGTTGCCAGAGCAGCAGGGCCAGCATCAGCAGCACCAGCCCCATCAGCAGGCCTTTGACCGAGCGGCGCGTGGGGGCGCCGGGCAGGGGCTGTCCTGGCTCGCGCGGGGCTGGGGGGAGGGGGCTGGCTGGCACGGCTGCGTTCCTGCTGCTACTGCTCGACTGGCAGCTGACGGGGCGTCCCGGACCCAGGGGCCCGCGGACGGGCTAGCATGCCTTGGCGGCATTCAAAGTGCCAGCACCACCGACGACTGTCGTTTGCCCTCCCCGGCGCATTCCGGTAGCTTTGCCGCACGCGCGCGGGAGTGCCTGTTCCCAATCCGTCGCCCCCCGCCTTATCCAACATTCGTCACAGCACCAAGGTCTGTCATAACCGTTATGGGGATCTAAAAGTGTCCATAAATTGGCCGATGCTGGTGAAGCCCCGATTTTGGTGGTGCTTCAGAGGAGCCAGTGGAATCGCAAGTGTCCCTGGATTGCAGATTCTGTCAATAAAACGGAAAAATGACGGACTTTATTGACATTCCTGTCGTGGTGTCCCCACGGGGCTCAATGAATTCATTCTGGGAGGCACCAATTGCGGAAATGCCTCCCGGTGTCCGGAAAGCTCCACCTACGACGTGCGGAAGTGGCTTTCGGAAAGAGCTTGTGGCTGCCTGCTGCAGTGAAAAATGCCGCTCTTCAGAAGCGGCTTTTTCTGAAATACCTATTGAAGCGCGAACTATTGCTGCCAGCCTTCAACAGTCTCCGCACCGAATTCAGCTTTCCACTCCTTTAGCACTTTGTGATTCCCGCCCTTGGTCTGGACAATCTCGCCAGTATGCGGGTTTTTATAGGTTTTCACTTGTCGCGCGCGTCGAGTGCTGGTCGCTTTATGCTCAGTTTTAGAATTAGGTTGCGGGTCGAGCAGGGCAATGATTCCGCGCAGACTCATACCATATTCGGCCATTAGCGCTCGAAGCTTGCCTTCAAACTCAATTTCCCGCTTTAAACCATGGTCGTTTTTCAGAGCATCAAGCTGCTTAAGCTGCTCTGCGAGTTGAGCTTAAAGAGCTTTGAATTCCGCTATTTTTGACATTTTAAGATGGCCTCTTGGTTTGAGTAGCGAAATCGGAAAGATTTCCGTACAGCTGGGTAGCATCGCACGAAAGTCCTTTTTTGAGGAGGCGAGAAAAGCTGTGCTTCCTTCACCCGGAAGGAGCAGAATTTAGTAGCGCGCGGCTACCGACTTTTGATCCTTACCGCTTTAGTCAAGTAGACGCATTAGGAATGCAAACATAAGACTCTAGGAATGCACGATGGATGATCTGGGCTTCGCCGACGACCGGCCGATCGATACACAAGAACAAGACTTACTTGGGCGATATGCCTTTGCAGGGAACTTGGCAGCGGCCATTGCTAGTTGGAAAAATAAGGAAAGTCTTGTAATTGCTCTGATGGGAGCATGGGGAAGCGGCAAGAGCTCAATCAAAAATCTGTCACTCCAGCATTTTAATGCAACACCAGAGCTTCAGTTCATTGAGTTCAATCCTTGGGAGTGGGGTGGGCAGGAGAAACTGAGCGCGAAGTTTTTCGAAGAAATCTCTATCGCTATAAAGCGCAAGGACAAGAGCCAGGATGGTAGAAAGCTCGCCAGGGTGCTGCGTCAATATGGAAAGAGGATCAACTCAGGCGCTGCGGTAATGGAAGGGGTCGCCAAGTACGTACCGTTGCTTCTGAGCTCAGCATTGGTGACTTCATACCTGAGCGCATGGGCTGAAAACCCGGTGGTTACAACAGTGATGGCCGTATTGAGTGGCTGTTCTGCTGTAGCGGCTGGTGCGCCAATGCTGAAGAAAGCCGGTAAGTACTTGTTGGATTGGGCTGAGGGTATGGACAAGTCAGCGAAGGACGCTGAGCTCACTTTGAGTGAGGTCCGCCATGAAATCCGTACCTTACTGGCGAAACGCGACCACCCGCTGTTGATCGTGATGGATGACATCGATCGGCTGTCTGCGGAGCAGGTGAAGCAATTGCTTCAATTGGTGAAAGGCAATATGGACTTTCCGAACGTTGTATTCCTGCTGCTGTTTCAGCGGGACATTGTCGAACAGGGCCTTGAACGTGCCGGTTTCAATGGTTCTGAATACTTGGAAAAGATCGTTCAAGTACCTTTCAGTGTTCCGGCATTGTCCGCCGAACGCTTGCAGGCGGTGCTGTTTGAACGACTCGACGCGATTCTGGCCAGCGAGCCACAGCTGGCGGCTCAATTCGACACTGGCTACTGGGGAAGCATGTACCGGAAGGGTCTGAGTCAGTTTTTCAAGAATCTTCGTGATGTCTACCGTTATACGTCGACGCTCGCGTTCCACTGCCGGTTACTGCGTGGCGTCGACGTGGCTGAGATCAACGCCGTGGACCTGTTTTCCTTGGAGTGTCTAAGAACCTTCGCGCCGGCCAGCTATGAAGCCTTGTCTCAACACAAATCGATTTTGACCGGTAGAGGCTCAATACTGCGCCAAGACCAAGCCGAAAAAGAGCGCATTAGAAGTAAGATCGGAAGCATCGTCGATCTCGCATCTAAGGACTACCGCGATGGGGTAGAACAGATCATTCAGAAGCTCTTCCCTACCCTGGATTGGGTATTCAGGAACATGACCTACGATGGAGCCACGCATGCGCAATGGCTGCGCGAATCCAGGGTGTGTTGTCCAGAGGTCTTCGACCGCTATTTCGAGCTGGCACTTCCGGTCGGGGGTGTCTCGAACTCGCTGCTCCATTCGCTGAAATCGTTGCTGACAGACCACAAGAGATTTTGCGAGGTATTGCAGCGTCAGGACGGGCCCCAGCAGGGAGCGATATTAGATAGGTTGGAGGCTCACGTAGATGACTTCCCTCTCGAGCAGTCAGATGCGGTGGTAGAGACGCTATTGAATGCTGGAGAGGTTGTCGTTGGTGGCCAATCAACTATGACCACACTGTCCACTGATACGATTGTGTCGCGTTTGCTGAGGTTCTTTTTGCAGCGTCATGAAGAGCCAGCAGTACGCAGCGGACTACTGGTGAGCGCATTCGAGCAAGCCAAAGGGTTCAATGCTCTGATGCATCTGTTGAGCTGGGAGTCCTCAAGTCGGCGCAAGTCGGAACCCTCCGACCTAGATGATGCGGGTTTCGATCAGCTTAGATCAATGTTTGTCTCAGCGCTGTTGACGCAGGCGGACAAGAACCCTGAAGCCTTCCTTGAACATTGGAACTTTATATCTTTTGCCTATCGGCTGGACGCTTTCGCCGATGGGGCGGGAAGCCAGTGGATTAAGCGTCAAGTCGCCACGCTAGAGCGCTTCATTCTTTTCGCCATAGCATTGGTAGGTAAAAGCACGAGTTACTCAGGGGATGTCGTTTCTGAGCACTACTTCGTTCGTATCACTCAGCTAGACGAGCTTCTCGGGATCGAGGAGTGCCGAGGCTGGATGAGTCAGATTCAGCAAGACGCACTCTCGGGGCCAGCCAGGCAAGCCGTCGATTTGGTAGCCCAGGCGCTGGACAGGCATCAGAGAGCGGAAAGAACAGAGTGGGACTGACCCGGCGGTACACTAGCAACCGATAGCAAAGACTAGCCCGTCAGGCTGGCGGGCTCGTCGTGGGATGGTTGCTTCGACGCGGAGAGATCCAACACCGCCTGCTCTTGAACGGCTAAAACCTTGGCGACCAGCTGGTCGGTTGGTAACTGGTCATACCGCTCCTTGAGTACCTCACGCAACCGTATCAATCGCATGTTTGCGGTGTCCACCAAGGTATCGAAGGTAGTAGCCCTTACGAGGCCATAGTCACGGCCGTTTTCAGAGAGCTTCTTTTCTCGTCCCACGCCTGGAGCGATGGACTGCCCGACGACCCACGCCGCGATGTGTGGAGCACCTTCCATGAGTCCACAAGAAGCAATGTCCTGAACATACCCATCCGCCTGGAAAACTTCATCTCGGGTAAGCTTGAACCCGCCCTTTTTTAGCTCGATCAGCAGGATGTTCCGCAGCTGAATGAGGGCCGTGTCGAAGGGGTCGAACGACTCAATACCGGTCAGCTGGACTGTGCTGCGGTCGGGAAGCACAACGATGTCAGGACGGTTCTTCTCGTTGATGAATTGCGCGTTCTTCCGCTGGAACAGGTGAAGGGCAACTGTCTTCAACGTGGCGTTCGAGCAATACTCCTGTGATTCGTACTCTGGTCCAAATAGCCAACGTGAGCGCAGGATGAGCGGATGCAGTGTATGAAGCTCGTCGACGTTGGGATCACTCGCCAGACGACGAATTGTTTCGATTACGCTGAGGCGATCATCGATCTCGTCGAGTACGCGTAGGGCGTCCTTGATAGACCACTCCGTGAGCAGGCGATCAAGCCCATCAACGTCATCCGTTTCCAGTGCAGAAAGCTTTAGAAGCAGCGCAGCGCCGCTCTTGGACTTTTCAAGGTTGATCACAGCCTTTACGGCCGTGGCGAGGAAGTCGGGAGAGATCGTGGGATGGGCCTGCGCTACCGCTTTGGTGAACTCCGCTACTTCTATTCGAGCCCCTTGACCCAGCGACTTCAGCTCGCTTCGGTTCTGAAGTAATGCGTCTTCTGACGTTGCTTCGATCACCTCATTTGCCAGCTCTAGCGCTACCTTGCTGATGTGTTCGGCTGTGGCCTTATACAAGTCACCAACAACTGGCGTTGCGTGGAACCCCGTCCAATCTGCCAGCACGTGCGGCTCAAAACCTTCCGTGTCGACGATGATCTTGTAGCGTCTGGCAAACCTGGTTCGGCCATCAAAGTTTGCTACTTGACCTATGGCCCAGGATGGATTGCCGACGAGTCTTCGCCCAACCCAGAAGGCAATACCTTGGTGGATCGACGAGTGATTCTGCTTGGTCGAGTCAATCACAATCACGGTCGCCTTACGGCCTTCGCCCAGAACCAGCGTTTGCTCGCTCACCCGGCCATCAATCACGGCGAAGGAGAGCAGGTTACCGTTGAGTCGAATCTGAAACTCTGGATCATGAATGAAGCGCGCAGCAAGAACCGTCTGGATTTCCTCCAGGTCCGGGAAATGGCGAGCTACCGACACCGTGAGCTTTGTTCCAGATCCGTCACGCTCTCCAAAGGCTTCGCTTCGCAGCACAAAGGGACTAGGTCCGGATTCTGTTCCTACCACGAAGGTGCTCAATTGACCGTCTCGCCACGTATCTACCTGATACTCGTCCGCAAAGCAGAGCAAGCCGTGGCGGCCCACACCGTTGCGCCCATACGCCTTTCTGGGACGATGATCGCGGCCAGCTGGGAACTCAACGTTAGGGCCCTGGTGCTTGAGTCGGTCATAGCGGAGGGTCATCCATCGGCGCTTAAAGTTCTCCGGGCTCATCCCATGGCCATCATCCGTAATGGTAAGGGTGCCTTCGCGCTCTGTCGGCAGGACAATGTCGACCTTCGTCGCACCTGCATCCCACGCATTGGCAACAAGCTCGGTCAGTGCGACCTGGGGAACGTGCGCTACAGGGCCTAGCTCACGGAGCAGGTAGTCCTCTTCAAAGAGGGACGAATGAAGTGGTTGGTCAGACATCGATCCTCTCCCACGGATCAATCAGTGCCAGCTATCTTGCGGTAGCGCATTGAAAATACCAACAGTCGGTAGTGGTCTTCCCTCAGTTGGGACGCACCATCAACTGCAAGCGGCCGTTTCTGGTCGATTGTGTTGAAAAAGTACCTTCGCATTTTCTGCCGGCAAAAATGAGCGGCTGACGTTGAAATCTGAGCAACAACGCTAACGCTGATCTTCCTCCATATTTCGCATAGCAACGCCAGAGTCGAGCGCTTTTCCGACCTCGAATGAGTGCGTCGAGATGGCACCGACTGTTTTCAACAGAATCGGCCAATAGCAGACCTTTACGCAAGGCGAGGCTCTGACTGAACTTCGCTCATTTCATATCCACCGCTCGCTTCGCCGTTGGCTAGTTAAGGTGGAGAACAGCGCCAGTGACAGCGCCGTCATTCTGTTCGGGTTGAAGAGCGAGGTTGTGCCAGCGTTTGGAAGCAGATAGCAGACAGTGCATTTGATAGTGCAGTAGCCGGAGCTGATGACCTGGAAGGGCTTGTCGGAGCTGCCCTGCTGGCTTTTCCAATCGGTGTTGGTCACAGAACGTGGCCGCTCGGTCAGAGCCTCATCACCAGGAACAGCAAGATGCAGGTGCTGGTGCACAAGGCGACCAGGAGAAGCTGGTGGCGTCGCCCAATCTCCTGGCCGAATGGCAATGCGCCCACGATTCCCGTCGTAATTATTACTCCCACCGTCAGCAGCCAGATGGCCAGGCTGATCCCTGCCAAGGCAAGTTCGATCATGGACCGTTCCTTCTGTTCATGTGTTTGGCGACTTCGGGGGGGGGGCCTCTGGCGATTCACCGCACGACGTATAGGTGCCCAGACTTCCAGTCCGGGCACGAGGCTTCAACTGATTTTGCGCGCGGTGCCCTGCCAGTATTTTTCCTTCACTTGCCGGCGCAACACCTTGCCGACCACCGAGGTTGGCAGCTCATCGACAAAGACCAGTGACTTTGGCGCCTTGTAGCTACCGAGTCTTGCTTTGGTCTGGGCAATCAGCTCTTGCTCCGTGACGCTGGCACCAGGGCGCAGCATCACTTCGGCATGCACTGCCTCGCCCCATTCGGCATGGGGGATGCCGACCACCGCCGCCATCAGCACTGCGGGGTGGGAGGCCAGCGCCGCTTCGACTTCGACCGCATAGACGTTGAAGCCGCCGGTGATGATCATGTCCTTGAGTCGGTCGACGATGTACAGATAGCCCTCGGTGTCGATGTAGCCCAGGTCGCCGGATTTCCAGGCGCCGTCTGCAAATTCGCCAGCGGTGGCTTCCGGGTTGTTGTAGTAACCCTTGATCACGGCTTTGCAGCGGATTCGGATTTCGCCGGTTTCACCGAAAGGCAGCTGCTTGCCGTCTTCGCCTGCGATAAACAGTTCCACCCCGGGGGTCGCACGGCCAGCCGAGGACAGGTGTTGCAGGCTATCGGCATCGCCGGGTTGGTGAGCACGCTTGTCCAGCGAGGCGATCATCATCGGCGTTTCGGTGGCGGCATAACCCTGGACAAAAATCTGCCCGAAGCAGTCAACCAACTCGCCGAGTTTGGTCGGGCTCATCGGCGCCGCGCCGTAAATCAAGGTGGTCAGGGAGGAGAAATCCTTGGGATTGGCACGCTGCAGCTCCAGCAGGCGATAGAGCACGGTCGGTACCAGGAAGGAGTGGGTAACTCGCTCGGTTTCCACTTCCTGGCGCCAGGCTTCCATGTCCAGCTGGTTCATGGTCAGGTTGGTGCCGCCGCCATAGAAAGTCGGGAAAAACAGCATGATGGTGCCGTGGGACAGCGGCGAAACATGCAACAAACGGGTCGCACTGGAGATAGCCAGATCAGTATTGATAAAGGCTGCGTCGCGGCAGGCCATCCAATTGTCGATCGAGTACATCGCGCACTTGCCCTTGCCGGTGGTGCCACCGGTGAAGCGCAGCATGCAAATGTGCTCATCGGTGTCCAGCTCGACATCGTTGTCCAGCTCAGACGCCGCTTCCACCAGCGCCCAGAAGCTATGCACTCCGGGGCGCGCCGCTTGTTCGGCAGACGGTGGGTCCATCACCACAATGGCACAACCTTGGCTGCGCAGCATGTCGTAATAGCTGTCGAGCAGGGCGGTTTCGAGGAACACCACTTTCGGGGCGACCAGCTCGACTTGCCGCGCATGTTCCTCCAGCGAGTCACGGCGGTTAGTCATCGCCACCGTGCCTTCCTGCTTGAAGGTGGTGGGAAACATCATCAGGCTGAGGTTGTCGTTGTCCAATATCAGCATGAAGCGATCGCCCTTGCCGACCTGCAAGGCGTTGCGCAGAACGTCGGCAATGCGGTTGCTCAGCAGGTGGTATTGGGCGTAGGTATAGCGACGATTGCGCTCAATATTGACGATGGCCTCCTGATCACGATGACGCAGGGCCATCAGGCGCATGATCCGGGAAAAATTCATTCTCATGGTTTGACTGCTCTTGTAGTTATGTCAGGAGGCTCTGGACAATCGTCGGTTCTGGCTTACTTGGAGCGCATCCGCGAAGCGGCATCCAGGCGGATGGTTTCGGCGTTGATGTAAGCGTTCTCGATGATGAAGGCGCAGCAATGGGCGAATTCGCGCGTGTCGCCCAGGCGCTTGGGCGATTCCATTTGCTCTTTCAACGAGTTCAGGACCTTCTCGTCCAGCGCCGCGACCATGCTGGTCAGGAACAGGCCAGGAGCGATGGCGTTGACGCGTACGCCAATGCTGCCCAGCTCGCGCGCAGCCGGCATGTTCAGGCCGATGACGCCAGCTTTGGTTGCCGAGTAGGCACACTGGCCGAGCTGGCCTTCGTAGGCCGCACCGGACGACACGTTGATCACCACGCCCCGCTCTTCGCCGGCTTCGGCCTCGTTTTTGGCCATCTGTTCCGCGCACTTGGACATCACGTTGAACACGCCATTCAGGTTGATTGCGGTGGTCTGGGCAAACTTGGCCAACGGCGTGGCCTTGCCTTCCTTACCGAGGATCTTGAAGGCGGTCGGTACGGCCGCGCCGTTGATGCAAACGTGGATGGCGCCAAATTTTTCCATTACCGCATTGACGGCGTTCTGTACCGATTCTTCGCTGCTGACGTCGGTCTGCACGAACATCGCGCGGTCGGCGCCGAGGGCGGCTACAGCCTTTTCGCCGGCTTCGATGTTGAGGTCGAAAATCGCTACGCGAGCGGCTTTTTCTTCCACCAGATAGTGCGCGGTAGCCAGGCCCAGGCCCGAAGCGCCGCCGGTGATCACTACAACTTTGTCTTGAATACGCATGATCTTTTCTCAGTAAAAGGGGGCAATGGCGCCGGGCACCGCCGTTAAACGGCAGGCCAGGCGCGGTTGATCAGAATGCGTTCACGCCGGTCAGGCTGCGACCGATGATCAATTGTTGGATTTGCGAGGTGCCTTCCGGGATCGGTATGACGATCGCGTCACGCGCCAGCTTCTCGACCAGGAAGTCCTTGGTCACGCCGGCACCACCGTGGATTTGCACCGCCTGGCGAGCGATGGTGACAGCCGCTTCGCACGCGAAGTACTTGGCCATTGCCGCTTCCATTTCGGCCGGGATTCCGGCACCGATCATTTCGGCAGCGCGATATACCAACAGACGCGAGGCGTCGACGTTGGTGGCCATTTCCGCCAGCATCCCGGAGATCAGTTGGTGACCGGCGATGACTTTGCCGTGTTGTTTGCGCTCCTTGGCGTAATTGAGGGCTTCCTCCAGCGCACGACGGGCAATGCCCAGGCCTTGGGCGGCAACGAAGACCCGTGAACGTTCGAAGAACGACAGGGTATTTTTCAGCGCTTCGCCTTCTTTGCCGATGATGTTGCTGGCCGGCACGCGCACGTCGTTAAGGAATATCTGTGCGGTCGACTGGCTGTTCCAGCCGATTTTGTGGATCTCCTGCACTTCGTACGGGTGCTCTTTACGGTCGAGCAGGAAGTGGGTCAGGCCTTTGCGTGGGTCTTCACCGGTACGGCAGGTGCAGATCAGGAAGTCCGAGTAGGAGCCGTTGCTGATCCAGGTCTTTTCGCCCGTGATGATGTAGTCATCACCGTCGCGGCGCGCACGGGTTTTGATTTCCAGTACGTTGGAGCCGACATCGGGCTCGGAGATGCCGCAGCTGACGAACTGCTCGCCGCTGATCAGGCCCGGCAGATAGCGCTCACGCAGGTGCTCGGGGGCGAGTTTTTCCAGCATCTGGGCGCCGAAGGAGTTGATCACCACCGGCACCGACAGGTCGACCGAACAGGCAGCCACTTCCTCGAACAGCATGGTCATGGTCGGCCAGTCGAGGCCGAGGCCGCCATTGGCTTCACTGATGGCGCCGGAAACCATGCCGAACTCGCTGAGTTTGCGCGTGAGTTCAGTCATTTTTTCTTTCGGAATGAACTTGTCGCGGTATTCCTTGTTGACGATCGGTTCGATCTTGTCAGCCAGGAAACGCCGGAAACTTTCCACGGCTTCCAGTTGTTCCGGGGTTCTGATGACGTATCCCATGATGTTCTCCTCGAATTAAGTGCGATTGGGCTTAGCGTTTGGCCAGAATGTTGACGGCGACTACGGCTTCTTCGATGCCGAACAGGCCACCACCGTTTTCCTGGATGGCCACACGTGCCCCCTCGACCTGGCGTTTGCCAGCCTCGCCGCGCAACTGGGTCACCAGTTCATGAATCTGTCCCAGACCGGTGGCGCCGATCGGGTGGCCTTTGGATTCCAGGCCGCCCGACGGGTTGATCGGCAACTTGCCGCCGACGGTGAAGTCACCACGCTCGGCTGCCGGGCCGCCTTCGCCGAACGGCACCAACATCAGCGATTCGGCATTGAGGATTTCGCCGATGGCCGAGGCGTCATGCACTTCAGCCACGTCGACATCGCTCGGTCCCACGCCGGCCTGTTCGTAGGCTTTCTTGGCCGCGAGGCAGGCAATGATTTTTTCCGGCTCGTCCAGACCGCGGGAGGTCCCGGTTTGCACAACACTGGCGAGCACGCGGATGGCGCGATCGCCAGCGCCCTGCAGGCGCTTGAGGCCTTCGGCGTTGCACAGCAGTACAGCGGCGGCGCCGTCGCTGATTGGCGAGCACATCAGGGTGGTCAGCGGATAGGCGATCGGTGGCGAAGCCAGCACCTGCTCGATGCTGAACGGCTGCTGGAACTGCGCCAGAGGGTTGTGGACCGAGTGCTGGTGGTTTTTGGCGGCCACGGCGGCGATCTGCCGCTGGGTGGTGCCGTAACGCTTCATGTGGTTACGGCAGATGGCCGCATACACATCCATGAACACGCTGTACGGGCGCTCGGACATGGTGCCCGGCGGCGGCACTATGCCTTCGCCCATGGCCAGCAGGGTTTCCTTGTTCTGCTCAAGGGTGGAGATATCCCAGCCGCCATCGAATACGGCGAACATCTTGGCCTTGTCGGCAACGTTCATTTTCTCCGCGCCGACCGCCAGGGCGATATCGCACTGACCGGCGCGCAAAGCCAGAGTGGCCAGGTTGAAAGCCGATGAGCCGGTGGCGCAGGCGTTCTCGACGCTGAACACCGGAATCCCTTCGATACCCACGCGACGCATGGCGATCGGGCCGGGGATGGCGGTCTGGCCTTGCAACATGCCATTGGTCAACGTGCCGTAGTAGGCCGCGCCGACATCGCTGGTGCTGGCACCGGCATCTTTCAGGGCCAGGCCGACGGATTCTTCGACCAGGTCGTAGAGCGAGCGATCGAGCAAGCGACCAAAAGGAGTCATGCCGACGCCAACTATGTAGATATCGTTCATTTCTTGTCCTGTACGTGATCGACTGGAAGGCCAGTGAGGCCGGAATCAACGGCCTTGGAATTGCGGTGCGCGCTTCTCGCTGAAGGCTTGCAGGCCTTCCTGGATATCGAAGCTGCGCAGGTGTTTGCGCAGCATCACTTGCTCGTGCTGCAGGGCGTCGTCGCGGCTCTTGTCGGCCGAGGCACGGGCCACTTCCTTCATGCGACTCAGGGCAATCGGGCTCTTTTTGGCGATCTGTTGCGCCAGTTTCAGCGCGGCCTCGGCCAGCTCGCTGTCGGCGTGGACTTCGCACACCAGGCCGAGGGTTTTCATCTCGGTGGAGGAGAGGGACTTGCCGGTCATCAGCAGATACATCGCCATGTTCAGCGGGATCAGCCGTGGCAATACCGCCGCGCCACCGGCCCCCGGGTACACACCGAAGTTCGCGTGGGCGTCGCCGATGGTGGCGCTTTCAGCGGCCACCACCAGGTCGGCGCACATCGCCAGTTCCAGGCCCCCGGCCATGGTGATGCCGTTAAGCGCG
This sequence comes from Metapseudomonas cellulosilytica, assembly GCF_049334135.1. Classification (NCBI taxonomy): domain Bacteria; kingdom Pseudomonadati; phylum Pseudomonadota; class Gammaproteobacteria; order Pseudomonadales; family Pseudomonadaceae; genus Metapseudomonas; species Metapseudomonas cellulosilytica. Next base: position 88,187 of record NZ_JBHZGN010000014.1, on the reverse strand, counting down.
GCAATAATCGGCTTGGGGAAGTTACGCAGTTGGCCAAAGACCACCGCGCAGCGGTCGAGGAAATCTGCTTCGCCTGCCGGGAGGCTGCTGCCGGCCAGTACTTCCTTCAGATCGGCACCGGCACAGAAGGCCGGGCCAGTGCCGGTGAGAATCAGCACGCGCAGTTCGTCATTGCCGGCGATTTCGCTCAGGCGCAGCTCAAGCTCCGCGAGGATCGCCAGGTTCAGCGAGTTCATGGCCTTGGGCCGACTGAGGGTCAGGCGCGCGACTGGCCCGACGGTTTCGAACAGCAAGACATCTTGACTCATGACGACTCCCATTTATCTGTGGTGGCACAGCCGGCGCTGCGCTGATGCAGCTGATGGGAGCGATAGTGGGGATGTATCCGGGCCGCTACAGGTCATTGCAGCCAAAGCGCTGGTCCGTCGGATAGGTCGTTGGAGGGGAGCCTGTGCAACTGACCCCACGCTGCGCCCTGCGGACCATTGAATTGGTTGAGATGACCAGCGCAATGCGCACGTCCTCAGCATCATCGGGTTGGGGCTACAGCGATGTCGGTTCATTCGGCAGCGAAATCGCCACACCGAGTATCGACATGCTGGCCAGGCAACTCGGTTCCTGTCATCAGGCTGTGCGCAGCCGCCGTTTGGAGTTTTAGCTTTGAGCAGCGATGTCGATGAAGAGGGGCGCCGGCTGATTCACCAGCGCAAAATCGAATGTCTGGGCTATCTACGGGCAGACGGTCTGTGGGATATCGAAGGGCGACTGGCCGATAGCAAGACTCACCCGGTTCCGCTGGCCGAGGGGGGGATTGTGACGGCGGGGCAGACTTATCACGGCATGTTGATACGGCTGACGCTGGACGATGAATTCATCGTTCGCGACGTGCAGGTATCAATGCCTGATGTGCCCACCAGCGAGTGCCGTGGTGCGGTGCCCGCATACCAAAAACTGCTCGGCGAGCGCATTGGTCCGGGCTTTTCGCGGCGGATCAAAGAACTCTTCGGTGGCATAGGTGGCTGTGTTCATCTGACAGAGCTGTTGCTACCCATCGCCACTACAGCTTTTCAGACCATTCCGATGGCCCGAGCCATGGTTGTGCCGCGTAATGAGCACGACACCGAGGCCTACAGTCGTGTCAGCAGTGGCCTGATCAATACCTGTCACGCCCTGCGAGCGACAGGGCCCATTGCACTGATAATCAAAAAATAACCGGAAACCAAGCAGGCCAATTGACCTGCTTGGTTCAGTTATCTAGAGCAAGTGCTCGATATCTGCATCACTCAAACCCGCTGCCCGCAGAATATCTCTGCCATGCTCGCCACGTTTGGGCACAGCGCCGATGTCGCCTGCGGGTGTCGCCGAAAAACGCGGCGCCGGAGCGGCCTGCAACACACCATCGCGCTTGGTGTAGACGCCGCGAGCGGCCATGTGTGGATGGGACATGGCTTCGATCGGCGTCAATACCGGCGCGAAGCAGGCGTCGCTGCCTTCCAGCAGATCTACCCAGTGCTGTCGGGGCTGGCTGGCAAACAGCGTCGCCAAGCGCTCGCGCAATGGACCCCACAGGCGAGGGTCGTAGGGGTTCTTGAAGTCCGGGTCATCAGCCACTCCGAGCTTGCTGAACAACAGTGCGTTGAACTGCGGCTCAAGGGCCTGCACGCTGATGAAGTGGCCATCGGCGCAGGAATAGGTGCGCGCCCAATGTGGGCCGTCGAGCAGGCCTCGGCCACGCTCGATAGGCTGCTGGCCGGCCGCGTGTGCCGACAGCAACAGGTTCATCAGATTGGCGCTGCCATCGACGATGGCCGCATCCACGACTTGGCCTACGTCATCATTGTTCGCCTTGATGATGCCGGCCAGAATGCCCATGGCCAGATACAGTGCCCCACCGCCCAGATCCCCCACCAGCGTCGGCGGCGCCAGCGGTGGCGAGCCAGCTTCTCCGGAGTACCAAAGGGCACCGGAGAGCGCGATGTAGTTGAGATCGTGGCCAGCAGACCGTGCCAGGGGGCCTTCTTGGCCCCAACCGGTCATGCGGCCGTAAACCAGGCGCGGATTACGTGCCAGACACACTTCAGGCCCCAGGCCCAGGCGCTCCATGACACCAGGGCGCATGCCCTCGATCAGCGCGTCAGAACCTTCAATCAGTCGCAGCACGGCCTCGATCGCCGCAGGATCCTTGAGATCCAAGGCAATCGAGCGCTTGCCGCGATTGACGATGCTGTATTTGCCAAGGTCGAGCATGTCGCCGTCTTTTCCGCCGGAACGTTCGACCAGGATGACCTCTGCGCCCATATCGGCCAACAACATGCCGCAAAACGGCCCCGGCCCGATGCCGGCAATTTCAACGATACGAACGCCGTCAAGTACGCCCATGCGGGTGCTCCTTTAAATGGTATAGGGGGTCCGAAATCCGCGATCGCAGTGCTACGCGCGGCAACAGGTTCGCGGATATGGATGGCGGATAATTTTGCACGCGCGTTTTCTCCGCACAGGTCATTGCGGGTAAAACGTTGATCTATGGAATAGGGGGCGCCGCGGCCGGACGTGGTTCGGCTGAGAGAATATGGCTGTGGCCGGATGTGGACAGGTGACTATGGCAAATGCGCTGGTCTATCTGCGCGACAGCGCCTTAATGCGGCATTGCTATCCCGGGTGTGAGCAGTCTGAGAGCCAAGAGAATGAAAGTGAGGTGTGCTTACCGGGGCTTCACTGCGGCTTATTTGAAAGCCTCATCAGACTTGGTCCGGGGAGGCTTTTGCTTGCTGCGTCCGTACGGACTGTTTGCTCAGGCTTGCTGGCGGAAATCCGTCGGCGACAGTCCGGTCCAGCGTTTGAAAGCCCGGGTGAAGTTGCTGGTATCGCTGAAGCCGAGCAGAAAAGTGATTTCCGTTACTGGACGCGCGGCCTGACGCAGATAGCTGCAGGCGAGCTCCTTGCGTGTGTCATCCAGTAACTGCTGGAAATTCGTACCGCGCTGCGACAGCTTGAGCTGTAGCGTGGTCGGGCTCATACACATCGCACTCGCCACCTTGTCTCTGGTGCAATCACCAACGGGCAGAAACTCGATGATCTTCTGGGTCACGCCGGTGATCACATCACTTTTATCCAGACGGGCCAGATAACCGATGATGATACTGTCACTGGCCTGCGCCAGCTCCGGGCAGGAGCCTGAGAGAGGCTGCAGCAGGTCCGCCTTGTCAAAGACCAACAGAGCATCCACCTGCGAGAAACTGACCGGCGCACGGAACAAGGCCTCATAGGGTTCGGCACCCTCGCGCGGCATCGGCCTATGAAGTTCCACCCGCAATGGGCTGAACTCAGGCTTGTAGAGCAGGCGCATAGTCCGCACCACAAAGCCGGAAAAGGCATCCTCGGTCTCGCCACTGAGCTCAACCAGATACTCAAACCGTAGTAAGACCTTGCCGTCGACCTCAGTGAGGCTGACTTTGGCGACTTGCGAGGCCAGCCGGAAATAGCGCTCCAAACGCCGACAGAAATCCATTAGCGTGCCACTGGCGGCCAGCGCATAACCCAGTGCGTGGAGGTGGGGAAGCTGGAGGAACTTGGCGACGGTCAGGCCAAAATACGGATTATTGGTCACCTCTACACAAGCTCGATACAGCCGCGTCAAGGTAGTTGTCGGCAGGCGGACCATTGGGTCGTTGGACAAATCCATTGGGATCCCCACGACCTGAAAAATCCGTGCACTGTCGACCCCACTGGCTTCCAGTGCCTTGGCGATCGCCAGGGTGTAACTTCCGATGGCTGTGGGCTGCTGGGCGTCTTCGCGCAAAGACTGCTCGACACCATCGGTTGGCGTATCGGCTTTCAATCCTGACATGATCCTGCCTGTACGAGATGCGAATGCGGATATTCGCCCTCGTAACGCATAGGGTCAATGCCCCCGAATGACGCAATCCACCATCACCCTGTTCACCAGTTGGGCACTCGTCATGGACGGGTTTCGCCGGACCAACGATTTGGCTGCAATGACCAATAAACATGTTGCAGCTATGCAATGCTGCACGCCGGCTGTATGGCCTCGGCATTATCGATAGTCGCATCATCGGCTAACCGAGTCAGCAGCGTCAGCTAGTGCTGAATTCGACCGGAGTAGCCCATGTCCAGCCCAGAAGTCTATGCCATAGAGTCTGTCCCGTGCCCGAGCGAAGAACCTGTCTCGCGGTATGAAGAGGTCCGCCATAAGGCGCTCGAGCTATTCGCTGAGCGTGGCTTCGCTCGGAGCAGCATGCGCGAGCTCGCCGCCCGCCTGGGGTTACTCTCCGGGTCCTTGTATCACCATTTCAGAAGCAAGGAGAGCCTGCTGTTCGAACTGATCGAAGAGGTCTATGACGATCTGCTCGAAGCCGCGCTTGCCACTGGAGGGGGTGACGCCCATGACCGCCTGCAAGGCTTGTTGCGGGCGCATATAGACTTGCTCGAAAGTCGCAGCCTGCATTTTTTGGTGGCGGAGCATGAGTTTCGCTACCTCTCACAGCAACACCAGAATCAAATCCTGCAGATGCGAAGATGCTATGAGGACATCCTGTTGAAGCGCTTGCTTGATGCAGGGGCAACGGCTCGTTTGCCCCTGCTCAAAGCCACTGTTCAAGGTGTCGTAGGGTGCCTGAACAATCTACCGACATGGCTGAATCAGGCCGGTTTGAGTGCGGCGGAGGGAAAGGGGGTGATCGCTGGGATTGTCTTTGGCTCTCTGTCCGGTGTTCTCAAACAGCAGTCGCCTCTTTCGGGTAGCGCAACCATAGTTCCATTGCACGGTCACAGCGCGTGTTCGTGAGCCTGTCGCTTCAACTGATCGACGCGTGAAGTGTCGTCGGAGTAAATCAATCATGACTGACTACAGAGCTCCCCTGTGTGACATGCGCTTCGTCCTCAAGGCAGTATTCGAGCTGTCCAAGCTCTGAAGTCAGCCGCAGCCCCGGGTCGTCGCCCACGCCGCCCAGAGCCAGGCCCCGGGCGAGTTTACGCATGCCCCCATCGGCGCCATAAGTAACCTGTTCAAGAAGACCGGCTGGATAAAGGAAGACGTCGCTCTTTACGCGATCAACGAAGCCTTTGTCATGGTCACCATGCTCCCCTGCGCTTCCGTCTGGGCGGTAAATCGCGTGGTCGCGCTGATCAATTGGCGCCTGCGCAAATGCTTCGGCTGGCAGACGTCCGCTGCCGAGGCATGCCATCCGAGGCGGTGGCGTATGTCTCTGCTGCGCTGACCGACGATTTGGCGCTATTGACCTGTGCCCACTCCTGGTGCGCGGTAAAACATCTCTCGACAGCTCTGGAATGCGCTTGCTGGCCAGCATGTGCGCCGCCGTTTTGCGCTTGGCCGTTCGATACAGGTAACCATCCCGGGGCGCACTTTCAGGAGAGAAGCAACGTGTTGCAGATGCACTGAATGACTTTTCGTGAACCCGCAGAGAAGGTGAGTAAGCCTCATGAACAAAAATAAAAAAATCTGCCATACCAACCTCCGTCGAGGGCTTCTGGCTTCAGCGATTCTGGCTGGGCTGGGGGGCACACCCGTGCAGGCATTCGAGTTCGATACTGGCAGCGACGACTGGGCGGTGCGGTTCGACAACACGCTCAAGCTCAACTACGCCCAGCGGGTGGAAAGCGCCAACTCCAAGCTGGCCAATTCCTTCAACAACAACGACGGTAACCGCAACTTCTCGGCTGGCAGTGCAGTGTCGCAGCGCATCGACCTGCTCACCGAATTGGACGTTATCTACAAGCAGAAGATGGGCTTCCGGGTCAGCAGCAACAGCTGGTACGACCACGCCTATGACAAGGTCGGCAGTGCCAATGCCGCGACCAACCAGCTCAATGACGGCCGCCCGGATTCCCGCAGCCTGAGCGGCTATGCCGACCGTTACTACAACGGTCCTTCCGCGGAGATACTCGACGCCTTCGTCTTCGGCAGCATGGAGTTCGGCGAGCAATCCCAGCTCAGCGCCAAGCTCGGCAGCCATACCCAGTACTGGGGCGAATCCATCCTCGCCTTTGCCCATGGCAACAGCTACGGACAGTCGGGCCTGGATATTTCCAAGGCGCTGGCGGTCCCTGGCACCGAGGCCAAGGAGCTGTTCATCCCGCGTAACCAGCTATCTGCCAACCTGACGGTGACGCCGGAGTTCAGCGTAGGGGCGCAGTACTTCCTCGACTGGGACCCCTCGCGCCTGCCGGAGTCCGGGACTTATCTGGGCTTCAACGACGGCATCCAGCACGGTGGTGACGACCTCTCGCTGATCGGCGGCGCCAACCCGTTCTTCGGCGCACCGGGTCCGATCGGTGCCAACCAGTTCCTGCGCCTGACCAATGGCCATACTTTCACCCCGGACAAACGCGGCGATTTCGGCCTGATGGCCAAGTGGAGCCCGGAATGGCTTGATGGCACGCTGGGCGTTTACTACCGCAATACCTCCGACATCCTACCGAACCTGGTTCTGCAGCCGACTGCCATCGGGCCCGCCCAACTGGTCTCCGGCAACATCGGCTCCTACAACCAGTTCTATGTCGACGACATCGACATCTATGGCATCAGCCTGTCGAAGAACATCGCCGGGGTCAGCGTCGGCTTCGACCTGAACTACCGCGAAAACATGCCTCTGGCCAGCGTGCCCGCCACGGTCAGTCCGGCGGGCGCGGCGGCTGGGCTGCCCGGCTTCATTTCGAGCTTCGACGGCGACAACGCCGTGGCCCGTGGCAACACGCTGCACGCGGTGGTCAACGGCCTGACCACCTTCGGCGACACGCCGGTCTGGGACTCTGCGTCCCTCCTCGTGGAGCTGGCCTACAGCCGCTGGCTGGACGTGACCGAGAACGAGCAGTTGTTCAAGGGCGAGAGCTGGTATCGCGGCGTCGACAAGGTGACCAAGGACAACTACGTCCTGGGCATCAACTTCAACCCGACCTGGTTCCAGGTCTTCCCCGGCATCGATCTGTACCTGCCGGTCAGCTACAACGTCGGTCTCAAGGGTAATTCCGCCGTGCAAATGGGCGGCAACGAGGATACCGGCAGCTACTCGGTCGGGGTTGGCATGGATGTGCGCAACCAGTACCGCTTCGACCTGAAGTACGTGGACAACTTCGGGCCCTTCGACACCTGCGACGCGGCCGGAACCGCCCCCGCAGGCGGCATCCAGGGTGAGGGCGCAACCCCCGGCGCCAACGGCATGTACAACTGCACGGTTGGGCAGCCCACGGCATTCGCCGGCACACAGTCGCAGCTCAAGGATCGCGGCATGGTCACTCTGACCTTCAAAACGACCTTCTGATCGAACCACTGCCTGATCGCAGGAGAATCCCGATGAAACTCGTCAATACCCTTCTGGCCGCCAGCCTCTCGGTGGCCATGACTGGCATCGCCCACGCGGCGGTATCCCCGGACATCGCCGCCAAGCTCGGCACCAGCCTGACGCCGGTCGGCGCGGAAAAAGCCGGCAACGCCGATGGCAGCATCCCCGAATACCAGGGGGGGCTGACCACGCCACCGACCGGCTTCCAGTCCGGCAGCGCGTTCCGCCCCGATCCCTTCGCCAGCGAAAAGCCGAAGCTGGTGATCGATGGCAAGAATGCCGCCGAGTTCAGCGGCAAGCTGACCGCCTCGACACAGGAGTTGCTCAAGCGCTATCCCACCTTCCGCGTCGACGTGTACCCGACCCACCGTACCGTGAACCTGCCGCAGCGACTGCTGGACAACACGGCGAAGAATGCCGTGAACACAAAGTCCCTTGAGGGCGGGGTAGCACTGGAGAACGCATTGCCGGGCGTGCCGTTCCCGATTCCCAATGACGGCAATGAGGCCATGTGGAACCACTTGCTGCGCTACCAGGGCTTCGCCACCAACTTCAAGTATGACTCCTGGAACGTCGACTCCTCCGGCCACGCGACCTTGGCGACCACCGGCAATGTCTTCATCGAGTACCCGCTGTATGACCCGAGCCGCAACGAACCCGCGAAGGCCAACGATCTCTTCTTGAGGACCAAGATCTATTACACCGGCCCGGCCCGCCGTGCTGGCGAGGCGCTCCTATTGCAGGACGCGGTCAACCCGCTGAAGCAACCGCGCCGTGGCTGGCAGTACCTGCCCGGGCAGCGCCGGGTGAAGCTGGCGCCGGATATCGCCTACGACACGCCGAATCCGAGCACCGCCGGAGCCGCCACCTATGACGATACCTGGGTGTTCAATGGTGCACTCGACCGGTACGACTTCAAGCTGGTGGGGAAGAAGGAGATGTTTGTCCCCTACAACACCTACAAGCTGAACTATCACGACAAGGCTGCCGACATCACCACGCCGAATCACCTCAACCCCGACCTGGTGCGCTGGGAGCTGCACCGTGTGTGGGTTGTTGAGGCAACGCTGAAGCCGGGCAAGCGGCACATCTACAGCAAGCGCACCTTCTACATCGACGAAGACAGCTGGATCGCCCTGGCATCCGACGAGTACGACGCCAACGGGAAGCTCTATCGCGGTTCCTTTGCCCACATGGCGTTCAGCTATGACGTGCAGGCGCCGAATACGGACAACCACATGATCTACGACTTCGTCTCCGGCAGTTACAACATCAACGGCCTCTACGGCCCGCACGGCGGGGTGAAGTACATCGAGCCCCTATCGAAGTCGCAGTGGTCGCCAGAAGCCCTGGCCGGTGCCGGTATCCGCTGAGCAGCTCTTTTGGGCGTGGTTTCGTCACCGTGGGGCGCGCCCCCGGTGACGCTTTTTCTTGAGATACAGCCATGAATAATAACAAGTGGATAGGGCTCGCCGCGCTGGCCCTGGCAATGGCGCTGCCGTTTTCCCAGCCGGTGGTGGCAACGGAGTTCGCCGATACGCTGGACACTCCGGCACTGCACAGCGACCTTGCTGCCCAAGGCCCGCTGACCGGCATGGCGAGCGCGGGCGAGCGCTTGGTGGTGGTTGGTCAGCGCGGGCACATTCTTTATTCCGACGATGCCGGGCGGCGCTGGCAGCAGGCCGAGGTGCCGGTCAGCTCCGACCTGGTGGCGGTGCATTTCCCCAGCGCCCGCCAGGGCTGGGCGGTCGGTCATGATGGCGTGGTCCTGCACAGCAGCGACGCCGGTGCCAGTTGGAGTCGGCAGCTCGATGGCCGCCAGGTCGGCCCGCGGATGCGCGAATACTACCAAGCCTTGGCTGCCGCCGAACCACAGAACGAGGCGATCGCGACGCTGGTCACCGAAGCGCAGCGGATGACGGAGGAGGGCGCGGACAAACCCTTCCTTGATGTCTGGTTCCGGAACGAGCAGGTCGGTTATGTGGTCGGCGCTTTTAACCTGATTTTCCGCACCGACGATGGTGGTCGCAGCTGGACTCCCTGGATGGACCGCACGGAGAACCCGAACGCACTCAACCTCTACGGACTGCGTGCCGTAGGTGATGACCTGTTCATCGTCGGCGAGCAGGGCCTGGTGTTGAAGCTGGATGCGGCCAGTGGGCGTTTCAAGGCCGTGGTGACGCCCTACAACGGTTCCTACTTCGGGGTCATCGGCAAGCCCGGAGTGACGCTGGTCTACGGCCTGCGCGGCAACCTCTATCGCAGCCCGGACAGCGGTGCCAGCTGGAACAGGGTCGATGTCGGCCTGCCAGTGAGTATCACCGCCGCCACCGTCGATCCAGCCGGGCGAATCATCCTGCTCAGCCAGGCCGGCCATGTGTTGGTTAGCACCGACGACGGCGCCAGTTTCGTCGCGCGGCCGCAGGTCCAACTTGCGCCAGTCTCCGCTGCGCTCGCTACCCGTGGCTCCCTCGTGCTGGCGGGGCCACGTGGCGTGCGCACGCTGCCCATCGAATGAGCCCAAACCGACTTTCAGAGAGCACCAACCCATGGGTAACTACGAACTCGACACCATGCCGGTGATCCGCGAGCTGAAGGGCTTCGACGCGCGCTCCGGCAACTTGCTGGAACGCCTGATTTTCAACAATCGGATGCTGGTGGTACTCGCCTGCCTGCTCGCCACCCTGGCGCTGGGCTACTACGCCGCCACGCGCCTGACCCTCAGCGCCAGCTTCGAAAAGATGCTTCCGCAGAGCCAGCCCTTCATCAAAAACTACCTGGAACATCGCCAGTCCCTGCGCGGGTTGGGCAACTCGGTGCGGGTTGTGGTGGAGAACACCGAGGGCGATATCTTCGATCCGCGCTATCTACAGGTGCTCAAGGAGGTCAATGACCAGATCTTCGTCACCCCCGGCGTGGACCGCGCCTGGATGAAGTCGCTGTGGACCCCGGCCGTGCGCTGGACCGAGGTGACCGAGGAGGGCTTCCGCGGTGGCCCGGTGATGCCTGACTCCTACGATGGCTCGGCGCAAGGCGTCGAGCAGTTGCGGATGAACATTGCCCGCTCCGGCATCGTTGGCAGTCTGGTGGGCAACAACTTCAAGTCGAGCATGATCTTCGTGCCGCTGTTGGAGACCGATCCGGTCACCGGCAAGGCCATCGACTACCAGGCATTCTCCCGCACACTGGAGGAGAAGCTGCGCACCACCTATGAGTTCGGCGGTGACCATGCGCGGGCCGCGGGCGAGGAGGGCAAGGGCCCGATCAAGATCCGCGTGATTGGCTTCGCCAAGCTTATCGGCGACCTGCTCGATGGCCTGGTGCAAGTGATGATGTACTTCGGCGCCGCCGCGCTGATTGCTACTGCCATCATCTACTTCTACACCCGCTGCGTGTGCAGCACTGTGCTGGTGGTCTTCTGCTCGATGATCGCGGTCGTCTGGCAGCTGGGGCTGGTGGCGCTGCTCGGTTACAACCTCGACCCCTTCTCGATCCTCGTGCCGTTCCTGGTCTTCGCCATCGGCATCTCCCATGGCGCGCAGAAGATGAACGGCATCATGCAGGACGTTGGGCGCGGCACCCACCAACTGGTGGCGGCGCGCTACACCTTCCGCCGGCTGTTCCTCGCTGGCCTCACGGCGCTGCTGGCCGATGCCGTGGGCTTCGCTGTGCTGATGCTGATCGATATTCCGGTGATCCAGGATCTGGCAATCGCTGCCAGCATTGGGGTGGCGGTGCTGATCTTCACCAACCTGGTGTTGTTGCCGGTACTGCTGTCCTACTTTGGCGTCAGCTCGAAGGCCGCCGAGCGCAGCCTGCGTGGCGAGAGCGAAGAGTTGGGCGGCAAGGGCCTGGGAGCTCTGTGGAGCTTTCTCGACCGCTTCACCGAGCGCCGTTGGGCCACTGCCGCCCTAGTGGTGGCGGGCCTGCTCGCGGTGCTCGGCTTCGTGGTCAGCCTGCAGCTGAAGGTCGGCGACCTCGACCCGGGTGCGCCGGAGCTGCGTCCAGACTCGCGCTACAACCGCGATAACGCCTACATCACCTCCAACTATTCGTTGTCCAGCGACCTCTTCGCGGTGATGCTGAAAACCCCCAAGGAAGGTTGCCTGAAGTACGAGAGCCTGGTGGAGGCCGATCGCCTCGGTTGGCTGCTGCAACAGCAGCCGGGCGTGCAGACCACGGTGTCGCTGGTGAACGCCGTGCGCCAGATCACCGCCGGCTCCTACGAGGGCAACCCGAAGTGGCTGACCATCGCGCGCAACCAGAACGTCCTCAACTATGGCGCTCAGCAGGCTTCGGTGAATAACCCGGAACTGTTCAATACCGACTGTTCGATGATGCCGGTGGTGGCTTACCTGACCGACCACAAGGCTGAGACCCTGGACCATGTGGTGAAGGTGGCCGAAGGCTTTGCGCGTGAGCACAGCACCCAGGATCGCCAGTTCATGCTCGCCGCCGGCAGCGCCGGAATCGAGGCGGCGACCAACATCGTCGTGCGTGAGGCCAGCCGCACCATGCTGTTTTATGTGTACGGTGCGGTGATCCTGCTCTGCTTCATCACCTTCCGTAGCTGGCGCGCAGTAGTGGTGGCGGTGGTGCCGCTGATGCTCACCTCGATCCTCTGCGAAGCCCTGATGGTATGGCTGGGCATGGGGGTAAAGGTGGCCACCCTGCCGGTCATCGCGCTGGGTGTGGGCATCGGTGTCGACTATGCCCTGTACCTGCTCAGCGTCCAGCTCGCCCATCAGCGCGCCGGCCTCCCATTGGGCGTTGCGTACCGCAATGCGGTGGCCTTTACCGGCAAGGTGGTAGCGCTGGTGGGCATCACCCTGGCTGCCGGGGTGGTTACCTGGGCCTGGTCGCCAATCAAGTTCCAGGCCGACATGGGCATCCTGCTGACCTTCATGTTCATCTGGAACATGGTCGGTGCCCTGGTGCTGATCCCGGCGCTGTCGCATTTCCTACTGAAAAAAGTGAGCTGAGTTACCCATGTCCAGTCCTGAAGTTTTCATCGTCAGTGCCGTCAGAACCGCGATCGGTTCCTTTGGCGGCGCGCTCAAAGAAGTCGCACCGTCCCAACTGGCCACTACCGCGGTCAGCGCTGCTCTGCAGCGCGCCGGCTGCGCTCCCGAACGCATTGGTCATGTGGTGCTGGGCAACGTGATTCCGAGCGAACCTCGCGATGCCTACGTGTCCCGGGTTGCGGCAATGAACGCGGGCATTCCGAAAGAGACTCCCGCCTTCAACGTCAACCGGCTCTGCGGTTCGGGATTGCAGGCAGTCATTTCGGCGGCGCAGTGCCTGCTGCTGGGCGAGACCGAGATCGTCGTCGGCGGCGGTGTCGAGTCCATGAGCCGCGGTGCCTACCTGCTGCCGGGTGCCCGCTGGGGTGGGCGCATGGGTGACATGCAGGCCGTCGACTACATGCTCGGTATCCTGCACGACCCATTCCATCGCATTCACATGGGTATCACCGCCGAGAACGTCGCCGAGCGCCTCGGTATCAGTCGCGAGGCGCAGGATGGCCTGGCCCTGGAAAGCCAGAAGCGTGCGGCTCGCGCAATTGCCAATGGCCACTTCCATGGGCAGATCGTGCCGGTCGAACTTAAGACGAGGAAGGGCGTGCAGCTCTTCGAGGTGGATGAGCATGTGCGGGCGGATTCCACTCTCGAGCAATTGGCCGCGATGAAGACAGTGTTCAAGCAGGACGGCACCGTGACCGCCGGCAACGCATCCGGCCTCAACGATGGCGCGGCGGCGCTGGTCATGGCGACGGCGGCAGCCGTCAAGTCCGACGGACTGCGCCCGCTGGCACGCCTGGTGAGTTACGCGCATGCCGGCGTCGATCCCGAGACCATGGGGCTGGGCCCGATTCCGGCCACGCGCCTGGCACTGCAGCGAGCCGGCCTGCAGGTGTCTGACCTGGACGTGGTCGAATCCAACGAAGCCTTCGCGGCACAGGCCTGTGCCGTCGCCCGTGAGCTCGACTTTGATCCGGTCAAGGTCAACCCGAATGGCTCGGGTATTTCCCTCGGCCATCCGGTCGGAGCCACCGGAGCGATCATTGTCACCAAGGCGATTCATGAGCTGCACCGTATCCAGGGTCGCTACGCCCTCGCGACCATGTGCATCGGCGGCGGGCAGGGCATCGCCGCCATCTTCGAACGTGTCTGATCCGGCGCAAGGTGCTTTGTTTATGAATGCTGAAATCGTTGGTGTCGTGGGTGCCGGAATCATGGGTAGCGGTATTGCCCAGACCTGTGCCGCCGCCGGGTTTGCCGTGACGCTTGTGGACGTCTCCGATATCGCCCTTGAAAAAGCCCTTGCCGGTATCGGCAACCCCCACGCCTCGGGCGGGAGATTTCCCGTACTGCGCACCAGGGGGTTTGTTATTTCTAGTGTCAATCAAGCTTGGCTTGGGCGGGTTCCGGCAATGACGGGGTGGACCTAGCCTTGCTTCTGGATATGATCTGGGGCACTCCACAGCTCATTTGGTCCAGGCAGGTTGCGAGTGAACAAGATCCCATTCGGCGAGCGTAATGGTGTTCTCCACAGAGCCCATGAGGTCGACAACGGATTGCGCTGTGGCTGCATATGCCCTGGATGCAAGCGACCACTAAATGCTGCCAACCAGGGCGAGAAAGTCGCCCCTTATTTTCGGCATGCCCAGGCAGAAGAGTGCACTTCTGGCTTCAAGGAAGGAGTCCGCCGGGCAGCAGTGGCTCTGATTGTCGAAAAACGGCGCATGTCCCTACCTGGTTTTGTAGACCGTGTAATGGTCATTCCTGTGCGTGGGGCGTCCTTGGTCAGCGATGTTCAGTTCAACGCGATGGATGGGCCTTAGAGGGGCTGACCAGGCAGTCAGTTGGCGGTGCCGAGCCTTGCGGCCGGCTCGAGCCCATGAAATTCTCCCCACATCTCTCTGCTGCGGAGATCGCTCATGCAACCTAAGGATCGTCACGCTCAACCCTCGGCAATCAAGCAGTATGAAGCTGAAGCCCGCCGTTTGGCCGGACAAGTTTCCGCCAATTAGCGTCGTTTCCTTAAGATCGGCTTGGAGAAGGGTAAGGAGTGTGAGCCCACCGGGCGGTTGGCTGGCCCATACATCTAAACGTCTATTAGAAAGCGTTTCTTGAGCTCCGCTCTCGATCAGATGCTGGGCTACAGCTCTGACATCGGAGGCAGAAGACAGGATGGTTCGCAGGCGAGCTCGCATGCGATCCGGTAAAGCTTTTCGACCGTGATGTTTACTTCCCCACGCTCGATCCGCCCCATATAGCTGCGGTCGATACTGCAGGCCAGCGCTAGAGCATCTTGAGAAATCCGGCAGGCCTTCCTCTGCGCCCGGATGCGTTCCCCTAACGCTTTCGCCAAGTTGTCCATGACCGTCTCAATTTCACTTGAGGCGGCAATATCATGCGTTTGCGGACGCACGAGCCACGGATTATAATCCGCATTTCTTTCGCGTTAACTCTTGTGGTCCCTCGATGAAAACGGCCTCGTTTGCCTTCGACAGGCGTCTGTATGAGCTGCTTCAGGAGGAAGCGCGGGCAAGGTTCACTACTCGTGATCTGCGTGATGCCTATGCCAAGCGCCTGGATGGCATGACTTTCCGTATCGGCGATGTGCGCCGCTATGTGTATGAGCAAATCCGCCGAATGCTGCGCATCGGCTGGGTAGTACTCGATGAGGAGCGTCGGTCGCGGGGACAGGTCTACTGCCTGCAACCCACACCGGCCCATCTGCAGCTTGAACTGATCGATAACGGGTTCGAGAACAGTCTCAAATCTGCATCTGAGCCAAAGCAGGAAGCTTCAGTGCCTGACGATCAGGCTGCACCGCTTGAGCCTTCAGCCGATGCGGAGCAGCACTTGGAAGCGCTCCACAATGAGATCCGGTTGGATTTCCTGTCGTCGATGGGCGAGGCAGAGCGATACAAGCTGCTCCTGGATGATATGCCACATCTGCGTGACAAGGTCGAAGCCGAGTACCTGGAGGCTAGAGACCGCAGCTCACGCCTGCTGGGACATCTCCGCGCTATCGAGAAGACACTCAAGACGCTTACCGCTGCACGATGATCAGATCGCTACGAGACTGGCAATTCAGTTGCATCAATAGGGCGTTGGAGCACTTTAACGTCACGCCGCACTTCTTCTGTCAGGCAACGCCCGGTGCCGGCAAGACGCGTATGGCGGCAGAGCTGGCCAGCAGACTACTTGAGCAGGACAAGATCGATCTGGTGTTGTGCTTTGCGCCATCCTGCCAGGTTGTTGAGGGCTTTCGCTCTACCTTTGCAGCGGTGCTCGGCAGGCGTCTCGATGGCCAGATTGGCGCAGTGGGAGCGGCGTTCACTTACCAGGCCATGGAATACCGCGATGAGGGGTTCTGGCAGCTCCTTGATGACTATCGCGTGCTCGTGGTCTTCGATGAAATTCACCACTGCGCTGGTCATGACCCACTTCTCAGCAACGCGTGGGGTCAGCAGATACTGCACCGGATACAACACCGTGCTGCCTTTACCTTGGCTCTCTCCGGCACACCTTGGCGTTCGGACGACAGAGCCATTGCCCAGGCACGCTATTCGACGCCGGAGGGGCACCTGATCTGCGACTACCGCTACGGCCTGAAAGAAGCTATTGCTGACGGAGTGTGCCGTTCTCCTCGCATTGTCCTGCTCGACAATCAGAAGGTGAAACTCACCGAGGAGGTGGGAACTGATAGCACTGTGAGGATGTTTCCCAGCATTGCGAAGCTGTTGGGGGAATCACGCGTCACCTACGAAGAACTGCTGCGGCATGACGAGGTGATCGAGCAACTGCTCGACCTAAGCTGCAGCAAACTCGATGAGCTGCGCCAGATCAAACCTGATGCGGCTGGTTTGGTGGTTGCCACCGACATAGAGCACGCCCAACAAATTGCTAAAGCCCTGGGCGCGAGGGGTGACGGTTGCCGCATCGTGACCAACAAAACCCCGGATGCGCAGCAGGTGATCAATGCGTTCAGACATGGCGCATGCCGGTGGATTGTTGCGGTTGGAATGATCAGCGAAGGCACGGACATCCCACGGCTGCAAGTGTGCTGCTATCTCAGCCGCATCCGCACCGAGTTGCATTACCGGCAAGTGCTGGGGCGCGTACTTCGGCGTACAGGCGAATCCGATGATCAGGCATGGTTGTTTATGCTGGCGGAACTGACGCTCCAGGGTTTTGCAGAGAGAATTGCAGATGACCTGCCGGATGACCTGGCGGTACTAAACGCGGTGCAGACACCAGCCTTCACTCCAGATGCCAAGCCTGATTTGATTGGTTGTCTCGGCAATATAGATGGCCTACATGAGAATACTAGAAGTAACGCTGATCAAGCGGATGCAGCAGTCGCTACCAACATGATTTCTCTTCGGGGCGTTACAGCCGAGCCCAGTTACCAAGTGAGTTTTTCCCAGCATTACAGGCAGCAGTTGCTAGCTTGCTTTTAATACTGCGGCGCCATGACTCAACGGGAGTCGTGTCCGCTTTCGAAAGCGGACGGGATCGACTGCTTAATTGGCTAGCAAAAACCGGGAGAGTATGGAAATCAAAATTCAGGTGTCGAAGCCATGGATGACTGAGTCAGGAGATAACCGCATTGACCGTTCCTCGCGAAAGAACCCGCAGCGTCATTAAGGCCGAAGAATTCTTACGACAGCTCTCTCGTAACTCTGAGCTGCCCCAGGATATTCGCAGCTATGCGAAAAGTCTGCTCAGGCACTACCCGTCGGCATACGAGATATTCTCGCTGGGGCGTCTGGAGGAGTGCTTAGTGAGTGATGCGTTAGAGGATGAATACCGACGGCGAGTGCTCGCTTTCCATCAGCCGTTGTTTAGCTCGTCATTGGACTTCAAGTGATAGTAGGGAGGCGAATTCTCCCGCACGGATTGTGCTCTATCGGCCACTAGCCTGCGCTTGCGTTACAGCCCTATACCGCAATCTCCCGGAAGACCAGTCAGGCCACGCCGGCCATGACGCGTGCACTTGTTTCGACGCGCTATCTGTCCATCGGTTGCTTGCCCTCGATGTGCAAGCAGGTGCGGGTCAGCATCCGCACCGGCATTTTTAACCCGGACGAACCGACATTCGCCAAGGGCGTAGCAGTCGAACTGCCATATCCGACTGACGATGCCCGGGCAATGCTTAGAGGGCACTGTTGAGGCTAATATCATTGTGCGATTATCAGGCTTTCGCTATCACGCACTGACAGGGACCGTTATGGCAGCTCCAGATTTCAGGCTAGTTCCCTCGGCTAACACCGATGACAGCACGCACTTCGATGATGTAGGAGCAATCGGTCGAACGATCACGCCAGAGATCGTTATTGCGTTATGCGGGCCGATGGGGACGCCATTGCATGAGGTGGCAGAAACCTTCCAGTCGCTCCTCACTGGCGCGGATTACGGTTACCACGAAGTCAAGATCATCAAGCTGAGTGATGAAATCCGAAAGCATTCGGAGCTTCCAGAGGGGCGATCCATCCTGAAGCTGATCGAAGCGGGGAATGAGTTACGGCATCAGTATGGCAATGAAATTCTTGCCCGCTTCGCCATTCGACAAATCACTCTTGCACGTGAAGCAGCGCAAAAACAGGCCGAGGATCGCCACGAGCCGGACCTTTTTGATCCCCCTGAGGGGGCGATCGTCCCAAAGGTCACTCCGCGCTACTGTCACATCATTGACTCGGTCAAGCACATCGACGAACTCCGCCTGCTGCGCTCCATTTATGGGGACATGCTGCACGTTGTTGGGGTTTACTCGCCCATCGAGCTCAGGATCGCGCGTCTAGAGCGAATTAAGGGGCCGGAAGATCAGGTGCATGCGCTTATTGATCGGGACTCCGGGGAGGAGGTGGATTACGGTCAGCGAGTAGAAGACACGTTTCCCCAGGCCGACTTCTTCCTGCGCGTCGAGAAAACTACGGACACTCACCGAAAAGGGCGAGTGAAGCGCTTTCTTGACCTGATGCTGGGGACGGCCATTGCGACGCCAACCTTGAACGAGCGAGCCATGTACGCCGCCTTCTCCGCTGCTCGCAATTCGGCATGTCTATCGCGCCAAGTTGGCGCCGCCATCACCAGTGCGGAAGGGGAAATTCTTGCGACGGGGTGGAACGATGTGCCGAAAGCGTTTGGTGGCCTGTACCAGACGGAAGTGTATGGGAGCTCGCCGGATGAGGACCGTCGATGCTGGAACCTGAACGGTGGGCTTTGCTCCAACGACCAAGAGAAGAAGATCATCTCCGGTGTGATTGTTGATCTCCTGGTCAAGGAGGGGCTTATTGCTGAAGACAAGAAGGAGGCTGCCTTCACCGTCATTCGAAAGAAATCCCAGCTCAAAAGCCTCATCGAGTTCTCACGAGCTGTCCATGCCGAAATGCACGCATTGCTCAACGCAGGAGCGACTGATGGTGGGAGGATTCGCGACGGAAAGCTGTTCGTCACGACGTACCCTTGCCACTCCTGTGCGCGGCACTTGGTCGCGGCCGGTGTGCGGGAGGTCTATTTCCTGGAGCCTTACCGCAAAAGCCTGGCTACCAAGCTCCACGAGGATGCTATAACTGAAAACGAAAGCGACACCGATAAGGTTAGGGTGATGCCGTTCGACGGTGTGGCTCCGTCTCGTTTTTTGAGGTTTTTCTCGGCACATCCTGGCGGGCGTAAGGATGACAACGGAAAGATGCATAGTCGTGACGCGCATCCCGTCGCCTCGATCACGATGGAGGCGCTTCCGACCCTTGAAGCGCTTGTCGTCGAAGCACTAAACTCCCGCGGCATTTAAGCGGCGGTAGCTAGCAAGGGAGGCGTCCACGTGACAGAAGTAGAAGAAGCTCGTGTCGCTGAGAGTGATAGGCAGCTGGCGTTTTGCTTTGACTCCGCTGAGCTTAGAGAGCAGCCTCGAGCACCCCTGCCGAGCGTTATCGAATCCTTGGCTGTTCTACCCTTGGGGCCCAACAAGGTGATTGCGTTTCCGACACAGAAAAGATCCTCCGTCGAAGCAACCCTCCTCGCACGAATCCTTCAACGTACACGACTGTTCAAGTGACGGATTTCAAGGCCCGGTAGTATCGGGCCTTTTTGCATTCAGGCTCACGTGGACACTATCCCTTGCACCAGTGGATTCTGCCGTCCCGAACCCAGAAGTGAGAACCGCACCCCGTAGCGCGCCACACGGAAGGGTGCAATGTCGGTCGGCCCTTTCGATCAACACTCAACTCCCATCTTGGCGATGCTCCTTTTAACAGGGCGACCTCTAGAATGTCCCCACAGCCGCAAGGGCAGTGGAAGCCTGCAGACCAGCTCTCTCCATCGTCGACGAGGTGGATAAGCTGGTGTCGTGGGAACCGTTTTGGCAATGCGTCTCCTTCGATTCTGACCGCTCGGAGCCTGGGGGCTAGCCAATCCTCAAAGAAGCGCCGGAGAGCGTACCAACGGGCAATCAGGGCTTTCACTTCGGCACTCCCAGAGAAGGCAGCCCAAGCAGCGGCTCCTTGAGTCCAGTCGCCAGCAGAGGCGTGGCCTCATGATCGAAGTCGGCTTCGGAGGCGTACTCGAATTCACTGTCGGCTAGACCGAACTTGGTGCGCGCATATCCCTGGTTCCCATCCAGCCGATACGGATAGAGGCGGGCGATGAACTCTTGGACACACATGCTCGCTGCCTGCATGTTTACGGTGATGACGGACGGCGCCTGTTCGATGGAGCCGGGCATATAACCGGCCTTCACTTGCTCGGCATGGGCGGCAGGATCTCGTTTGGCCAGTTCTTCAGCCGTGAGGGAGGCAGAGGTATACACCTTGCGTTCGAACAGGGTTGAACCTCCTGGCTGCACGTAGTCGATCCGGCCGTTGATGTCCAAGATGACGGACTGACCAAACTCAGTTGTCCGGACCGGGATGACGACACCCACGTCAAACAGCGGCAGCAGCAAGGCGCAGGCTATCGCATCACAAATGGATCGACCCTCCTCGCTGTCCACACAGCAGAACAATATATCTGCTTGCGCAACAGCTAGAACTGCGTCCCTCGTAGCAATTGATCCAGGAATACAGCACACCTCTAGATCAGGACGAAATGCCGTCGCGGCGCGCCTGAATACGTCTACCTTGAGAGCACCCGCTTCGGCGTCAGCGACAGTGGAGTTGATAATTCGATTCAGGTTTCGATCTTCGACCTGATCAAAGTCGACTACTACTAGGCCACCAAATCCAATACGAGCTAGCTGCTCGGCCGTTAGGCTTCCTGTTCCCGAGTAACCGACCACAGCCGCCGTCAATTTACTAAGCTCCTGACGCATGTCCGCCGAGAAAGCTAGCGGCCGGTAAGATGGCTGGTCGACGTCGTGCCAGAAAAGCGAGATCACGTCGCCGTAGACCGCGACCAATTCGATCGGTAGTACTTGATGTCGCTCGTCATACACACGAGCCTTGATGGCGCCACCTGGAACCATAATTGCGCTTCCGTGGACGGTCCCGCACTGGTGTACCGGTTCGCGGTTCGCAAAAAGCTCGGGTATGACGCACTGGTCCGATTTAGTGTCGGCATGCGAGAACTCGTAAAAGCCACCCGGATGCGAATGTATGAGAATCAGGGATAAGTCATCCGTCTCCGCTTGATCCAGCGCCTCTGCCAGATACTCCCCGGGCCACTCGATGTAGTCTTCGACACGGCTGCACTTGTCGTGGGGCACAAGCACCACATCTTTGCACAACAGCTTGAGTTGTCCTGCCGCGAATTTCACCCTAGTGCAGAGCAGTATTGCGGCGGCCTCTAGCCCATCATTCGGAAGCAGGTGCGCTTGGAGGCGCGCGTGAAGTGCGCCAGGTAATACAAGCGTTGGGCCGGTTCTCATTGCTCAATCTCCTTCGCAATGGACTCTTCTACCAAACCCATATGGGACAATACCGAGTCACGTTGAGGCGACCATTCACCTGGGTTCCGATGGCGAGACCAACGCTGGAAATTGCGTCCGTCGATCAGTTGGTGGTGTTCGGTTTGGGCTATCTGAGCGCCACTCACGCGAGTGAGGGGCGGGTCGCAATAGAACATGTCGAGTTCGGCTGTCGGGTAGTTCTGGGGGATTTCGATTGCGAGATTGCAGTGCGTTTGGTGGTACCCCGAAGGGACCGGGTAGTCGGAGACCAATAGCCAGCGTCTTCCGTCGTCTACGGTTTCCCAGAGTAGGCCGCTGCTGCTCAGGTAGGCCTCATCCTTTGGAAGCAACGCGAACTGCCGACGTATAGGGCGAGCGCTCTCGCCGTTATTAATGGTTTTGGGAATCAGCTTCAAACGTTCAATGCCCGGGGCCGTAAGATCAATGTTGTCGGACAGCTCTACTGCGCGTTTGGGTTCGCCTTTTACCTTCAGCCGGATGATCCAGCCCTGATCAGGATCGATTCCTGCCAGGATCAGAGCAGCTCTCACATTGATGGTCGGCTCATTCGATTCGATGTGAACACCATGGACATCCAGCTTCCAGACGCGGTGCCGCGTGTACAGGCGCTCAACCCCCGTGGCCTTGAGATCAACTGCTTCGCCCGGTTCCAGCAACAGGTCCGGTTCGTGGTGACGTTCCAGCCACAGCTCGAAGTGCGAGGGAATACGGGCAATCTGGCGAACTTGCGCTTCGGTGAGGTCACCCGCCCAGGCATAGCGTTCGTCATTCAGCGCGAAGTAGAAAACTGCATCCGCTTGAGTGGCCAGGAACTCAGCGAGAGCGCCGTGGCGTGGTAAGGCAATCACTTCATCCAGGCCAAGCTCTAGGGTCGGGCCATGCTCCGGCCAAAGCAAAAGGGAATATTCTGTAGTCGGTTGAAGGTTGGCTGCCGCCAACAGTTGGCGCCCGGTAGGGCTCCAATCGTTCAGCTGAAGGGACACCCCATTTATTTTCACGGAAGGGGAAACAGCGTTCATGACGGGCTGAGGCGCAGCATCCAGAGGGAGATCTGTGTTCATGGGTTTGTTCTCCATAATGGTTTGATTTCGTTCGGTGTACCGAACGCTCGAAATCACTGTGCTCTCCTTGCTGCGTGCCTGTCAATAGGGATTAATTTGTTCGTTATAGTGGTACACTGACTGGTCAGGATTGAAGGAGGTACCCGTGGCATCCCCCCTCGGACAAAAAATCAGTGCCAGGAGACGCGAGCTCGGTATGTCGCTAGAGAGGCTTGCAGAACTGACGGAGTCGAGTAAGAGCTACCTTTGGGAACTCGAAAATCGGGATAAACCGAACCCCTCTTTAGACAAGGTCACCAAGATAGCTTTAGCTCTGGATCTAACCCCAGAGTCTCTTCTGGACACGAATGCATCAGCGCCACAGACGGATGTGGATAAAGCTTTCTTTAGGAAGTACCAAGCACTGGATGAGGATGAAAAGAAAAAGATCCGAAAAATCGTGGACTCTTGGTGGGAGGACTGAGCATGCCCTTGAGCCCTAAGGCAGAAGCGATACGAATTTCTAAAGTTTTGTATGCCGTCTTGGGGGAGGATCGTTTCCCGGTGGACGTTCGATCTGCAGTAATCGAGCTATCAGCTCAGATGTACCCGAACGAACCCATCAAGGATATCAAGCCTGTACCTTTGGACTCGTTTGAGGGCATGCTGGCCAAGAGCCCAAAGGGTGACAAATGGATCATCGGGTTGAATGAGAACATGGACTCCCTGGGGCGGATCCGCTTTACGATCGCCCATGAGTTCGGCCACTACCTGCTTCACCGCCAGCGGCAAGATAATTTCAATTGCACCCATGAGGATATGCATACTTGGGACTCTCAAGTACGTGCCATTGAAGCCGAGGCCGATACCTTCGCATCCTATCTGCTTATGCCATTTGACGACTACCGCAAGCAGATTGATGGGCAAAAACTATCCATCGACCTGCTGCGACACTGCGCTGATCGTTATGGCGTATCCCTGACGGCCGCGGCTCTAAAATGGCGCGAGATTGCGCCAGGGCGAGTAATAGTTGTCGCCGCTAAAGACGGATTCCTAGACTGGTCCTGCTCGAACGAAAGGGCTTTCCGTTCAGGCGCATTCTTTGCCACGACCAAGCAGACCATTGAAGTCCCAGCAAAATCCCTTTTGAACAATGCGATACGATCGCCGAATGGTCAGACTGGAACGATTCAGGCGAGCCATTGGCTCGCTCGCGAACACCCAGACGTGGATCTTGAGGAGCACGCATTTGTCATCGAGGGCAAAGACTACAGCTATACCCTAGGCGTACTAGTCCTGCCGGATTTGGCAAACCGCTCCTTAGACGATGAGGATGAGTTGCTGTCCCCTCTGAATGGCCAAATTTCGTTTCGTTAGGAATTGCCGACGCTATCTTGGGCTTGTGGAGCCGTTCGCTGATTTCCATCGCAGTGCCTCGATCCTCGAGAAGCTAGTGTCTCCACACTCTTTCCTAACTGCGCGCATGGTGCTTACCAGTTTATGTAGGTATCTATGAAGTGATACGTCGGATTACCAGTAGATGCTAGGCGGATAAGGCGCCTACTGCTCTAAACCAAATTGTGATCTTCCTCGCAGCCGGTATCCTCGCTGGGATCCTGTTGGGTACAGACTTGGTTGATGCTGTGTCCGCCAGTATCCGCAACACGCTACCCAGAGCTGAAGTCCGTGAATGGCGCCGATCGCCTTGCTGGCAAGCATGCCTTTCACATTCTTCATGGCGAATGATGCAATCTACTAAGGAGTGCTGCATGATTGAATTAGCGCTGAGCAGCTAAAGCGGTTACTCCTCTATTTTTTAAGCTTTACAGCTTTGGGTGGCAAAGTCGACCGCTGCCGGTAAACTGGAGGGAGTGGTCTATTCATTAGGTCTAGCATTTGGTCGCTTAGCTGATTAAGTGCGCCGTTGTATATCCAGCGATTGAATTGCTCCAAGAGATTGTTGTTCTCTCTCTTGAGGCGCTCAATCTCTTCTTCAAGGCGGGAAATATATAGTTGGTCCGGTGTCTGAGGTTTGGGGTCGTTGAAGTTTGTTCTTGAGAGTGTTTTCTTTCGCTCTGAAAATGCGGCTTTGATTCGGCTGTGATTATGTAATGCTTGGCGGGTGTAGCGGACGCGCAGCCTTAGCGAGATTTGCTCAATTAGCAACTCCCATGTTAGTTTTGGGGAATTCCATCCATCCATGATTTCTACAATTCGCTCAATGGATCGATCATCGAGATTTCTTGCACGATTTCTAGGCTTAGCGGTCATCTCGATTCACCATGCCTCTACTTGTGGAATTGAGATGGGAGCTTACATCTGCGAGTGAAGTAATGGTTGAGCCAACTCGTTTTGCAGAGAGTTTTCTTTCTTGCTCAGCCATTCTTATGCGACAAGGCGAGGTAACTCCATTGAGTTGAATTACCGCGCCCTCAGGAGTATTGGGGTCATCGAGGATTGCGATAAGCTGATTTACACGATCTAGAGTTTTTTGATGGTGCTGAAACCATTCGGCTGCTCCTAGAACTTCTTCCTCAAATGCCTTTCGAGCATCTCCACTTAGTCGATCAAGCTCAGTTTTATATTGTCTGAGGTTTTTTTCTGCGCGTAAGTCACCTTTTATGCAAACTTGATCGCTGCAGTTCATGCAGTCTGTTACAGCAGGGCAGGGGGATTGAGCAAAGTCATGTATGCAGTAGCCATTCTCCGTAGTATGGGCTGTAATGATCTTGAGTTCGGCAAAGTCTTCTCGGCGAATGAAGACTCTGTTGTCGATATTCGAAATGGGGCCGACACCCTTGGTGGGGTCGCCAACTGCTGCTCGAACTATTGAGATCACATCTCGGTCAGATTGATGATTGTAAGTCGCGTTTTGCTGGATTCTTTTGCGTCCTGACCACGCGGCAATTTCATCTTCGGATAAGAGCCCTGACTGGCGCGCTATTGTATTCAAATAGTGGCGAAGTTGATGTGTGCTCAAGAAGGAAAATTTGCCGTCATCGTCGGTTAGGTTGTGTCGCTCAAAAATGGATTTATTCGTGTCGGTTGACTTAAGCCCTTTTTGTAGGCTTGAGTATTTTATTTCTGTGAAGGAACAGGCGGAAGGCTCGGTATTTTCTAAGAATTCTTGTTCTCGCACAATGCATAGGGCCTCACTGTACTTCATGCCGGTAGTTGGGTCCATGATTGGGAAGCCGACAGGTAGCTTTTTTAGTACTGCGCTTTCAAGATCGGCAAATTTAACTACTGCTTTTTGCTTTGGGTTTATCCTTGATCTGCTGATTTTGTTAACCCTCATCCAGTTCCCTACTCGATTAAGCTGGATGCGAGTGAGTGGCTTTTCAATGTGACTGAATAGTATTGAGTGTGCCTCCTGGTAGTTGATTAGCTCTTGTTTTCGCAAGTGCTCAAGATTTGGCGGTAGATAGATCTTGTTCGGATTATTCTCATACCAGTTCGCTAATTGTCTCGCCGGTCCACTAAGATGGAGAAGCCTCGATACCGCTCGCTTTGCAATGTCTCGCATTGAAGGAATAACTGTTTTTACCATTGGTTTACCCCCTTTTGCGGGAAACCATCTCATCCCTATACCTATTTCTCCGGTGTCCGGGTCTACCCAATCATCAGTGATGAGATTCATGGGCGCGTACAGCGCTTCAGTGGAACGATCGGGGGCGCAGAGCATAATTGCGGTAATGGACGAAACCATTATGTCTGTTGGGTTGTTGCTGTCAGAGTTGAAAATTTTCGCTAGCCCAAGCAAGGCATGGGGTGAGGGTAGCTTTTTGGCTCGGGCCTCATCAAATTCTTTTCCAAGGCGTGTGTAAGAACTCTCTGAAGTTGATATTGGTGGATGCCATTCGCTTGGGGCGGTGACTAGCCCAAGATCAAGCATGTGTTGGTAGACGAGGGAAAGCTGCTTGGATATATCGTAAGCGGACTGCTGGCTGCTATCTTTGAGAACGAAGTTGCATGCTTTGCTCAGTATTTCAGGTGAAACAGATGTAGGGCATGCGCTAGCATTTGTTTCGAGTAGGGCCCTTTCAAGGTATCTAAGTGCAAGTAAGCGCCTCTTGATTGCAACGGACTTTTTTGTACCGTGCATGTATATGATTAGCGATTTGGAGAAGCTCAGAAAAGGTTCTTGCAGAACTTTTCTGACGGGTATGCTTCCGGGGGTGCCGTCTTTTGGTCTGCGTTTGCTAACTTTGAAGTCGACCTTCGCGAAGTATATGTATTTGGACCCCTTGTTTCTTCCGAGCAGTCCAGAAACGCACCATTGATTGTTTTCGAACTTGTTCGATTTAAGGAGCGGTATCTGATTTGTTTTTGTGTGTTCAATGAAGTCTTTGAGGTTTTCTTTGGCGCTTAGGGCTGTCTTTGGGATGAATCGAAGGATATTGCTCATGCATTTTCGTCCGCAAGAATCTGGCGGCAGCGGAGAATTATCTGTGCGCAACCCAGAATGGCTCTGTCATTAATTGAAGCTATACGAGTTTCAGTGTTGGCAGTGAGATATTCTCGTCGAGCAAGCATGAAATCGAGCGCTGCTTCATGTGGGCCGTCCAGCCAAGGTTCGAACGAGTAACAACCCGCGTAACAAGCAAATGGCCTAGAAAACTCGCAATGCGCATGGCTCCCACAGTTCCCCATGCCTGCGCCACTCGAATCTATTCTAAGATCTACTATCCGGCTTACAGAATTAGGTCGTGTTGCTTCGGATTCATCGCGAATGATTGTTCCAGAAAATGCCATGGCTAGTGGAGCCATATCGAAGGCAATCTTGCGGCTAAAATTAGCTCGTATGCGTGAGGTCAAACCCGCGTACACCTCTACATTTCTTGTGTCACCGTGATCCAAGAGTTCTGCGAGCACCATAAGAGGCCACCCTTCTTCTGCCGCACGAGTTGCAAAGGTGCGCCGAAATCGTACCGGACTCATAGGGATAGGGGTCGTTAATCTCTCTGAGGCTACTTTTAAGCTTTTAAATAACCTGATGATTTTATGAGTAAGCGAGGATGCGGTTCTGTGGTGCTCAAATCCTGTCGAGTATATGGGGTGAAACCTTCGTTGTGGAAATACTGGTATTTCCCCGGGGGAAGTAATTCTATCTGCAAACTCGGCTTGGATCGATTTGATATGTGCCTCAAGTGCCTGCCCCAATTGAGTGGACAGCTTTCGTGGCTTAAATTCGTCTCGCTCAAGTCTGTCAGGTTGTTTGGCCCGTGGAACCCAAAGGACATAGTCCCCATCTGCTGTCTTCGGGATAACTAGGTCGCAACATTTCAGAGAGGCCAATTGTGTAGGGCGCACGCCGAGAGCCATCATTAGATAGCAAAGAATTAGTGTTTCAGAGTTTATCTCGCCATCTGCGTATGATTTGTTAAGCGCAGTTTGAATGGCTTCGAATTCAAGATCGGTAAGTGGACCTTCTAACGGGTCAAGGGTTGCAACAGCGACCCCCACCTCGTGTTGCTTTAATGGGATTCTGCGCAGCAATTTTGCTAAATTTTGTTCCACTCCTGGTGAGTTTAATTCGCCCCATTTAACGAGAAACGCGCGTATGTGTGCTAATCTGCTCTCGCTTTTTTCTGTCGCAATTTTAATCAGAAGAATATCGTCGAAGCATATTTCTTTTATTTTTCTGTTGTGGTCTTCTGTCAGGATTCTGATTAGCCAGACAAAGTCATTGAAGTAGCCGCATGCAGTCTTGGGTGCTCTGTTTTCTAGGTACCAAAGTAGCGTTTTTTTAAGCCCAATTAGAATTGGTTGGTGCAGTTCTGGAAGTCGTTCGAAATTTAGAGCAACTTGTGTCGTTCCGTCGCGAAAGTGCCAGCAATGTTCATCTAGGGTAAAAGTTGTTCCACTTCTTGTCTTCGCGGACAAGGGGAGCGGGAGCGCCGCCTGGGCGTCCATGAAATTTTTGACAGGGTTGTCTTTTTTCTTCATTGCTCATGCTTTTTCGGGAAGCGTAGTTTTTTCTGAGAGGCCAATCCTGCTTTCATGGCCATTTCTTGAACGAAGCGCTTTGTATAGCGTAAAGGGCTGTCCGATGTTTCGCTCCATCCGCCGAGTCTTCTTAAGTAATAGAGGATTTGAGTCTCGGTGTGGCCTGAACTGTGAAGGTCTTCGGCTAAATTTTCAAAGTAGGTATGCCGTAGAACGTGTGGGGTCAGTTTTGGGCCTTCGAGAAGGGTATCCAATGGTCTGAAAAGGCGATTGAGTTCCGATTTGCTAAGCGGTCGGCCTGAGTTTGCGACCAGCAAGAAATCATGAGAGCCTCGCACGATCTGGTGTCGTAGCCTCAGATATTCGCTGATTAATTTGTATAGTTCGGGGGTTAGCGGTAGAACTCTGTCTCTTGTTTTGGTGTTTGGTTCACTGGAGCGAGGGTCATCGATATCATCAGGGCGACGAAGAATCATGACTTCACCTGTTCGAGGATTGATGTCCGGCACACGCATGCCAAGCGATTCTGATCGGCGAATTCCAAGTCCAATTATCATGTTTATAATCAGCTGATTTCTGATGCGTATATACGTGCCGGACCAAGGATTTCGTTCGCCTTCGGGATTTGCCAGTTCTAGGAGGTGTACTTGCGTTTCTCTGCTAATTCCTTGTCGACCCCCCAGGGTTGCCTTGTCTGATTCGCTTGGGGTTTTGTTGCGTAATTCCTTGTCAACCAAGTCTCTAAGCGCAATAAGGCGGGTTAGTCGATCACCTGTTGCTCGATATATCTCTTGATTGGCTCGCCACTGTAGAAACGCGCGAATATTCAGCAGTCGAATAGAGGCGGTTGACGACGCTACGGTGTCACTCTCGTCGTTGGTTTGCATTCCCATACGGAGGCGCTCTAACGAGGCAATCTTGCTTGATGGTCCGTTTTGAAGAGTAGGGGTGACGGCAACGAATGATTTCCGTACGGAAGTTGTTGTCTGCTTCGCTGCTTTTGCAATCGCTTCAATGTCGGCTGGCTCAAGGAATCTACCCGCGCGCAGGCTTGCGGTAAGGTCGACGTTTCGGGACTTTAGAACGAGATAAAGGAGAGCGACACTGCGCAAGGCCTGTTCGATGGTGGCACTTGCGCGATTTTGGCCCCTTAACGAGTTGACCACCCAGTGGGTAGCGATGAAGTCCGGCAGCCCTGTGGCCGCGTCAACGAGAGTGGGAAGCCGCTCGCCATCGATGCACAGAACCATCCTGACATAGAAATCGGTGCCTTGTTTACACATCCAGCCAGTACCCAATAAGCTGTCGGCTGTCGATCAGCATTTATCATGGTAAATTTCATTTTTTACCATGAATATCATAGGCTTAGCGCCATCTATTTACGGTTTTGAGTGAGGTCCTCATTTTGGCTCAATACGTCTACACCATGCACCGGGTCGGCAAGGTCGTGCCCCCGAAGCGTGAGATCCTCAAAGACATTTCCCTGTCCTTCTTCCCGGGCGCCAAGATCGGCGTGCTCGGCCTGAACGGCGCGGGCAAGTCGACCCTGCTGCGCATCATGGCCGGCGTGGATACCGAGATCGACGGTGAAGCCCGCCCGATGCCGGGCATCAAGGTCGGCTACCTGCCCCAGGAGCCCAAGCTCGACCCGGCCAAGAACGTGCGTGACATCGTCGAAGAGGCCGTGGGCGAGATCAAGCAGGCCCAGGCCCGCCTTGACGAAGTCTATGCCGCCTACGCCGAGCCGGACGCCGACTTCGACGCCCTGGCCGCCGAGCAGGCCAAGCTGGAAGCCATCCTCCAGGCCGCCGACGGCCACAACCTGGAGCGCCAGCTGGAAGTCGCCGCCGACGCCCTGCGCCTGCCGCCGTGGGACGCGAAGATCGAACACCTCTCCGGTGGCGAGAAGCGCCGCGTGGCCCTGTGCCGCCTGCTGTTGTCGGCCCCCGACATGCTGCTGCTGGACGAGCCGACCAACCACCTGGACGCCGACTCCGTGGCCTGGCTGGAGCACTTCCTCCACGACTTCCCCGGCACAGTGGTGGCCATTACCCACGACCGTTACTTCCTCGACAACGTCGCCGGCTGGATCCTCGAACTGGACCGCGGTTACGGCATCCCCTTCGAAGGCAACTACTCCGGCTGGCTGGAATCCAAGGCCAACCGCCTGGCCCAGGAAGCCAAGCAGGAAGCCTCCCACGCCAAGGCCATGAAGGCCGAACTGGAGTGGGTGCGCCAGGGCGCCAAGGCTCGTCAGTCCAAGTCCAAGGCACGTCTGCAACGCTTCGAGGAAATGCAATCGCAGGAATTCCAGAAGCGCAGCGAGACCAACGAGATCTACATCCCGGCCGGCCCGCGCCTGGGCGACAAGGTCATCGAGTTCAACAACGTCACCAAGGGCTACGGCGATCGCGTGCTGATCGACGACCTGTCCTTCAGCGTGCCCAAGGGCGCCATCGTCGGCGTGATCGGTGGCAACGGTGCCGGCAAGTCGACCCTGTTCCGCATGATCATGGGCAAGGAGCAACCGGACTCGGGCAGCATCGAGCTCGGTGAAACCGTGCAACTGGCCAGTGTCGACCAGAGCCGTGACAGCCTGGAAGGCGGCAAGACCGTCTGGCAGCAGGTTTCCGACGGTTTCGAGCAGATCAAGATCGGTAACTACGAAGTCCCGTCGCGTAGCTACGTCGGCCGCTTCAACTTCAAGGGCGCCGACCAGCAGAAGTTCGTCAAGGACCTCTCCGGCGGTGAGCGTGGTCGCCTGCACCTGGCGCTGACCCTGAAGCAGGGCGGCAACGTGCTGTTGCTCGACGAACCGTCCAACGACCTCGACGTGGAAACCCTGCGCGCCCTGGAAGAGGCGCTGCTGGATTTCCCCGGCGCCGCCATCGTGATCTCCCACGATCGCTGGTTCCTGGACCGTATCGCCACCCACATCCTGTCCTACGAGGACGACGGCAAGGTGACCTTCTTCGAAGGCAACTACACCGAGTTCGAGGCTGACCGCAAGAAGCGCCTCGGCGACGCGGCCTCCCAGCCGCACCGGGTGCGATACAAGAAGCTGGCCCAGTAAGCTTCGGGCAAGCGCTATGCGAAAACGGAGCCCTGCGGCTCCGTTTTCGTTTCAGGAGGTTCCATGAAGGGATTCAACCACTACCTGTTCTGGCTCTCGTCCCTGGCGCTGTTCGGTGTCTGCGGCCTGTACTTCTCTTTTTATCCGTCGCCCGGCTGGAAGGTCGCTTCCGTCTTCTGCGCCCTGTTGCTCGGCGGCGCGCTCTACACCTGGGTGGCCCGGCGCGAGCGCTTCAGTACCCTGTTCGGGCTGGAAACCGACGCTGCCCGCTGGCAGTTGCACCTGACCCTGGGTTCGCTCCTGGCCCTGGTGGTCTGGGGCGCCCTGCAGGTGCCGGTGGCCGCGCTCTACACCCAATGGCTGGGCGAGGACCGGGCGTTCACCGCGCGGGTGCTGGCCAAGGCGCAGGGCGGCCTGGGTTGCCAGCATCGCGTCGAACTGGTTCTGGACGAGGCGGCCATCGGCATGGGCATCTGCGTGCCGGAGGACGTCTGGCATTCCCTTCCGGACAGCGGGACCGTGATGATGCGCGGCCGGCACAGCGCGCTGGGCATCAATCCCGGCCAGGTCCTGCGGGAGCCTGCGGGGCGCTGACGATTCCCTGCGGAACCGATCAGAAAACTGTATCCAATCATGTCTTCGATGGCCTTCCTGGCCATGCGTGACCGCGCCCGATCGCAGCGCGGATTCAGGGTGAATCGGGCTTCTGGTCATTGTTGGTGCATGACTGCGATCAGTTGGTGCGTCCGCTTGTCGGCAAGAAAACGCGGCGATCGGCTGGGTTGCTTGAAAGGACTGGGGTGTCGGTCGGGTTGAGCGCTGATTTATATCGTTTGCACCAAAAAGTTTCAAAAATGCGTCATCGCGCCCTACCGAGGTGCGTCCTGGCTTGATAGAGTCACGCGCCACAATTTGTTCACAAAAGAAAAAAACTGGTGAAAATCATGACGCAATCCGTCGACGCCTTCCTGCTGCGCCTGAAGCAGCGCGACCCCGATCAGCCCGAGTTCCATCAGGCCGTCGAGGAGGTCCTGCGCAGCCTGTGGCCGTTCCTGGAAGCCAACCCGCATTACCTGGAGGCCGGCATCATCGAGCGGATCGTCGAGCCGGAACGTGCTGTCCTGTTCCGCGTGCCCTGGGTCGATGATCAGGGTCGGGTTCGCGTCAACCGTGGTTTCCGGGTGCAGATGAGCAGCGCCATCGGCCCGTACAAGGGCGGCCTGCGCTTCCATCCCTCGGTGAACCTGGGCGTGTTGAAGTTCCTCGCCTTCGAGCAGGTGTTCAAGAATTCCCTGACCTCGCTGCCCATGGGCGGCGGCAAGGGGGGGGCGGACTTCGATCCCAAGGGCAAGAGCGACGCTGAAGTCATGCGCTTCTGCCAGTCCTTCATGAGCGAGCTGTACCGTCACATCGGCGCCGACCTGGACGTCCCGGCCGGTGACATCGGCGTTGGCGCCCGCGAGATCGGTTTCCTCTTCGGCCAGTACAAGCGCCTGTCCAACGAGTTCACCTCGGTGCTCACCGGCAAGGGCCTGACCTATGGCGGCAGCCTGATCCGCCCCGAAGCCACCGGCTATGGCTGCGTCTACTTCGCCCAGGAGATGCTCAAGGGCATCGGTCGCGGCTTCGACGGCCAGCGCGTGGCGATCTCCGGCTCCGGCAACGTTGCCCAGTACGCGGCGCAGAAGGTCATGGAGCTGGGCGGCAAGGTGATTTCCCTGTCCGACTCCGAGGGGACCCTCTTCGCCGAAGCCGGCCTGACCCAGGAGCAGTGGGAAGAGCTGATGGAGCTGAAGAACGTCCGCCGTGGCCGCATCAGCGAGCTCACCGGCCCGGGCCTGCGCTTCCTCCCCGGCCAGCGTCCCTGGGCGCTTGCCTGCGATATCGCGCTGCCCTGCGCGACCCAGAACGAGCTGGATGCCGAGGACGCCCGCGCGCTGCTGGCCAACGGCTGCGTCTGCGTCGCCGAGGGCGCCAACATGCCGTCCACCCTGGCGGCTGTGGATATCTTCATCGAGGCGGGCATCCTCTTCGCGCCGGGCAAGGCGTCCAACGCCGGCGGCGTGGCCACCAGCGGCCTGGAGATGAGCCAGAACGCCATGCGTCTGCACTGGACCGCCGGCGAGGTGGACCAGCGCCTGCACGGCATCATGCAGAACATCCACCATGCCTGCGTGCACTACGGCGAAGAGAATGGCCGGGTGAACTACGTCAAGGGCGCCAATATCGCCGGCTTCGTCAAAGTGGCCGATGCCATGCTGGCGCAGGGCGTGGTGTAAGCGCGGTAGTGACCTTGTAGGGGCGAATTCATTCGCCAAGGGCGGCGCAGCTGCCCAGCGGGCTTCGAAGGGCAGACCTTCGGCCTGCTTGGCGAATGAATTCGCCCCTACAGATACTGTTGACCTTCACCATCAATCGGGATGCAACGCCCTCCCCATGGCGTTGCCCCGATTCCTCTCCCACTCATCCTCGTCCCGGTCGCGGACCCTGTCCTCGTAGTCCCGTCGCTCCTCGCTCCACACCTGTGCCTGGCACTGGCGGAAACCGTCGCCCCAGCCTTCGGCGTAGTTGGCGTCCTTGAGGTAGCGCGGCACGTCCTTGCGAAACTCGCCACTGATAACCCCGGCCGCCTGACGACCACTGTTGCAGCCGTCCGCGAAGCCGTCGGCGAAGGCCGGTGGATACCCCTGGGCGAGCAGATGGTCATGGGTGCTTTCGCAGGCCGCGAGCAGGCCGGCGCACAGTGCGATGAGCAGGGTGGTGTGACGCGACGCCATGCAGGACTCCCGCGCGCCAGGGCGCACACGCGGTGAAGGAGGATGCGGCCAGGCTAGCGCCGGCATCGTGATGAAAACGTCAAGGCGAGGAGATGAGGACGCGGTAGCCGTTTTCGGCCAGCGCCTCGCTCCGGATGCGCACCGGGAGGAAACGCTCGATCACCTGACTGTTGCTCTGCAGGTGGTCGCTCAGTCGTGGCGTGGTGAAGCCGCCGGCACCGGCCAGGGCCATGGGTAGCAGCAATTGGTCGGCCAGGTGCTCGCTCACCGCGCAGTGGCTTGCCAGCCATTCTTCGGCCTGGGCGATGGCCTGGCCGGCCACACGCTCGGCGCTGATGCCGCGCTGGCCGAAGGCGCTGAAGGTCTCGCGGACCTGTTCGCAGTCGATTTCCAGCAGCAGTACGTTTCCCGGCCCCTGATCCTGGGGGAGGAAGACCAGTTCTCGTTCGCCGTCGCTCCAGCCCAGGCGGCGCCTGACCCGTTCCAGTTCGCGTTCGCCGATATGCATCGGCAGGCCAGCGAGGAGGGCGCGTGCGCGCCGCTGGCGGATCGCGCCGGGGCGTTCCAGGTGCAGCGGTTGCCAGCGCGCCGGCCGCACCCGGGCCAGGATCTCGCCGCCGCCGGCCGGGGCGAAACCGTGCCGGAGCAGTTCCAGTTCGACCTCCGCCCCCATCCTCCGCAGCAGCGGCAGCCAGCTGTGCTGCAGGAAGTCGGCCGGCGGCGCCAGCGGGTTGTGGGTGCCGCCGGTGATCCGCACCTGGCTGTCGCCGCCGGCCATCAGCAAGGCCGGCAGCAGGGTCTGCAGTACCAGCGAACAGCTACCGGCGGTGCCGATGGCGAAGGCGTAGTGGCCGGCGCGGATCGGGCCGGGGCGGAAGCGGAGCTCGCCCGAACCCAATTCCGCGCCCTCGACCTGTGCCCCGCAGACCTCGGCGGCGGCTCGCACGGCGGTCAGGTGCTGGCGCAACAGTCCCGGTCGGCTGCGCTGGCCCCGGATGCTGTGGATGTGGAAGGGCCGGCCGCTGACCATCGACAGGCCGAGGGCGCTGCGCAGAAGCTGTCCGCCGCCCTCATTGCCGTCGAGCTGGATGAATTCCTGTTGCATGGCGCTCCGCTCAGCCTTTCACGCAGACCACCTGACGCAGGGTGTGCACCACTTCCACCAGATCGCGCTGGGCGGCCATCACCGCATCGATGTCTTTGTAGGCCATGGGGATCTCGTCGATCACGTCCTTGTCCTTGCGGCATTCCACATGGGCGGTGGCGCGAACCTGGTCTTCCACGGTGAACAGCTTCTTCGCCCGCCCCCGGCTCATGGTGCGGCCGGCGCCGTGGCTGCAGGAGCAGAACGCCTCCTCGTTGCCCAGGCCACGAACAATGAAGCTCTTCGCGCCCATGGAGCCGGGGATGATGCCCAGCTCGCCCTTCTGCGCCGACACCGCGCCCTTGCGCGTCACCAGGACTTCGCGGCCGAAGTGCCATTCCTTCTGCACGTAGTTGTGGTGACAGTTCACTGCTTCCAGGCTGGCCTCGAAGGGCTTGCCGATAGCCTTGCGGGCGGCGGCGATCACCGCCTGCATCATCAGCGCGCGGTTCTGCCGGGCGAAATCCTGGGCCCAGCCCACGGCTTCCACATAGTCATCGAAGTGCTTGCTGCCTTCTTCGAAGTAGGCCAGGTCCCGGTCCGGCAGGTTGGCCAGGTGCTGGCGCATGTCCGCCTGGGCCAGTTCGATGAACAGGGTACCGATGGCATTGCCCACCCCGCGCGAGCCGCTGTGGAGCATGAACCAGACGCGGTCGGCCTCGTCCAGGCAGACTTCGATGAAGTGGTTGCCGGTGCCCAGGGTGCCGAGGTGATGGCGGTTGTTGGTCTTCTCCAGGCGCGGATAGCGGGCCGTGATGGCGTTGAAACGCCTGGCCAGGGGACGCCAGGCCTGGTCGGCGGCTTCCGGCACGTCATCCCAGGCGCCCTGGTCGCGTCGGCCGAAGGTCTTGCCGTGGGGCACCGCGTGTTCGATGGCGCTGCGCAGGCCGCGTAGATTGTCCGGCAGGTCGGCGGCGCGCAGGGAGGTGAGGGCGGCGATCATGCCGCAGCCGATGTCCACGCCCACGGCGGCCGGAATGATCGCGCCCACGGTGGGAATCACGCTGCCGATGGTCGAGCCCTTGCCCAGGTGCACGTCGGGCATCACGGCCAGGTGCTTGAAGATGAAGGGCATCTTCGCCGTGTTGATCAGCTGCTGGCGGGCTTCGTCTTCCACCGGCACACCCTGGGTCCAGAGGTGGATGGGCTTGCCGCCGGCCACTTCCAGCAATTGCGGGCTGTTCGGTTTCATCTGCACGGCCTGATGAGGAGGGTGGATAACCATTCTGGGCCCGTTCGGGCAGGCCGGACACGCATCTTACCGGCGGAGTTCGGGCTGGGTGTACAGCCCCGTAGGATGGGCTGAGCCGTGTAGGGTGGATAGCGCTTTTCTATCCACCAGCGGGCTATTGCAAGACTCCGATGGTGGAAATCCTCAAGGGGATTTCCACCCTACGCGCTGTTCGGGCAGGCCGGGCGCGCATCTTACCGGCGGAACATCGACCGTAGGATGGGTGGAGCGAAGCGATACCCATCAATAGTGGTACCACTTCAGTTCCAGCATCACCTCGTTCACCGGCGCGGTGAGCTGGCTGAACTCCCGTTGTGCAGAGAGGCGCAGGCCGAGGTTGCGGGAGATTTCCCACTGCTGGTTGAGGGACAGGCGGCGGCGTACTTCGCCGTTGTGGAAATAGTCGCCGGAAGCTTCCAGGCTCAGGCTGCCCAGGGGGTTGTGCCAGAGCAGGCCGGTGTCGAAGCCGGCGGCGGTGGCGATGAAGGGCGCGAAGTCCTGGTTGTGCTCGACGCGGGCGGTGGCCAGGGCGAAGCCCAGGGTATCGTCGTTGAGCTGCCAGGAGCCGCCGACGCCACCGTTCAGTTGGCTGACCAGGCGTTCGTCGTCGTCTTCGCCGGGCACCCGCTCCAGGCCGCCGGCCACCTGCCAGGACCAGGGCTTGAGCAGTTCACCGCGCGGGGTCAGGGAGCGGATGGTGGCCAGGTCCAGGCGTTGCAGTTGCCAGTGGTTGTCCTCGTACTGGCGCAGCTTGAGCTGGAGGATCTCGATCTGCGCGCCCAGGGGGAAGCCGGACAGGTTGTCGTTGAGGTCGTGGTAGGCCATGCGCAGGCCGTACTCGGCGAAGGCCCGGTCCTCGCGGCTGCCCAGGCCCAGTTGCCAGGTGCGGGATTCATGGCCTTCCTCGGGCAGGTCGGGGCGTGCCACCTCGAGCTCAGGCGGCGGATTGCGGTTGATGGCCTGCAGCAGCTTGTAGCTGCGGGTGGCGTTTTCCCGGGTGCGCTCCTCGCCTGTGGTGCGGTAACGCACCAGGCGGAAGGCCGCGTCCTGGATCAGGGCCCGACGCGGGGCGGGCAGGGCGAGGAAGTCCGGGGCGTCCAGCAGCTTCTCGTCTTCGGCCAGAAGCAGTACCCACTGCTGTTCGGTGTCGTCCAGGGGCTCGGCGCGGGCCAGCAGCTCCTTCTCCCGCGAGGGGCGGTAGTCGACGGACTCCACCAGCCCGGCCTGCTTGACCGCGCGCACGGTGTCGGTGGGGATCGCAGTGATGGGGAACTGGTCGGTGAGCTCGATGCCGGGGCGGGCGATTTCCAGCAGCTCCAGCAGGCGGTAGGAGCAGTTCTCGTCGAAGAAGTAGTAGTCGAAGCGAATCTGCTTGAGCTCCCAGACGTGCTCCACCATGCGCCCGGTTTCTTCCGGGCTGAGGTTCAGGCGGTATTCCCAGAGGTCGCGGTTCTCCAGGCGGCTGTATTCCTTGAGCTTCTCGCGGTAGGGCACCAGGGCGAAGAGGCCGGGGTAGCCGCCCATCAGGCCCTTCCAGGCATAGAGGATGCTGTTGTCCGAGCCTTCGATGAAGGCGCCGAAGTTCAGCGCGTAGCTGAGCATCACCGTGTTGTTCTCGTGGATGTCCGGCTGGTCGATACGCAGCAGGGTGTGGCCGAACATGGAGGACGGGCTGTTCAGGTAGGCGGCGGGGAACACCAGCACCGTGCTGTGCGGATTGACGTCGGCGTACCAGGCCTGGAATTCGCTGCAGGCCGGTTGCGGCAGGTCGTCCAGCTGCAGTTGCTGGCGCAGCCAGCGGGTGCGCGCGGGGTAGGTACACTGCGGGTGCTTGTCGCCGAGGCTGGCCGGCGCATACAGGGCGTCGAGGGTGGCGCGCAGTTCCGCCGCCGGGTTGCTCGGCCCGTCCGCGGCGAGGAAGAAGTCGGGATCGTCCACATAGCTGCGCCAGCCGCCCAGCTTGCCGGTCTCGTAGTGGCCCAGGGCGATCCAGTAGGGATCATCGGCCAGCGCCTGGAGGCGTTCGGCGGGAAGCTGGGGGGCGGCGTGGGCGGGGATCCAGGTGCACAGAGCGAGGTACGGCAAAATCCGTTTCAAGGGCGCAGCTCTTCTTCGCGAGAGGTTCGTCGGCCGGAGCTTTGGGTAAGGCCGGGGCGGGTGTCAAGCAAGGCCAAGGCCGGTTTTCGCGCAAGTTTGCCGTGCCGGGATGCAGGCTGCGTTACAGCGTCCACACTTAGGGGGTGAACTGGGGAGATTCCAGCATGACCGCCACCGACCCTCGGGCCGCCTTAGACGCCCTGATAGCGGAATACACCGCCCGCGCCAACGCGATACGCGAAGACCTCGCGCGCAGCCATTCGCCGGACTTCGCCGAACAGGCGATCCAGCGTGAGAACGACGAGGTCCTGGAGGCCATCCTCGCCGAGACCGAGGCGGCGCTGCGCCGGGTGGGGCTGGCCAAGCTGCGCCTGGCCGACGGCAGCTACGGCTATTGCCAGCGCTGCGGCGAGCCCATAGAGCCGGCGCGCCTCAAAGTGCTTCCTGCCGCCGAATACTGTCTGGGCTGCGCCGACCTGGCGCGTTGATCCGAGCCTGCCGCAATGCCTTGCCAGTCATGTCGGGGCAGCGCCAGAATGCGGCCATTGCTTTCTTGCCGAGCCATTAAGGACACTCGATGCCTGACTCCTTCGCTGCCAGCCTGCGACTGGCGCCCGATGCGCTGACCCGTCCCTTCGAGCCCCATCAGTTCAATTTCACGACCACCGACGATCTGGAGCCCTTTCGTGGCGTACTCGGCCAGGAACGTGCGGTGGAGGCCCTGCAGTTCGGCGTGGCCATGCCGCGTCCCGGCTACAACGTCTATGTGATGGGCGAACCGGGCACCGGCCGCTTCTCCTTCGTGCAGCGCTACCTCAAGGCCGAGGGCAAGCGCGTGGTGACGCCGGCCGACTGGGTCTATGTCAATAATTTCGACGAGCCCCGCGAGCCTCGTGCCCTGCAGCTTCCGGCGGGCGAGGCGAGCGACTTCATCAGTGACATCGAGCACTTGGTAGACAACCTGCTGGCGACCTTCCCGGCGGTATTCGAAACGCCGACCTTCCAGCAGAAGAAGAGCGCCATCGATCGCGCCTTCAACCAGCGCTACGACCGGGCCCTGGACGTCATCGAGCGCGTGGCCCTGGAGAAGGATGTCGCCCTCTACCGCGACAGCGCGAACATCGCCTTCACCCCCATGAAGGACGGCAAGGCGCTGGACGAAGCGGACTTCTCCCAGTTGCCGGAAGCCGAGCGCGAGCGTTTCCACGAGGATATCGCGGCCCTGGAGGAACGCCTCAACGAGGAGCTGTCCAGCCTGCCGCAGTGGAAGCGCGAGTCCAGCAATCAGCTGCGCCAGTTGAACGAGGACACCATCACCCAGGCCCTGCAGCCGCTGCTGTCGCCGCTGTCCGCGAAATATGCGGAGAACGCCGGCGTGGTGGCCTATCTGCAGGCGATGCAGTGCAACCTGCTGAAGACGGTGGTGGACCAGTTGCTCGATGAGAAACCGGACGCCCAGCGCCGCGAGCTGCTGGAAGAGCAGTACTGCCCGAGCCTGGTGGTGGGCCATCACGCCAGCGGCGGCGCGCCGGTGGTGTTCGAAACCCACCCGACCTACGACAACCTGTTCGGACGCATCGAATACGGCACCGACCAGGGCGCCCTCTACACCAGCTATCGCCAGCTGCGCCCCGGTGCGCTGCACCGCGCCAACGGCGGCTTCCTGGTGCTGGAAGCGGAAAAACTGCTGAGCGAGCCCTTCGTCTGGGACGCCCTGAAGCGCGCCCTGCATGCGCGCCAGCTGAAGATGGAGTCCCCCCTCGCAGAGTTGGGGCGCCTGGCCACCGTGACCCTGACGCCGCAGGTGATCCCGCTGCAGGTGAAGGTGGTGATCATCGGCTCTCGCCAGCTCTACTACACGCTGCAGGACCTGGACCCGGACTTCCAGGAGATGTTCCGGGTGCTGGTGGACTTCGACGAAGAGATCGCCCTGTCGGACGACAGCCTGGAGCAGTTCGCCCAGTTGCTGAAGACCCGCACCTCGGAAGAGGGCATGGCGCCGCTCACCGCCGCTGCCGTTGCCGGCCTGGCGACCTACAGCGCGCGCCTGGCCGAGCACCAGGGACGCTTGTCGGCGCGCATCGGCGACCTGTTCCAACTGGTAAGCGAGGCCGACTTCGTTCGTCAGCTGGCGGGCGAGGCGGTGACCGACGCCGACCATATCGACCGAGCCCTCAAGGCCAAGGCGACCCGCACCGGCCGGGTCTCGGCGCGTATCCTCGACGACATGCTGGCCGGCATCATCCTGATCGACACCGCCGGTGCCGCCGTGGGCAAGTGCAACGGCCTCACCGTGCTGGAAGTGGGCGACTCGGCCTTTGGCGTGCCGGCGCGGATTTCCGCCACCGTCTACCCAGGCAGTTCCGGCATCGTCGACATCGAGCGCGAGGTCAACCTTGGCCAACCCATCCACTCCAAGGGCGTGATGATCCTCACCGGCTACCTCGGCAGCCGCTATGCCCAGGAGTTCCCTCTGGAGATCTCCGCGAGCATCGCGCTGGAGCAGTCCTACGGCTATGTGGACGGTGACAGCGCCTCCCTCGGCGAGGCCTGCACCCTGATTTCCGCCCTGTCGCGCACGCCGCTCAAGCAATGCTTCGCCATCACCGGCTCGATCAACCAGTTCGGCGAGGTGCAGGCGGTGGGCGGGGTCAACGAGAAGATCGAAGGCTTCTTCCGCCTCTGCGAAGCCCGCGGGCTGACCGGTGAGCAGGGGGTGATCATTCCCCACGCCAACGTCACCAACCTGATGCTCGGCGAGCGTGTGCTGGAGGCGGTGCGCAAGGGCCGTTTCCACGTCTACGCGGTGCGCCAGGCCGACGAGGCCCTGAGCCTGCTGGTAGGCGAGCCGGCCGGCGTGCCTGACGACAAGGGCCAGTTCCCGGAGGGCAGCGTCAACGCCCGCGTGGTGGCGCGCCTGCGGGAAATCGCCGAGATGGGGTTGGAGGAAGAGGAGAAGGCCGCACCCGCCCAGGAGGTCGTCGACGCCGTGTCCAAGGCCGCCGCGCCGCCCAAGCCGGCCCGCAAGGGGCCGAAGAAGGAGCCCGGCAAGGTGCCGGCTGTGGACAAGAGCCAGGGCCCGTCCTGATCGACGTCCCGACCTGCCATGCCGGGAGTGGTTCCCGGTGTGGCTGGTCAGTCAGTGAGCGGTGGGATGCGATCCCCGTGCAGAGGCCGTCCCGCCACCTTTCCCTCATCCTGTTCACAGGGTTATCCACAATCGGCGTGGATAAGCTTCGCGCTTTCGCAGGTCCAAACTCGGGTGTAGGCTGAAAAACAGGCCCCTGCGAGGAAAGCCGCCATGACGCGCAACCTCTGCCTTACCCGCCAATGCCTGGGACTGGTGACACGGATCGAGTGCGTGATCCGTCCACTGGCGGGAGAGAACGGACTCTGGACCTTGCTCTGCGCAGCGGGAATGTCGGGGGAACAGCCCTCGGCGATCAAAGCCCAGGGCCCGTTCCATGGGCCTCTCGTGGCTGAGTCGGTGCTCGCTGCGATTGCCGAGTGCCTGGCTGAGCAGGGCTATACCGAAGCCCACGACCCGCCGATCTGGCGCCTGCACCTGCAGGGCGAGTTGCGGCGACTCAATGGCACCCGTTGTCGCAACCTGGGCGACTACCAGTTCCGTCCGGAAAGCTGAAGCGCCGTTAGCCGGCCAGCTTTTGAGCAGCTGCCGCCAGGCAGCGGGGGAAGGGCGGTGTGCCGGACGTTCCAGTGCTCATGCACAGACTTATCCACAGTGTTTGGGGATATTTCATCGGGGGTTGCCATTATTTTTCTGTAGGAAACTCATCGATATACTCGCGGCCGTTTTTTTACTGACTGCGAGAAGCCATGGAACGCTTTCTAGAAAACTCGATGTACACCGCACGCTGGCTGCTGGCTCCCATCTACCTCGGGCTGTCCCTGGCCCTGCTGGCGCTGACCCTGAAGTTCTTCCAGGAGATCGTGCACATCCTGCCCCATATCTTCGAGAAGACCGAGGCGGACCTGATCCTGGTGCTGCTCTCGCTGATCGATATGTCGCTGGTGGGCGGCCTGCTGGTGATGGTGATGATCTCCGGCTACGAGAACTTCGTTTCTCAGCTGGATATCGACGAAGACAAGGAGAAGCTCAGCTGGCTGGGCAAGATGGACTCCGGCTCGCTGAAGATGAAGGTGGCCGCCTCCATCGTGGCGATTTCCTCCATCCACCTGCTGCGGATCTTCATGGACGCGCAGAACATCGATAACGGCAAGATCATGTGGTACGTGATCCTGCACATGACCTTCGTCATCTCGGCCTTCGCCATGGGCTACCTGGACAAGATGACCAAGCACGACCACTGATCGTCGCTTCGCCGTCGTCTGCACCGCCCGCCCGCCGAAAAGCGGACGGGCGGTTGTGTTTCGGGCGCCCACATCCGGTGTCGTGCATTAGATTTGAGGTGTACAGCGCTTGAGGGCGACGCCATGAAACTGCACGACCTCACCAGCCATGCCCGTGCCGGGCACGTCGAAGAAATCAACCTGATCTCCCTCGAGGGGGGCATCTACCTGCTGGAAGCCCGAATCGACGGTCATTCCCACGCCCTGGATGATGGTCGTGGTCATGCCACCCACTTCCGCTCGGTGGAGCACGCCCGGGAGGTACTGCACGATTTTCCTGAACTGCCTTTCCACCTGGTGCACGACGTGGTGCATGACGAGATGTGCGGGATGGAAAAGGACAGCCAGGACACCGTGCGCGTCCCGATCTCGACCCGCGTTTCCCACTAGCGCGGCGTCACTGAGCGGAGCTCACGCCGGGGAGGGGAAGCTGTGCTAGTCTGGCCGGCCTTTTTCCCCTGAGCGGAGTTCCGCCATGTCCCAACTCGATCTTTCCACCGACGAAACCCGCGTCAGCTACGGCATTGGCCGTCAGCTCGGCGACCAGATCCGTGACAATCCTCCGCCCGGCGTGAGCCTGGATGCCGTGCTCGCCGGCCTCAGCGATGCCTTCCAGGGCCTGGAAAGCCGCGTCGATGGCGCTGCGCTGTCCGCCAGCTTCCGCGTGATCCGCGAGCGCATGCAGGCCGAGGCCCAGGTCAAGGCCGAAGCCGCCGCAGGTGCCGGTCGCGCCTACCTGGAAGAGAACGCCAAGCGTGACGGCGTGACCGTCCTGCCGTCCGGCCTGCAGTACGAAGTGCTGGCCGCGGGCGAGGGCGCCAAGCCGTCGGCCGAAGACACCGTGCGCACCCACTACCACGGCACCCTGATCGACGGCACGGTGTTCGACAGTTCCTACGATCGCGGCCAGCCGGCCGAATTCCCGGTGGGCGGCGTGATCGCCGGCTGGGTCGAGGCCCTGCAGCTGATGAATACCGGCAGCAAGTGGCGCCTGCACGTGCCGAGCGAGCTGGCCTATGGCGGCCAGGCCGTTGGCAGCATCCCGCCGCACAGCGTGCTGGTGTTTGACGTGGAGCTCCTGGATATCCTCTGATCCAGGTCGTTCCCTGGGCGAGTCATCCCT
The DNA here is from genome assembly GCF_049334135.1 of Metapseudomonas cellulosilytica. NCBI lineage: Bacteria > Pseudomonadati > Pseudomonadota > Gammaproteobacteria > Pseudomonadales > Pseudomonadaceae > Metapseudomonas > Metapseudomonas cellulosilytica. The sequence continues at coordinate 44,143 of NZ_JBHZGN010000014.1, read as the reverse complement.
GGCCCGCCCGGGAACCGGCGGGGCGCCTTGGCCCCTCTGCAGGACCGGCGCCCGGGCGCCGGCCTTGCGGATGACGCGTCCTGCGGCATCCCGTTTCCCCCGATTCCTCTCAGTGCGCCTCGCCATGGGGTCGCAATGCCCTGGCATAGCAGAACAGGAAGAGGTTGCGCACCAGCTCCTTGAGTACCAGCGGTTCGCTGGAGTTCAGGCAGGCAAGGTCCAGATCGCCCTGATCGCGCAGCTCCTCGAGGGCTTCCTGCTCGAGAACGGCGCAAACCTCACCGGTTTCCCGGTGGAGTATTCGCAGGTAGGGGTGGGGGCGATCCAGCCAGGCATCGATCAGGTAGGTCATGGCTCATCTCCTTGAAAAGCGGTGAGATGAGAATAATTCCTATTATCAAAATAGCAAGGGTCAATCGCTGCCTTTCGTCGAGGCAGCAGAGGTTCATCCGGTTTCCAGGCCCTTCAGGATGACTTTGGCCTCACCCCCGCCCCTCTCCCACCGGGAGAGGGGCGGGGGTGAGGGTAGTGTCCGGCAGCGCGGACTCAAGCCGGGACACTCTCGCCAGTTCGTAAGGTGGGTAGAGTGGAGCGAACCCCATGCTGTCGGCGCGGTGTCGATGGGGTTCCCAGGCTCGCGGAGCGCCGCCCAACCCATCCTGCCTGAGCGTCTGAGCCGCCAGCGGACTCATGAAAAAGCCCGTCGCAGGGACGGGCTCGTTCGGTGCTTCGGAACTCAGTGGGTTCGCGCGACGGCGAATTCGGTGAGTTCGATCAGGGCATCGCGATAGGGGCCGGGCGGCAGTACGTCCAGACAGCCGATGGCGCGCGCGGCGTAGTCGCGGGCCAGGCGTGCGGTGTAGTCCAGTGCGCCGGCAGCTTCCACGGCGGCACGAATGCCTTCCAGATCCTGGCTGCCGCCCTGCTGGATGGCCTTGCGTACCAGGCTGGCCTGTTCCGGGGTGCCATCGCGCATGGCCGCGATCAGCGGCAGCGTTGGCTTGCCTTCGGCCAGGTCGTCACCGACGTTCTTGCCGAGGGTGGCGGCGTCGCCACGGTAGTCGAGCAGGTCGTCCACCAGCTGGAAGGCGATGCCCAGGGCGTCGCCGAACTGGCGCAGGGACTCGGCCTGTTCGGCAGTGGCGCCGGCCAGCATCGCCGCGCTGTGGGTGGAGGCCTCGAACAGCATCGCGGTCTTGCCGCGGATGACTTCCATGTAGGTTTCTTCGGTGGTGCTGGCGTCGCGGATCTTCGACAGCTGCAGCACTTCGCCCTCGGCGATGACCCGGGTGGCCTGGGAGATGATGCGCATCACCGGCATGGAGCCGAGTTCCACCATCATTTCGAAGGAGCGGGCGTAGAGGAAGTCGCCCACCAGCACGCTGGGCGCATTGCCCCAGAGCGCGTTGGCGGTGGAACGGCCGCGGCGCAGGCCGGAGGCGTCCACCACGTCGTCGTGGAGGAGGGTGGAGGTGTGCAGGAACTCGATGGTCGCGGCCAGCAGGCGCAACTGGTCGCCGCCGAAGCCCAGGGCGTTGCCGCTGAGCAGCACCAGCAGCGGGCGCAGGCGCTTGCCACCGGCAGAAACGATGTAGTCACCGATCTTTTCCACCAGGGGAACGCGGGAGGTCAGTTGCCGACGAATGATCTCGTCGACTGCGGTAAAATCATCCGCCACCACGCGGTAGAAAGCCTGGGGTTGCATCAGCCAGAAGTGCTCCTGTTAGGTTGCGCGGCATGCTAGGGACCGCGCTGGGGACTGTCAAGGCGAGCCCCGGCGGTGCTTGCACGGCAAACGCGGCTTGCGTACAATCGCGGCCCCTGAACTTCCTTGGGCATTTTCCTGCCTTACGCAATTGCACGGGCGTCAGTTCCGGCCCCGCTGCAGCCATGCCGACCCATACCTCTTTCTATAAAGCGTCGGGTGAGCAGGTTTAACGGAGAAAATCCATGTACGCAGTTATCGTTACCGGCGGCAAGCAATACAAAGTCGCTGAAGGTGAATTCCTGAAGATCGAGAAGCTCGAAGTCGCCACCGGCGAATCCGTGACTTTCGATCGCGTCCTGCTGATCGGCAATGGCGAAGACGTGAAAATCGGTGCTCCGGTTGTCGATGGCGCCAAAGTAGTCGCTGAAGTGGTCTCTCAAGGCCGTCACGACAAAGTGCGCATCATCAAGTTCCGCCGTCGTAAGCACCACATGAAGCGCCAGGGCCACCGCCAGTGGTTCACTGAAATCAAGATCACCGGCATCCAGGCCTAATTTCCTTTTTGGAGGATTTGACTCATGGCACACAAGAAAGCTGGCGGTTCTACCCGCAACGGCCGCGACTCAGAAAGTAAACGCCTTGGCGTGAAACTGTTCGGCGGCCAGGCCATCAAGGCCGGTAGCATCATCGTGCGTCAGCGCGGCACCAAGTTCCACGCCGGCGTCGGCGTTGGCCTGGGCAAGGATCACACCCTGTTCGCGAAAGTGGACGGCGTGGTCAAGTTCGAGGTCAAGGGTGCTTTCGGTCGCAAGTACGTAAGCATCGTCGCGGCCTGATCGCGATCTCGCTGGAAAAGCCCCGTCTTGCGACGGGGCTTTTTCGTTTCTGCGTCACGGAAACCCTGCATCATTAGTCGGGGTTCCCTGTATTCTATGTGCTTTGTTTTTCTCAACCCGTCCCCGTGGCGGGAGGCGTCCTGATGAAATTCGTCGATGAAGTATCGATCTTTGTAAAAGCGGGCGACGGCGGCAATGGCCTGATGAGTTTCCGTCGCGAAAAATTCATTGAAAAGGGCGGCCCCAACGGTGGTGACGGGGGCGATGGCGGCTCCGTGTACATGGAGGCCGATCCCAACCTCAATACCCTGGTGGACTATCGCTATACCCGTCGATTCGATGCCCAGCGCGGCGAGAATGGCGGCAGCAAGGACTGCACCGGGCACAAGGGCGATGACCTGGTACTGCCGGTGCCCGTGGGTACCACCATCATCGATGCTGCTACCCAGGAAATCATCGGCGACCTGACCAAGGCTGGTCAGCGCCTGCTGGTGGCCCAGGGCGGCTGGCACGGCTTGGGCAATACCCGCTTCAAATCCAGTACCAATCGCGCGCCGCGGCAGACCACCAAGGGCAAGCCGGGCGAGGCCCGCGACCTCAAGCTGGAGCTGAAGGTGCTGGCCGACGTTGGTCTGCTGGGCCTGCCGAACGCGGGCAAGAGCACCTTCATCCGTGCCGTGTCCGCCGCCAAGCCGAAAGTGGCCGACTACCCCTTCACCACCCTGGTGCCGAACCTCGGTGTGGTCAGCGTCGGTCGTTTCAAGTCCTTCGTGGTGGCCGATATTCCCGGTCTGATCGAGGGTGCCGCCGACGGTGCCGGCCTGGGCATCCGTTTCCTCAAGCATCTGGCGCGTACCCGCCTGCTGCTGCACATCGTCGACATGGCGCCGCTGGATGAAAGCGACCCGGCCGAGGCTGCTGCAACCATCATCGAGGAGCTGGGTCGCTTCAGTCCCGCCCTGACCGAACGTGATCGCTGGCTGGTGCTGAACAAGGCCGACCAGCTGCTCGACGAGGACCGCGACGCGCGCCTGAAGGCCGTGCTCGAGCGTCTGGGCTGGGATGGCCCGGTGTTCGTGATTTCCGCCCTGGAGCGCGAGGGTACCGAAGCGCTGTCCCAGGAGATCATGCGCTACCTCGATGAGCGTACCCTGCGCATGGAAGAGGATCCGGATTACGCCGAGCAGCTCGCCGAGCTGGACCAGCGCATCGAGGACGAGGCGCGTGCCCGACTGCAGGCCATGGACGACCAGCGTGCCCTGCGTCGTGCCGGCCTCAAGGGTGCCGCTGCCGATGATGATGACGATGATTTCGACGACGAGGATGACGGCGACGGGCCGGAAATCTTCTACGTACCCTGACCCCGGCGCCACCCGGCGCAGTGGGATGTTCGCATGGCCGCGCGCCTTGCCGCGCGGCCTTCTAGCTAAGGTTGGACGATATGCGGGACAAGGTGACTGGCGCGCAGCGCTGGGTGGTGAAGATCGGTAGTGCTTTGCTGACGGCCGATGGTCGCGGGCTGGATCGCTCGGCCATGGCGGTCTGGGTCGAGCAGATGGTGGCCCTGCGCAGCGCGGGCGTGGAGCTGGTGCTGGTGTCTTCCGGCGCCGTTGCCGCCGGGATGAGCCGCTTGGGCTGGAGTAGCCGTCCGAGTGCCGTGCACGAGCTGCAGGCCGCGGCCGCAGTGGGGCAGATGGGGCTGGTGCAGGCCTGGGAATCCAGTTTTGCCGAGCATGGCCGGCATACCGCGCAGATCCTGCTGACCCATGATGACCTCTCTGATCGCAAGCGTTACCTGAACGCTCGCAGTACCCTGCGGACCCTGGTCGAGCTGGGTGCCATTCCGGTGATCAACGAGAACGACACCGTAGTCACCGACGAAATCCGCTTCGGCGACAACGACACCCTGGCGGCCCTGGTGGCGAACCTGGTGGAAGCCGACCTGCTGGTGATCCTCACCGACCGCGACGGCATGTTCGATGCCGACCCGCGTCACAATCCCGATGCCCAGCTGATTTTCGAGGCTCGTGCCGATGATCCGGCCCTGGATGCCGTGGCCGGTGGCACTGGCGGCGCGCTGGGGCGTGGCGGCATGCAGACCAAGCTGCGTGCGGCGCGTCTGGCGGCCCGTTCCGGCGCCCATACGGTGATCGTCGGTGGGCGCATCGAGCGGGTGCTCGATCGTCTCAAGTCGGGTGAGCGCCTGGGTACCCTGCTGGCGCCGGAGCGTGGTCTGCTGGCGGCGCGCAAGCAGTGGCTGGCCGGCCACCTGCAGACGCGCGGCACCCTGGTGCTGGACGCGGGTGCGGTCAAGGCGCTGCGCCAGGATCGCAAGAGCCTGCTGCCGGTTGGTGTGAAAGCCATCCAGGGCAGTTTCCGGCGTGGCGAAATGGTTGTCTGTGTCGGGCCTGATGGTGCTGAAATCGCGCGCGGTCTGGCCAACTACAGTGCCCTTGAGGCGCAGAAGATCATCGGCCAGCCTTCCGATCTCATTGAGAAGCTGCTGGGCTACGTGGACGAACCTGAGCTGGTGCATCGGGACAACCTGGTCCTGGTGTGAGGCGCGGAGGAAGGGATGCGATTGATCCGGGGAATGGCGGCAGCCCTGTTGGTGATGCCGCTGCTGGCGGCGGCCGAGGAAATCGGTTCGGTGTCCACCGTATTCAAGTGGGTGGGGCCGAATGACAAGATCGTGGTCGAGGCGTTCGACGATCCCGGGGTGGAGGGCGTGACCTGCTACCTGTCGCGCGCCAAGACCGGTGGTGTGCAAGGCGGTCTGGGCCTGGCCGAGGATCGCGCCGAGGCGTCCATCGCCTGCCGTCAGGTCGGTGCCATCCGCTTCAAGGGCGAGCTCAAGGATGGCGAGGAGGTGTTCAAGGAGCGCACCTCGCTGGTGTTCAAGACCATGCAGGTGGTGCGGTTCTTCGACCGCAAGCGCAACACTCTGGTCTATCTGGTCTACAGCGACCGGGTGATCGAGGGGAGTCCGCAGAATGCGGTGACTGCCATTCCGATCCAGCCCTGGCCGAACAGGCCCTGAGCTGGCGAGAAAAAGCCCGGCGTTGCGCCGGGTTTTTTTATGCGTGCGTAGTTCGCAGGCAATAAAAAACCGGCCAGAAGGCCGGTTTTTTACAAGAACTCAAGCTTAGGCAGCAGCCTGGCCGAGCGCCTTGATGTGGGCGTTCAGGCGGCTCTTGTGACGAGCAGCTTTGTTCTTGTGGATGATGCCTTTGTCGGCCATGCGGTCGATCACCGGTACAGCGGCGGTGAAAGCGGCTTGAGCCTTGGGCAGGTCTTTGGCGTCGATAGCCTTGACCACGTTCTTGATGTAGGTACGAACCATGGAGCGCAGGCTGGCGTTATGGCTACGACGCTTCTCAGCCTGTTTGGCGCGTTTTTTGGCAGAAGGTGTGTTGGCCACCGTCAAGCTCCTCGAAACTGGGGGATTGAATCAAATTAAGGCCGCGAATCATGCCCACGTGACTTGGCCTTGTCAAGGGTGATCAGGCAGGTTGGGCGACGAGCGTAAGCTCCTGTCGCGGGATGATTTTATCCCGCCCGGACTCTACACTCGGCAACCTCGACCGACCGCCGGCAGTTTACCGGTGCGCCGTGCCACCCCTGTCCGGACCCCTGAATGAACCTGCTCAAGTCGCTGGCGGCCGTCAGCTCCATCACCATGCTGTCCCGTGTCCTGGGATTCGTTCGCGACACCATAGTCGCGCGTTTCTTTGGCGCCGGCATGGCCACCGACGCCTTCTTCGTCGCCTTCAAGCTGCCCAACCTGCTGCGCCGCATCTTCGCCGAAGGTGCGTTCTCCCAGGCCTTCGTCCCCATCCTGGCCGAATACAAGACCCAGCAGGGCGAGGAGGCGACCCGGACATTCATCGCCTACATATCCGGCCTGCTGACCCTGGTGCTGGCGCTGGTGACCCTGGTGGGCATCCTGGCCGCGCCCTGGGTGATCTGGGTGACCGCGCCGGGCTTTGCCGACACCCCCGAGAAGTTCGCCCTGACTACCGACCTGCTGCGGGTGACCTTCCCTTACATCTTCCTGATCTCGCTGTCGTCCCTGGCGGGGGCGATTCTCAATACCTGGAACCGCTATTCGGTGCCTGCCTTCGTGCCGACCCTGCTGAACGTCAGCATGATCGTGTTTTCGCTGTTCCTGATCCCGTACTTCGACCCGCCGATCATGGCCCTGGGCTGGGCGGTGCTGGTCGGCGGCCTGGCGCAGCTGCTCTACCAGCTGCCCTCGCTGAAGCGCATCGGCATGCTCGTGCTGCCGCGCCTGAACCTGCGCGACACCGGCGTCTGGCGCGTGCTCAAGCAGATGGGGCCGGCGATCTTCGGGGTGTCCGTCGGGCAGATCTCGCTGATCATCAACACCATTTTCGCCTCCTTCCTGGCGGCAGGCTCGGTGTCCTGGATGTACTACGCCGATCGCCTGATGGAGCTGCCCTCCGGCGTGCTGGGCGTGGCCCTGGGCACCATCCTGCTGCCGTCCCTGGCCAAGACCTACGCCAATGATGACCGTCACGCCTACTCGCAGCTCCTCGATTGGGGCCTGCGCCTGTGCTTCCTGCTGGTGCTGCCCTGCACCCTGGCCCTGGCCCTGCTGGCCGAGCCGCTGACGGTGGCACTGTTCCAGTACGGCAAGTTCACCGCCAACGACGCCCTGATGACCCAGCGTGCCTTGATCGCCTATGCCGTGGGCCTGCTCGGGATCATCCTGGTCAAGGTGCTGGCGCCGGGCTTCTACGCGCGGCAGAACATCCGCACGCCGGTGAAGATCGCCATCTTCACCCTGGTGGTCACCCAGCTGATGAACCTCGCCTTCGTCTTCCCCCTGCGTCACGCGGGCCTTGCCCTGGCCATCAGCCTGGCGGCCTGCATCAACGCCGGTCTGCTCTACTGGCAGCTGCGCAAGCAGCAGTTGTTCCAGCCGCAGCCGGGGTGGGGCAAGTTCCTCTTCAAGCTGGTGCTGGCCGTGCTGGTGATGAGTGCCGTGCTGCTGGGCGTGATGCACCTGCTGCCGGCGTGGGACCTGGGCGGTATGGCTGAGCGCCTGCTGCGCCTGGGCGTGCTGGTGGGTGCCGGCGTGATCGCCTATTTCGGCATGCTGGCGGTGCTGGGCTTCCGCCTGCGGGACTTCGCCCGCCGCGCGGTTTGATCGTCCGGGGCCGGCCTGTCACCGCTTGTCGCGCCGGCAGGCTTGCGGCGCCTGTTGTCCGGCGCCGGCTGTGCGTATAATCGACCACTTTGTGAACAAGACTTGTGCTATGCAGCTGGTTCAAGGCCTACACAACCTGCGGCCCCAACATCGGGGCTGTGTCGCCACCATCGGCAATTTCGACGGCGTGCACCGCGGCCACCAGGCCATTCTCAAGCGGTTGCGCGAGCGTGCGGCTGAGCTGGGTTTGCCCACGTGCGTGGTGATCTTCGAGCCGCAGCCGCGCGAATACTTCGGCCCGGACACTGCGCCGGTGCGCCTGACGCGCTTGCGCGACAAGCTCGAGCTGCTGGCCCGCGAAGGTGTCGACCAGGTGCTCTGCCTGGCCTTCAACCGCCGTCTGCGTGAGCTCAGCGCCGCCGAGTTCGTGCATGCGGTCCTGGTGGAAGGGCTGGGCGCCAGGCACCTGGAAATCGGTGACGATTTCCGCTTCGGCTGCGACCGTGCCGGCGATTTCGAATTCCTCCAGCAGGCCGGTGAGGCCGAAGGCTTCAGCGTCGAAGCCGCCGCCACCGTGGAGCTGGATGGCCAGCGGGTCAGCAGCACGCGCGTGCGCCAGGCCCTGGCCGAGGGCGATTTTCCGCTGGCCGAGCGCCTGCTGGGTCGCCCCTTCACCATCACCGGTCGGGTTCTGCACGGGCAGAAGCTCGGCCGGCAACTGGGCACCCCGACCGCCAACGTACAGCTCAAGCGCCGCAGGGTCCCGCTCAACGGCGTGTACCTGGTCAGCGTGGAACTGAACGGCCGTCAGCTCCCCGGCGTGGCCAATATCGGCGTGCGCCCGAGCGTCAAGGGTGACGGGCGTGCCCACCTGGAAGTCCACCTGCTGGACTACTCCGCCGACCTCTACGATCAGCGGATCAGCGTGACCTTCCATCGCAAGCTGCGCGATGAGCAGCGTTTTGCCTCCCTCGAGGCGTTGAAGTCGGCGATCGATGCGGATGTCGCTGCCGCCCGTGCCTATTGGCAGGGTACTCAATCAAATTGAAGAGCCTGGACTGAAATGACCGATTACAAAGCGACCCTGAACCTGCCTGAGACGGCATTCCCGATGAAGGCCGGTCTGCCCCAGCGCGAACCGGAGCAGTTGCAGCGCTGGAACAGCATCGACCTGTACGGCAAGCTGCGGCAGATCGGCGAAGGGCGCCCGAAGTTCGTCCTGCACGATGGCCCGCCCTATGCCAACGGCAGCATTCACATCGGTCACGCGGTCAACAAGATCCTCAAGGACATCATCGTCCGCTCCAAGACCCTGGCAGGCTATGACGCGCCCTACGTACCGGGCTGGGACTGCCACGGCCTGCCCATCGAGCACAAGGTCGAGACCACCCACGGCAAGAACCTGCCGGCGGACAAGACCCGCGAGCTGTGCCGTGCCTATGCCGCCGAGCAGATCGAGGGCCAGAAGGCCGACTTCATCCGCCTGGGTGTGCTGGGTGAGTGGGACAACCCCTACAAGACCATGGCCTTCGCCAACGAGGCCGGCGAAATTCGCGCCCTGGCCGAGATGGTCAAGCAGGGCTTCGTGTTCAAGGGCCTGAAGCCGGTGAACTGGTGCTTCGATTGCGGCTCGGCCCTGGCCGAGGCTGAAGTCGAGTACCAGGACAAGAAGTCCGACGCCATCGACGTCGCCTTCGCCGTGGAAGACGCCGACAAGCTGGCCGCCGCCTTCGGCCTGGCGAGCCTGGCCAAGCCCGCCGCCATCGTCATCTGGACCACCACCCCCTGGACCATCCCGGCCAACCAGGCGCTGAACGTCCACCCCGAATTCAATTACGCGCTGGTGGACACCGGCGCGCGCATCCTGCTGCTGGCCGAAGAGCTGGTGGAGTCGTGCCTTGCACGCTACGGCCTGGAAGGCCAGGTCATCGCCACCGCCAAGGGCGAGGCACTGGACCTGATCCGCTTCCGTCACCCCTTCTACGATCGCCTGTCGCCGGTCTACCTGGCCGAGTACGTCGAACTGGGCGCCGGCACCGGCGTCGTCCACTCCGCGCCGGCTTATGGCGAGGACGACTTCCGTACCTGCAAGCAGCACGGCATGAGCAACGACGACATCCTCAGCCCGGTGCAGAGCAACGGTGTCTATGTCGAGTCGCTGCCCTTCTTCGGCGGCCAGTTCATCTGGAAGGCCAACCCGGCCATCGTCGCCAAGCTGGAAGAAGTCGGTGCGCTGCTCAAGCACGAGAGCATCAGCCACAGCTACATGCACTGCTGGCGCCACAAGACCCCGCTGATCTACCGCGCCACCGCCCAGTGGTTCGTCGGCATGGACAAGCAGCCGGAGCAGGGCGCCACCCTGCGCGAGCGCGCTCTCACTGCCATCGACCAGACCGAGTTCGTCCCCGCCTGGGGCCAGGCGCGTCTGCAGGGCATGATCGCCGGCCGTCCGGACTGGTGCATCTCCCGCCAGCGCAACTGGGGCGTACCGATTCCCTTCTTCCTGCACAAGGCCAGCGGCGAGCTGCATCCGCGCACCGTCGAGCTGATGGAAGAAGTCGCCAAGCGCGTCGAGCAGGAAGGCATCGAGGCCTGGTTCAAGCTGGACGCCGCCGAGCTGCTGGGTGACGAGGCCGGCCAGTACGACAAGATCAGCGACACCCTGGACGTCTGGTTCGACTCCGGCACCACCCACTGGCACGTGCTGCGCGGCTCCCATGCCGAGCTGGGCCATGCCAGCGGTCCGGCCGCCGACCTCTACCTGGAAGGCTCCGACCAGCACCGCGGCTGGTTCCACTCGTCCCTGCTGACCGGCTGCGCCATCGACGGCCACGCGCCGTACCGCCAGCTGCTGACCCACGGCTTCACCGTGGACGAGAGCGGCCGCAAGATGTCCAAGTCCCTGGGCAACGTGATCGCCCCGCAGCAGGTCACCGACAGCCTGGGCGCCGATATCCTGCGCCTGTGGGTATCGGCTACCGACTACTCCGGCGAGATGGCCGTGTCCCAGCAGATCCTCCAGCGCAGCGCCGATGCCTATCGCCGCATTCGTAACACCGCGCGGTTCCTGCTGGCCAACCTGAACGGCTTCGACCCGGCGAAGGACCTGCTGCCCGCCTCGGACATGCTGGCCCTCGACCGCTGGGCCGTGGACCGCGCCCTGCTGCTGCAGCGCGAACTCGAAGAAGCCTACAGCGAATACCGCTTCTGGAACGTCTACTCCCGCGTGCACAACTTCTGCGTGCAGGAGCTGGGCGGCTTCTACCTGGACATCATCAAGGACCGCCAGTACACCACCGCTGCCAACAGTGTGGCGCGCCGCTCCTGCCAGACCGCGCTGTTCCACATCGCCGAGGCCCTGGTGCGCTGGGTCGCGCCGATCCTGGCCTTCACCGCCGACGAGATCTGGCAGTACCTGCCGGGCGAGCGCAATGAATCGGTCATGCTCAATACCGGGTATCAGGGCCTGTCCGAACTGCCGGAAGGCTTCGAACTGGGCCGCGAGTTCTGGGAGCAGGTCATGGCCGTCAAGGCCTCGGTCAACAAGGAGTTGGAGAACCTGCGCAGCAGCAAGGCCATCGGCGGCAACCTGCAGGCCGAAGTGACCCTGTTCGCCGAAGACGCCCTGGCCGCACGCCTGGCCAAGCTGGGCAACGAACTGCGCTTCGTGCTGATCACCTCGGTCGCCGAGGTCCAGCCGCTCGCCAGCGCCCCGGCCGATGCCGTGGAAACCGACGTCGCCGGCCTCAAGCTGAAGATCCACAAGTCCGCCCATGCCAAGTGCGGCCGTTGCTGGCACCACCGCGCCGACGTCGGCCAGTTCGTGCAGCACCCGGACCTGTGCGGCCGTTGCGTGGACAACATCGATGGCGCCGGCGAGGTTCGTCACTATGCCTAAGGCATATGGCCGCCTCGGCTGGCTCTGGCTGACCGTCCTGGTGTTCGTGCTGGACCAGGCGAGCAAGTGGTTCTTCGAATCCGAGCTCAACCTCTACCAGCAGATCGTGGTCATTCCCGACTACTTCAGCTGGACCCTGGCCTACAACACCGGCGCGGCCTTCAGCTTCCTGGCCGACAGCTCCGGCTGGCAGCGCTGGCTGTTCGCCGTGATCGCCCTGGTGGTGAGCGGCGTGCTGGTGGTCTGGCTGAAGCGCCTCAAGCCCGAGGAAACCTGGCTGGCCATTGCGCTGGCCCTGGTCCTCGGCGGCGCCCTGGGCAACCTCTACGACCGCGTGGTGCTCGGCCACGTGGTCGATTTCATCCTGGTGCATTGGCAGAACCGCTGGTACTTCCCGGCGTTCAACCTGGCCGATAGCGCCATCACCGTCGGCGCCGTAATGCTGGCGCTGGATATGTTCAAAGCGAAGAAGTCCGGAGAACCTGCCCATGACTGAACATCGCATAGGGCCGGACATGGAAGTCACCCTGCATTTCGCCATCAAGCTCGACAACGGCGACGTGGTGGATAGCACCTTCCAGAAGAATCCGGCCACCTTCAAGGTGGGCGATGGCAATCTGCTGCCGGGCTTCGAGAGCGTGCTCTTCGGCCTCAAGAGTGGCGACAAGCGTACCCTCGCCATCGAGCCCGAGCAGGGCTTCGGCCAGCACAACCCGCAGAACGTGCAGGTGATGCCTCGCGGCAACTTCCAGGACATGGAACTCTCCGAAGGCCTGCTGATCATCTTCAATGACGCGGCCAATGCCGAACTGCCCGGGGTGGTCAAGTTCGTCGATGACTCTCATGTGACCATCGACTTCAACCACCCGCTGGCCGGCAAGCCGCTTTCCTTCGAAGTGGAAATCCTGTCGGTCAAGCCGGCCTGATCCACCCGCTTTGGGGCCGGCACGGCCGGACGAGGTAACCGCCATGCAAATCAAACTCGCCAATCCCCGCGGCTTCTGCGCCGGCGTCGATCGCGCCATCGAGATCGTCAACCGCGCCCTGGAAGTCTTCGGCCCGCCGATCTACGTGCGCCATGAAGTGGTGCACAACAAGTTCGTGGTAGAAGACCTGCGCGCTCGCGGCGCCGTGTTCGTCGAAGAGCTGGACCAGGTGCCGGACAACGTCATCGTCATCTTCAGCGCCCATGGCGTTTCCCAGGCCGTGCGCCAGGAAGCCGCACGCCGTGGCCTCAAGGTATTCGACGCCACCTGCCCGCTGGTGACCAAGGTGCACATGGAAGTCGCGCGCTACAGCCGCGACGGCCGCGAATGCATCCTCATCGGCCACGCCGGGCACCCGGAAGTCGAAGGCACCATGGGCCAGTACGACGCCAGCAACGGCGGCGCCATCTACCTGGTGGAAGATGAAGAGGACGTCGCCCGACTCGAAGTGCGCAATCCCGAGGCGCTGTCCTTCGTCACCCAGACCACCCTGTCCATGGACGACACCAGCCGCGTCATCGACGCGTTGCGTGCCAAGTTCCCCAGCATCGGCGGTCCGCGCAAGGACGACATCTGCTACGCCACCCAGAACCGCCAGGACGCGGTCAAGCAACTGGCCCACGAAAGCGACGTGGTCCTGGTGGTCGGCAGCCCCAACAGCTCCAACTCCAACCGCCTGCGTGAACTGGCCGAACGCCTGGACACCCCGGCCTACCTGATCGACGGTGCCGAAGACCTCAAGCGTGAATGGTTCGACAAGGTGCAGCGCGTCGGCATCACCGCCGGCGCCTCGGCCCCTGAGGTACTGGTGCAAGGCGTGATCGACCAGCTCAAGGCGTGGGGCGCCGAAGTCGCGGTCGAACTGGATGGTCGACCGGAGAATGTGACCTTCTCCATGCCGAAGGAATTGCGGGTGGTCAACGTCGACTGACTCGGCTTTTCAGCGCTTCAACAAGGGCCGGGTGGTTCCCGGGTGCTGCGCACCCGGCCCGTGGCACTGATCACCAGCTTGCGAACGGCAGCCTTGCCATCGCTGTGACAGAGCACCAGCGTCCCCGCCTGGAAAGCGCCGTTGGCCATGTGTGTCCGCCCAGTCGGCGTGTAACGCACATAGCGCCGTACAGGCGCGTTGCCTTTTATGATCAGCCCCTGCGGCTGCGGACCATTTTCCGCCAACACCGGTTCGCCCTCATCCCATCGCGCGTTGTTGTTCTGATCGGCGTAGACCCGCCACCCTGACGACCAATCCTCATCCTGGTTATCGACCAGAACGGGCACCCTCCTGGTGACCGAGGCTTGTCGCGCCTGGTTGAAGCTGACGTGAAGCGTGTTGCTTGCCGTTCTGAGTTGGTGGGAGTGTATGAGCTCCGTCATCGCAGGCACGCCTACGCTGATGAGTAGGGTGATGATTGTCAGCGCAACCAGCGCCTCGATAAGCGTGAAGCCGCGAGAAATTCCAGCCATGGCATCCGTGCTCTCCTGGCGTGAATGAGTGGGCGACCTGTCGTCCGTGGTCTTGGCCCGCCCGTCGCCGATGAAAGGACGTCAGTCGGATTCCACCTATAAGCTTCTGGAATTGAAGGATTTTCTCAATGCCGCCCGATCCTTGAGGCAGCGAAGAAATCTCCGGAAATCGGCGGCAGGTCACTTTGTGGCCCGTAGGAAAGGCGCATCCTATATGCGCGATTGTGCTAAGGCTTATTGCGGGATAGCTCTTTTGCGTGGGGCCTGGCGAGTTGTCGAGAATCAAGACGAGGCAGACCCGACCAAGGCTATTGTTGGTGAGGGAGTTGCGGCAGCAGTTGGAGGATGGACAATGTGCGAGTTGAACGGATCTCAACTGATGTCGAGGGCCAGGAAGCCAAATCCGGCATTCCTCTGGTCGTACAACCAATAAGGTGACCCCGTGGGCAGAACGAAACAGGGTGGTTTCACCCTTATAGAACTCATGATTGCGGTCGCGATCGTTGGCATCCTGGCTGCAATCGCCTACCCCAGCTACCAGCAATATGTGATGCGGGGTAATCGTGCCGCCGCGCAGGCGCAGATGATGGATATCGCCAACCGCCAGCAGCAGTATCTGCTGGCCAATCGTACCTATGCGACCAAGGCGCAACTGGGGTACAGCCTGGAGAGTGATCTGGTCGGCAGGTACACCGATACCATCACGCTTGGAACGGGTGCCGTTCCCAGCTTCACCATCACTTTCACGGCTACGGGGTCGCAGGCCAGCGACGGCAATCTGACCCTCGATAGTGCTGGGGCCAAGACCCCAGCGGAAAAATGGTAGGGCCATGACCATTTCATCTCTCAAGCGCTTTCAGCGCGGCATGACATTGATCGAGGTGCTGGTGACCATCCTCATTCTGTCGGTGGGGTTGCTCGGCATGGCGGCACTGCAGGCACGCCTGCAGCAATCCGAGATGGAGGCGTACCAGCGGTCCCAGGCCCTGCTCCTGCTGGATGACATGGCCAACCGGCTCGCCATAAACCGTAACAACGTTGCTGCACTCGTGACGGGCACGACAAGCGTAGGTGTCGGTACGTCAACATGCGGGTCCCTTGGAAATAGCAACAAGGTTGAGTGGTGCACCGCCTTGCAGGGAGCCAGTGAGAGCCAAGGCAACAGCAAAGTTGGCGCAATGATTGGGGGGCGAGGGTGCGTTGAGGCACTGGGCGGGGGAGAGTATCTGGTGACTGTGGCATGGCAAGGTCTAGGGCCCCTGTCCGCACCACCCGCAAGTATTGCCTGTGGGAAAAACCAATATGACGGCGGTTCAGATTGCGCAAACGACATGTGTCGTCGTGTTGTGACCACTATAGTGCGAATTGCGAACCTATGAATATGAATGAAGCCACGTCGGGCATATTGATCGGAGCGGGTAGAAGGCCGAGCAGTCAGTCAGGATTCAGCCTCATCGAGCTGATGATTGCGGTTACGGTGAGTTTGCTGATGATGGCAGCGATTCTCAAACTCTTCGTCGATGTTGCGCGGACCAATACGGAAATGGAGAAAACCAATGCGCAAATCGAGAACGGGCGTTTCGCCATCCAAATGATTGCCGGGGACCTTTCCCACGGCGGATTCTGGAACGGTTATGTCCCGCAATTCGATGATTTGACCGCGACAGCGATACCTGCCGACTTGCCAGATGCGGTGCCTGAGCCTTGCCTGGCCTATTCATCCTGGGATTCTGCTTACAAGACGAGGATCATGGGGATTTCGGTACAGACATACGATGCAGTTCCAACTGGTTGCTCTGCCGTGGTGCAGAGCAAGAAAGACGGTACCGATGTGTTGGTCGTTCGTCATGCGGAAAATTGTGTACCCGGTACCACCAACTGTGAGGCTGAGGATGCTGACAAGGTTTATTTTCAGTTTTCGAGATGTTCCAGTGTATCTCCCTATGCCTATGTGCTGAGCAAGTCGGGCTTCACTCTTCAGAAAAAAAGTTGCCTGTCGACCGAGCTGGCGGAAAAGCGAAAGTACGTATCGAATATCTATTTCATTCGGGATGACAATACGCTGATGCGCGCGGAGTTCACGGGCGGCGGAGGCAGCGGCTGGAGTGTGCAGCCAATTGTTGACGGTGTGGAAAGGCTAATCGTTGAACTGGGTGTGGATAACCTTAGCGATAGTGGCGCCGCAGTCAATTATGCCCAGGCAGTTACCTGGGCCAATCCCATGAATAAGGTCTCACCTACCAATCGGGGGGATGGCGTTCCGGATGGGGATTTCATCCATTGCACCACGGCATCAGCCTGCGGTGTCAGCGAGTTGGCCAATGTGGTGGCGGCCCGTATCTACTTGCTGGTGCGTACTCTCGAGACTTCGTCTGGCCACTCTGACAGTAAGACCTACAAACTGGGCGCTACCACTGTCGGGCCATTCAGTGACGGTTTCAAGCGTCATGTCTACTCCACCACGGTACGCTTGAATAATGTTTCCGGGCGGAGGGAGACTCCGTGAGTAAGATACAGTTCAAAGGCCGGGAGCAGGGGGCCGCTCTTGTAGTTGGCTTGATCATGCTGCTGTTGCTGACCATGTTGGTCTCCAGTGCA
This sequence comes from Metapseudomonas cellulosilytica, assembly GCF_049334135.1. Taxonomy (NCBI): domain Bacteria; kingdom Pseudomonadati; phylum Pseudomonadota; class Gammaproteobacteria; order Pseudomonadales; family Pseudomonadaceae; genus Metapseudomonas; species Metapseudomonas cellulosilytica. The sequence continues at coordinate 27,480 of NZ_JBHZGN010000014.1, read as the reverse complement.
TTTACCATGAGTTCGGTAAGCCTCAAATCGGTTGGCAATATGCAGGTCCGCGAAGAAGCCCTCGCGGCTGCCAACACAGCGGTTGAGCTGACGATGAGTACCGACTTTACCGCGGTTCCAAAGGCATCAACTTCCAACGTTGACATTGATAACGATGGGAAAGTGGATTACGTGGTCGATATAGCCAAGCCCGTCTGTATCCAGGAGTCGCTGGCACAAGTGGTCGCGCCAAGTAGTGAAACCCTGGCCATTTCGAATAACACCTGGAATACCGTGTGGAGCCTCGATGCTACGGTTTCGGACTCGACAACAGGCGCTCTTGTGCATGTCCGATCCGGCGTACGAGTGCTGCTGACCGATGCGAAGAAAAATGCAGTTTGTCCGTGAGTTTTGCACTGATTGGAGTCAGTCATGAATGCTCAATGGTTGAGTGGGGTAATGGCAGTATTGTTCGCGCTGCCAATGGCCGTTTTGGCTGAGGATATTGACCTTTTCGTGGGGTCGACTCCCACTCGATCTGCGGATAATCCTAACGTCATTATATTGATAGACAATACGACTAACTGGTCGGCGCAAAACCAGGGGTGGCCGAGTGGGGAGACTCAGGGGCGCTATGAACTGGATGCCATCAGGAATGTTGTCAACTCGTTGGCGCCGGCGGACAAGGATGCAAACGTCAATCTGGGGCTGATGTTCCTGACGCAGGGGCAAGGGAACAGAAGCCAGTCAGGAGGATATGTACGTTCGGCAGTAAAGCCGATGACCGTTGCGAATCGAGCTGAACTAACGAGAATTCTTAATGGAATAAATGTAAACGATAATGCAGAGACGGTGCCTGCATCGGTTGGTTATGATCAGGCTATGTTTGAGGTTTTCAAATATTTTGGCGGCTATACGAGTGTTGCCAAGTCCTCGCTTAATCAGGCGGGCGGGACCCTGGATGCGACGCATTTCGGTGCGATAAGGTATGCGGGGGAACCCGACGCTAAAACGGATGTGACTGCTTTTAGCGATCGGGCAACGATGAATAATTATATTCCGGTAATCTCGGGTGACTCGACTACCTGCTCGGGAAAGAATTATCTGATTATTATCGGTAATGGTTGGCCGACTCCTGCGGAAAAAAGCGGAAATACTTATATCGGTGAGACGCTGCTGAATAATGTCGGGGGGAATCCTAGCCAGATCTATGCCACTTCAACTGCTGATGTGCGCTACGCAGATGAAATGGCCCGTTTCCTATACCAGACCGATGTGAGTTCCGCGCTGGGCAAGCAGAACGTCATTACCTATGCAATCGATGTCTTCAAGAACCATCAAAGTACAGAGCTGACGGCCCTCCTGAAAAGCATGTCCGAGGGAGTAGGTGGCGGTAAGTACTTCGAAGCGAACAGCGCAGTGGAGATCGCCGACAGCCTGGGGACTATCCTTGCCGAGATCCAGTCCGTCAACAGCGTATTCGCATCGGTAAGTCTCCCGGTCAGCGTGAACACTCAAGGTACTTACTTGAATCAGGTTTTCATTGGGATGTTTCGGCCTGACAAGGACGCACTTCCAAGATGGTACGGTAACCTGAAACAATACAAACTGGCATATGTGGGCGGAGTGCTGAGGTTGGTTGACGCTGATGATGCGTCAGCTATTTCTGCGAGTGGTTCTGGTTTCATCTCCGAGTGTGCGCGTAGTTATTGGACTCCAGTCAAGACTGCGACAGACAGCTACTGGACAAATATCGACGTACAGAACTGCCCGCCTTCTGATCCCGCTAGCTCCAATACCCGCGATGGTAACGTGGTGGAAAAGGGTGGGCAGGGCTACAAGCTCAGGGCGATTACGCCGGCCGATCGCAACGTCAAGACCTGCGGCACCACATGCGTGGAAACTCTCGCTCAGTTCGACACTGACAATGGCGCGATTACAAAAGAGGCGTTGGGCAATGCCAGTATGACCGACGCCGATCGGCTGGACTTGATCAATTGGGCGCGCGGTCTGAATACCAAGGGAGAAACCTTTGCTGGCAAAACGGCTGCTGAGCTAGCGGTGGCAATGAGGCGGTCTTCCCATGGGGACGTCGTTCATTCGCGCCCTGTCGCAATCAACTATGCCGCTTCAGATACTGCTCCTCCTCAGGTCGTGGTCTTCTATGGCGCCAATGACGGCATGCTCAGGGCTGTGAATGGCAATCGTGACGGTGGGCTGGACATTGCTGGCAAAGCGCCAGGGGGGGAGATCTGGTCGTTTGTAGCTCCGGAGAGCTACGGGATGTTCCTGCGCAACAGGGACAACCTGCCCAAGATGAGTTTTCCGACCAGTTCGACTGGTTCGCCTAAATCCTACGGGTTTGACGGGGCGGTCGTCGCTTACAAGGACGCTAGCAAGGCGTGGATTTTTGCAACCATGCGTCGGGGAGGTCGCGCGGTCTATGCGTTCAATGTGTCCACCCCAGGCACGCCCAAGCTTCTGTGGAAACTGGGGTGCACCTCAGCCGATGACCGCAGTTGCACGTCAGACAGTTCCGGCATTGGGCAGACCTGGGCGACTCCTGTGGTTCTCAAGGCATCTGGATATCAAAGTAGCGGTAGCGCCAAGCCGTTGTTGATCATGGGCGGTGGATATGACGCCTGCGAAGACAGCGACCCCGCGACGACTACTTGCAAGTCCTCTGGTAAAGGGCATGTGATCTATCTTGTCGACGCTGAATCGGGCCAGATAAAGCAATCCTTCCCGACCGATGGAGGTGTGGTGGGTGATGTCACCGTCGCCAAGGATGCCAATGGCATGGCCAGGTTCGCCTATGCAGCCGACTTGAGCGGTAACGTCTATCGCATTTCGGGAAGTACAGCCAACTCACCGATCGGTACGACGTCGCCGGGTAACTGGACCATCACGAAGATCGCGGCTCTGGGCGGAACCGGAGTTGATGCGCGCAAATTCATCTATGGTCCAGACGTGGTCAACGACAATGGGACCTACGTCCTTCTGCTGGGATCAGGCGATAGGGAAAAGCCAATCAGCTTCTACGATGACGCCGCGGCAGTACAAAACTATTTCTTCATGCTCAAGGATCGCCCGACAGAATCCACCTGGCTTGCTTCGGAAACGGGTAACTGCGCAGGCGCTTCAATCCTTTGCAAAGCCTCGTTGTATGCCATTACCAGCACCTCCACTCCACCCCAAGATGCGCTCGATCTGAAGAAAGGCTGGTACCTCGCGCTGTCTCCAACTGAGCAGGTGGTGACTTCCGCATTGACCATTTTCGGTAATGTGACGTTCAGTACTCATAGACCCAAACCTACGGATGCAGCGTCCTGCAGCCCGAATCTGGGAGATGCGCGGGTCTACAACATCAACTTCAAGAATGCCGAAGGCAAGAATGGCGAGCGCTATGCTGAGCTGGTCGGCGATGGTCTGCCGCCTTCACCGGTAGCGGGTCTGGTCAAACTCGACGGCAATGGACCCACGGTGCCTTTCTGTATCGGCTGTAGCTCCAGTTCTTCGCTCGAGGGTGGGGAACCGCCCACTCCGCCCATTGCGGTCCAGCCCAAAGCACGAGTGTTCTGGAACATTGAGAAGTGACGCCTGATATGAGTCGTGAAGTCAGCGAGCGAGTCGCCAGACCCACTAATTCCGGGTTGTCCAGGCAATCCGGTTTTACGTTGGTCGAGTTGATGGTCACAGTGGTGGTACTGGCGGTCCTGCTCGGGATCGCCGTTCCGAGCTTCACCGATGTGACCTTGGGCAGCAAACTGCGGTCCCAGGCCAACGACCTGGCAGCCGGTGTTGCGCTGGCGCGGAGCGAAGCAATCAAGCGTAATCAGGCGGTCACGCTATGTGCGTCCGCCGACGGCGCCGCCTGTGCAACATCGGGGGGTTGGCACCAGGGCTGGATCGTCCGAAGTTCGAGCGGGACGATAATCGCGACCCATCCAGCGGCGCCGAGCGGATTCCTGATCACTGCCTCCGCCCACAGCATTGCCTTCCAGCCCACGGGAACCGCGTCCGTCAGTACGGTGTTGAAAGTCTGCCGTTCCTCTCCGACTGTAGGTAGCCAGGAGCGACTGGTTTCCGTCAGCCTCACGGGACGGACCTCTGTCTCAAAGACCGCCGAGGGCGCCTGCTCCTGACAGGCGCTTGAGTCGTCGTTCAGGCGCGTCAGGCGCGCATCAGCCCCCCTCCCTGTTTTAGAATCCACCACCTGGTGCTGGGCATTGCCCGCACCCAGGTGCTGAGATCGTATTGTCCATGCGCCGTTTGTATGAGGCGGGCTCTGCAGGCTGCTGACTCAGGCGACGCTCCAGATGTTGCTGTTGTCCTGGAGGTTCCATGCGCGTTTTGCTGGTCGGGGGTGGTGCCATCGGGCTGCTCTCCGCGTACCTGTTGGCGAATGAAGGTGTCGAGGTTGTGCTGCTGGACAAGGGCCCCTGCGGCCGTGAGTCCTCCTGGGCCGGCGGCGGTATCGTCTCGCCGCTCTATCCCTGGCGCTATTCCTCGGCGGTGACGGCTCTTGCGCATTGGTCCCAGGACTTCTACCCGCCATTCGGCCAGCGCTTGTTCGCTGAAACCGGAGTAGACCCGGAGGTCCACGAGACCGGCCTCTATTGGCTGGATCTGGACGACGAAGCCGAGGCCCTGGCCTGGGCCGCGCGCGAAGGGCGGCCGCTGGCGCCCGTGGCGATCGACCGGGTGCATGCCGCCGTACCGCCGCTGGGGCCGGGCTTCCAGCACGCCATCCATATGGCCGGGGTGGCCAATGTGCGCAATCCCCGGCTGACGCGCGCCCTGCGTGAGGCCCTGCTGCGCATGCCGAACGTGTCGGTGCGGGAGAACTGCGAGGTGCGTGGCTTCATCCGCGATGGCCAACGGATCACCGGGGTGAACACCGCTGACGGAGAGCTCCTCGCCGAGCGGGTGGTGCTCTGTGCGGGCGCCTGGAGCGGTGAGCTGCTGGCCAGCCTGGGCCTGTCCTTGCCGGTGGAGCCGGTGAAGGGTCAGATGATTCTCTTCAAGTGTGCCGAGGATTTCCTGCCGGCCATGGTGCTGGCGAAAGGGCGCTATGCGATCCCGCGCCGGGACGGCCATATCCTCGTGGGCAGTACCCTGGAGCACGCCGGTTTCGACAAGACCCCCACCTTCGAGGCCCTGGAAAGCCTGAAGGCATCCGCCTTCGAACTGCTGCCGCAATTGAAGGGCGCCGAGTTGGTCGGCCACTGGGCTGGACTGCGTCCTGGTTCTCCCGAAGGCATTCCCTTCATCGGCCCGGTTCCCGGGGTGGACGGCCTGTGGCTGAACTGCGGCCATTACCGCAACGGGCTGGTGCTGGCGCCGGCGTCGTGCCGGTTGCTGGCGGACCTGATGCTCGGGCGCGAGCCGATCATCGATCCGCAACCCTATGCGCCGCAGGGGCGCCTGGGGTGAAACGGGGCGCGAGCTGACGCGCTGGGGCTTGCGACCGGACATGGCAGGCCCCGCACCGGCGTTCTGTTAAGCCGTCCTCGGCAATCTTGTGGGCTCGCTCGCAGTTCACAAATCGCAATTTAAAACGACCGTACCAGTAGGCTACTATTCGCCCGCATTTTGCCGCTGGTCGTCTTTTTTCGACCGCTCGTCATGGAAGGTCGGCAAGGTCGGGGCAGGAAGCTCCGAAGCGTGAGCTCCGCCTCACGCCAGTCCGGACCATTCATTGAGGGCAGGGAATGTCGCAGCGAGGTTTCACGCTGATCGAACTGATGGTCACGCTCGTCGTGCTCGCAGTATTGATCGGTTTGGCAGCACCCAATCTTTCCCAGATGCTTCGCGAGAACCAGGCAGCGGCAGAGTTCAACGCGTTCTCCGGAATGCTCAACTACGCGCGCCGCGAAGCGGTCCAGGGAGCCCAGACCATCAGGCTCAAGGGGCCGCTGGCAGCTGACGGCAGCTGGCAGCTGCTGCGCGAGCGGGACAGCGTGGAACTGCGTCGCTTCCCGGCCCTGAGCTTTTTCGTGGTTTCCCCGGTGGAGCTGCAGAACATTCTTTTCGATTCGCAGGGGCGCCTGGTAAGCGCGGCCAGGGTGGCGCTCACCCTGGCGGCAAAGGATACGTCCCTGGGCTGCGCCACCTTCAATCGCAGCGTGTCCATCGAGCTGTCCGGTTCGATTTTCCTGCAGAAGGGAAGCTGCCAATGAAGGCGTCGTCCCAGCGAGGCGCCTCCCTCATCGAGGTGCTGGTCGCCGTGTTGCTCTTCTCCATTGGTGTACTGGGGCTGGCGGCCATGCAGCTCACCGCGCTGAAGGCGAACCAGACCGCGTCCGTCCGCACCCATGCGACCTTCCTGGCCTATGAGATGGCCGACCGCATGCGCGCGGCGCGGGGAGATGCGCAGGCGGGGTTCTACAACCTGGCGGTGGGCGCCGCCTTGCCTTGTGACCCGGCCAGGGAAACCTGCCTGCCGTTCCAGCGGGACCTGTCGGAATGGCGCGCCAACCTTGCCCGGCAACTGCCGGAGGGGAATGGCGGCGTGGTGCAGAACGGTGACCGCTTCACGGTGATCGTGCAATGGAACGAGGAGCGGGTGGGCGGAAGCGCCGCCCAGCAGTTCTCCTTCGTCACGCAGATTTGACGGGGTGCACATGCGCAAGCAACGCGGCTTGAGCCTGGTGGAGCTGATGGTGGCCATGGTGATCGGCCTGGTCATCAGCCTGGCGGTCCTCCAGGTCTTCATCAGCAACAAGAACACCTTCCTCCTCCGGGGGGCGGCAGGGAACCTGCAGGAGAACGGACGTTTCGCCCTGCAATACCTGGCCGCAGAACTGCGCCCGGCGGGAGTGGGGGTCGGGACCCGTCTCGACGAGGAGGACATCTGCGTGGTGGCCGCCAAGGGCGAGCCGGCGGAATGGAGTGCCATGAACCGCCCCATCTGGGGCAAGCGCATCACGGCAACCGGCCAGCTCGGGGCGGTGGGCACCGACCAGCTGGCGATCTTCGCCAATGACGGTTGCGAGTCCTTTCTCACCGCCGGCGAGCTGCTCAAGCCGTCGCTTAACGCGAATCTCAAGGTCACGGCCTATTGCCCGAGCATGCAGCAGGACCATGCGGTGATGGTGCTGGACATGGAGAAGGCGGTGGTCATCCGGATCACCAACAAGCCGGGTTCGTCCGGCAATGGCCAGGTGACGTTGACCCATGCCGCCAGCACCAACGACAAGAACGCCAAATGCGGCGGCTTCAAGTTCTCGGATATCCAGTTCAACGCCCCGGCGCGGGTGGTGGGATTCACCTACAGGACCTTCTACGTGGCGAACACCGGCCGCGTCACTGCAAGCGGGCAGCCCATCCGCGCCTTGTTCGTCCGCGACGCGGCGCAGGTGCCGGCGCAGAGCAGCGAGATCGTGGAAGGCGTGGAATCGCTGCGCACCAGTTTCGGAGTGGCAGCGGACAACAGCGTCAGTGTGCAGACCTACCTGAGCCCGGCCGAGGTGGAAGCGGCCAACCGCTGGGACGATGTCCGCACGGTGAAGATCGATCTGCTGCTGGCCAGCAATGAGCGAGTCGCGGGGGCCCAGGACCAGGCTGTTCAGTTCGGGGGGGCGGCAGTGGCGGCCGATGGGCGCCTGCGCCAGGTATTCAGCACGGTAGTGGCCCTGCGCAACCGGGTCGACTGATGAGGCAAGGATAAGCATGCAAAAGCAAAAAGGAGCGGTGCTTCTGGTCGTTCTGATCGCTCTACTGGCATTGACCGTCCTCGGGGTTTCGGCGATGTCCGGCAGCACCCTGCAGGAGCGCATGGCGGGCGGCGCGAGGGACTACAACGTGGCGTTCCAGGCGGCCGAAAGCGCCTTGCGGGTGGGCGAGGATTATGTGCGGCAACAGGTGGAGGCCAGTGTCGATCCTACCCAGCTGTTCCTGGCCAGCACCGATTGCCCGGCCGTTACTACTGCGCAGTGGACTCCGCCTGCCGAACTCAACAACAAACCGCGGCAGCCGGTCTGCCAGGTTCGCAATTTCTATGGTGCGTCGGGCGGCGCGACCACCTTCGTTTGCGAAACCGACGGCTCGATCGCCGAGAACCGCGCGTTCGACTGCCTGAGCCGGACCTACCTGTTCAACGTCGAGGCCACCGGTTACGCCGGCGGGGATGCCGAAGTGCACCTGCGCTCCACCGTGGCCATTGCCATCCGCAGCCAGAACTGACCGAAGGGAGACACGGATGATCCGCTCGAAATACATCAATGCGGTACGGGCATTGCTGGCCGGCCTGTTGACCGCCGTGGTCAGTCACAGCGCCCTGGCGGCGTTCGTGCCCGGACAGGTCCCGTTGAACCTGGGTGGCCAGGTCGAGCCCAACCTCATGTTCATCCTGGATGACTCGGGCTCCATGCGCTGGGGCTACCTGCCGGACGATCTGCGGCCGGCCTATCTGGAAAGCACGAAGGAATGGGAGCGCAGCGGGGAGTGTCAGGTGCGTGGCAGCTACGCCGGCAAGAACCTGCACTTCTGCCCGAAAACCGGCCACCGCTATCTGGCTTCCAGCCACCTGAACAAGTCCTACTACAACCCGGCCGTGCAATACCTGCCGCCGATCAAGAGCGATGGACAACGCTATGCCAACGCCAGCTTCACCGCGGCGGCCGTAGACGGCTACGCCGGTGGCCAGACCGTCAACCTCGGCAATGGCTACATGGCGGTCATGGACGACTTCTACGCGCCCAACAGCCGGGACTGTCGGAGCTGCACGCTTTACGAAGGTTTTGCCGTGGGCCCGAAGAGCAGCGCCGGCGCGGCCTTCTACTACGAGTTCATCGGAGGCGGCAGCTGTGCCAGCAATCCCCGCCAGGATGCCTGTTACGCCGAGCGTAGTGTGGGCACCGCCGAGCAACAGAACTTCGCCAACTGGTTCTCCTACTATCGGACCCGCATGATGTCGGCCAAGGCCGGCGTCAGCCAGGCATTCTCCGCGCTGCCCGGGGATGTCCGGGTTGGCTACGGTGCGATCAACCTGACCAGGAACACCGTCGACTCGAGCAAGACCGATACCCTGGCGCGCGGTGTGCGCCGATTCGAGGGTACCGGTCGCTCCCAGTTCTATGACTGGCTCTTCGCGGCCAACGCCGAAGGCGGCACCCCACTGCGCAAGGCGCTGGGTGATGCCGGCGAATACTACTCGCGCAAGGACGAGGCCGGCCCCTGGAGTTCGACGCCGGGCCAGACGGGCGGCAAGGAGTATGCCTGCCGCCAGAGCTACACCATCCTGACGACGGACGGTTACTGGAACGGTGACGCGGCCTCCACTGAGGGCGCGCGCGCCAACGTGGATAACCGCAACGGCCCGACCATCGGCGGGCCGGACGGGCAGACCTATCGCTATGTGCCCAAGGCGCCGTTCAGCGACAGCGCGGACAACACCCTGGCGGACGTCGCCATGTACTACTGGAACCGCGACCTGCATGACAACCTGGCCAACCGCGTGCCGACCGATCCGGCGGACCCGGCGTTCTGGCAGCACATGGTGACCTTCGGGGTGGGGCTGGGCATGAGCGGGACCGTCAACCCGCAGACCGCCTTCGCCGCGGTGAAGAATGGCGCTTCGGTGACCTGGCCGAGCCCGGCCGACAGCGACCCGGCGAAGCTGGATGACCTGCTGCACGCCGCGGTCAATGGCCGTGGCGGTTTCTTCAGCGCCCAGGACCCGCAGCAGTTCGCCGCCGCCCTGGGCGAGACCTTGGCGTCGATCAGCGATCGTACCGGCTCGAACACTTCGGCCGTGCCCAATGCGCGCCGCCTGGACAGCAATACCCTGGTCTACGAGGCCTTCTACACCAGCGCGGACTGGTCCGGGAAGTTGCTGGCGAAAAGGCCCAAGCAGACCAGCGCCGGGATCGTTTTCCAGGAAGTCTGGGAAGCGGGGCAGAAGCTGGGGCGCAGCTCGCGCAGCCTGTTCACCCACGACGGCGCGGCGGGCGCCAACCATGGCCAGGCGTTGAGCTGGAGCAGCCTGAGCGCCGAACTCAAGGCGCACTTCAATAACGACGAGGCGTTGTTCAACTACCTGATGGGCGACCGCACGAACGAGGCACCGGCCGGCAGTAAATTCCGCAAGCGCTCCACCCTGCTCGGCGATATTGTCAACTCCACCCTGGTCCTGGCGAACAAGCAGGACTGGGGCTTCCATGGCCGCGTGCCGGTGGCGAGCGGCAGCCAGACCTACGCCGAGTTCGTCGCAGCCAAGTCGAGCAAGTCGCCGGTGCTGTTCGTCGGCGCCAACGACGGCTTCCTGCACGCCTTCAACGCCAACAATGGCAACGAGCTGTTCGCCTACATGCCCAATGGCGTGTTGGGGAACGCCAAGCTCCTGGCCAGTGCTGACTACAAGCACCGCTACTTCGTGGACGGGAAACTGCATATCCGCGATGCCCGCCTGAACGGTGCGTGGCGTACGGTGCTGCTCGGCAGCCTCGGGGCCGGTGGCAAGAGCGTCTTCGCCCTCGACGTCACGGACGCTTCCGGCAGCACCGGGTTCAGTGCCAGCAAGGTGCTGTGGGAGATCAAGGACGACGCCGATCTGGGCTACAACTTCGGCGAGCCATTGGTCGGGCGCATGAAGGACGGCAGCTGGGCGGCGATCTTCGGCAACGGCCACGGCAGCACCAATGATGACTCGGTGCTGTTCATCGTCGATCTGGCCACCGGCGTCGTGAACAAGGTTCGCGCGGGCAAGGCCACGGGCGGCCTGTCGAGCCCGTCCTTCGTCTATGCCACCGACAGCTCGGGCAACATCTACGTGAAGGACGTGTATGCCGGGGACCTCAGCGGCAACCTGTGGAAGTTCAACCTCAAGAGCAGTGGCTCCGGCGTCGCCGATTTCGAAGTGAGCCTGGGCTCCAGCAACAAACCGCAGCCGCTGTACGTCGCCACCGATACCGCGGGCACGCGCCAGCCGATCACCGTCAAGCCGGAAATCGCCTACCACCCGGACGGCGTGGCGCAGGGCGTCGTCGTCTACTTCGGCACCGGCCGGCTCTATACCTCGGGTGATGTGACCGACGCGTCCAAGCAGACCTTCTATGGCATCTGGGACAAGCTGACGAATAGCGGTTCCTCCACCGCCTTCAGCGGCCGTTCGGAGCTCGAGCAGCGCTCGATCCTGTTCGAGGGCGAGGCCTTCGATCGCGATGTGCGGGTGCTCGACGCACCGGCCACCACCACCGACTGGAGCAAGAAGCGCGGCTGGTACCTCGACCTGACCTCGCCGGTAAAAGGCGCCCAGGGCGAGCGGGTCATCTTCGCGCCGCGCATCCTGCTCAATCGCCTGGTCATCGAAACCGCCATCCCGTCGTCCGACCCCTGCCTGGCTGGCGGTTCCGGCTGGACCATGGTGCTCGACCTGGCCACCGGCGGACGGCTCAACTACGTCCTGCTGGACCTGAACAAGGACGGCAAGTTCACCGATGCGGACATGGTCACGGTCGGCGACCAGAAGCTCCCGCCGTCCGGCATCGGCTCCTCCGGCAGCATACCCACCGGCTCGTTCGATCTGATCGATCCGCAGAAGTACTGGCTGTGCCGCGGCACCGGGGTGGATGACTGCATCCCGGCGGCCAATACCCTCAACGTTCTCGAAGGCCGTCAGTCCTGGAACCAGATTCGATGAAAAGCAGCAAGGCATTCACCCTGATTGAACTGATGATCGTGGTGGCGGTGATCGGCATCCTCGCCGCGATCGCCTACCCCAGCTATACGGAGCACGTGCGCAAGGGCAAGCGCGCCGAGGTGAAGGCCGCCTTGATGGAAGGCGCGCAAGCGCTGGAGCGCTATTACTCCACCCACGGCTCCTATCTGGATGCCGAAGGCAACTTTGCCGATGCCTTCGCCAGCCAGGCGCCGGCTTCGGGGGCGGCCAACTACACCATCGCCGCCCAGGGCGCGGCGACCGCAACCACCTACCTGCTGCGTGCCACCCGCGCCGGCACCATGGCCGACGACCCATGCGGCGACTTCCAGATCAGCCACACCGGCGAGCGCACCCTGGCCAACGCCACGCGCACCGTGGCCCAGTGCTGGTAGAGGGCAGAGGGGCAGAGGGCAGGGAGATTCCATCCCAATCGGCGCGTAGGGTGGAAATCCCTTTCGGGATTTCCACCATCGGTATCCTGCATGGCCTCGCTGGTGGATAGAAAAGCGCTATCCACCCTACATGGCTGCGTGCCACCCGCGCCGGCACCATGGCCGACGACCCGTGCGGCGACTACCAGATCAGCCACACCGGCGAGCGCACGCTGGCCAACGCCACGCGTACCGTGGCCCAGTGCTGGTAGACGGCAGAGGGTAGGGAGATTCCAGCTCAATCGGCGCGTAGGGTGGAAATCCCTTTCGGGATTTCCACCATCGGTGTCCTGCATGGCCTCGCTGGTGGATAGAAAAGCGCTATCCACCCTACATGGCTCGTAGGATGTGGTGGAGCGAAGCGATACCCATCAGCCCTGATCCATGGGTTTCGCAAGCTCGCGGAACGCCGCCCGACCCATCCCACATGGCTATCTACCTTCCGATCGGCCGGGTATCAGTCGATGCCCAGCTTCTTCAGGCGATAGCGCATGGAGCGGAAGGTCAGGCCCAGGCGTTGGGCCGCCGCGGTGCGGTTCCAGCGGGTTTCCTCAAGGGCCTGCATGATCAGCTTGCGCTCGATGTTCTCCAGGTAGTCTTCCAGGTTGTCGATCTGCGCCAGGTTGGCCTCGCCCGCCTCGGCCGCGCCTGTGGCTTCGGCCAGGCGCAGGTCGCGGGCCTGGATCTGGTCGTCCTCGCAGAGGGTGTAGGCGCGCTCCAGCATGTTTTCCAGCTCGCGCACGTTGCCCGGGAAACGGTAGCACTTGAGCTTGTCCAGGGCCTCAGGGGCGAGGCTGGCGGCCGGCAATCCGCTCTGCTGGGCCAGGCGCTTGAGCATGGTTTCGGCCAGCAGGGGGATATCCTCGCGGCGCTCGCGCAGTGGCGGCACGCCGAGCTCGATGACGTTCAGGCGGTAGTACAGGTCCTGACGGAAGCGGCCGGCGGCCACTTCGGCGGCCAGGTCCTTGTGGGTGGCGCTGAGGATGCGCACGTCCACCACCACTTCCTGCTGACCGCCGACGGCACGCACGGCCTTTTCCTGGATGGCGCGCAACAGCTTCACCTGCATCGGCAGCGGCAGGTCGGCCACCTCGTCAAGGAACAGGGTGCCGCCGTTGGCCGCCTGGAACAGGCCCTGCTTGTCTTCCACCGCACCGGTGAAGCTGCCTTTCTTGTGGCCGAAGAACTCGCTTTCCATCAGCTCGGAAGGAATCGCGCCGCAGTTGACCGGGACGAAGGGGCGTTCGGCTCGCGGCCCCTGCTCATGGATCAACCGCGCCACCAGTTCCTTGCCGCTGCCGGATTCGCCGCTGATGTAGACAGGCGCCTGGCTGCGGGCGAGCTTCTGGATCTGCTTGCGCAGGGCGGTCATCGGCGGCGATGCGCCCAGCAGTCGGCCGTCGACGGGGGCTTCGCCTTCTTCCGGTGAACTCAGGCGCAGGGCGGTGTTCACCAGTTCGCGCAGGCGACCAAGGTCCACCGGCTTGGTGACGAAATCGAAGGCGCCGGCCTTGAGCGCGTTCACGGCGGTGTCGAGGCTGCCATAGGCGGTGATCATCGCCACCGGGGTCATGGGGTGGCGCTGCTGGATGTACTGCACCAGTTCCAGGCCATTGCCATCGGGCAGGCGCATATCGGTCAGGCACAGGTCGAAAGGTTCGCGCGCCAGCCACTCGCGGGCTTCCTTGAGGTTGCGGGCGCTGCGGGTATCGAGCTTCATCCGCCCCAGGGTGATCTCCAGCAGTTCGCGGATATCGGGCTCGTCGTCGACGATCAGGGCTCTCTGTCGGGTCATGGTCAGCTCAGTTTGCGCGGATGGGCAAAGGTGATGCGGAAGCAGCTGCCGCCGTATTCGCGCGGCTTGTAGTCGAGGCGCGCCTGGTTGCTCTCGCAGAGTTCGCGGGAGATGTACAGGCCAAGGCCCGTGCCCTTGCTTTCGGTGGTGAAGAAGGGTTCGAAGATAGTGTGCACCTGTTCGGGCGCCACGCCCTCGCCGTCGTCCTCCACCTCCAGCACGGGCAGGTCGCTTTCGGCATCACGGAAGAGTTTGAGCCACACCTGGCCCCGGCTGTTCTTCTTGGCGCTGTAGCGCATGCCGTTCTGCACCAGGTTGGTCAGCACCTGGGTCAGCTGGTGCGGGTCCATGCGGGTTTGCAGGGTGCTGCCGAGGGTGCTCAGGTGCAGCGTCTGATCGGCAGCGGCCGAGGTGCGGAATTCGCTGGCGAAACGGGTCAGCCAGTACTTGAGGTCAAGCAACTGCGGCTCTGACTGGCGGCGGCGGGAGAGCTGCAGCACATTCTCGATCACCAGGTTCATGCGTCGCGAGTGGTCCTGGATGATCTGTGCCAGGCGCCGGTCGGGGCCCTGCAGCTCTTCGGACTCCTGCAGGAGCTGGGCGGCGTGGCTGATGGCGCCCAGGGGGTTGCGGATCTCGTGGGCGATGCCGGCGGTCAGGCGGCCGAGGGAGGCGAGCTTGAGCTGCTGGGCCTGTTGGGCGATCTGCGAGATGTCTTCGAGGAAGATCAGGGTGTTCTGCTGGTTGCCCCGCTGCATATGGACGAAGCTGGGCTGCAGTTTGGGGCCGTTGGTGAAGGCCTGGATGCTCTGTGGCCGCAAGGTGGGGTTGGCCAGCCAGTGTTCGAGGCTTTTGAGCAGTTCGGCGCACTGGCTGTCGAGCATCTGCCCCACCAGTTCGTTCTGGCCCAGCAGCGCCTGGGCGCCGTTGTTGGCCAAAAGGACCTGGTGCCGCGGATCGATGACCAGGATGCCGGTGCGCATGCGCTCCAGGATCTGCGCGTTCAGCGCCTCCAGGTTGGCGACATCAGCGGCGCGCTGTTCGGCGAGGGTTTCGCTGAGTTGCAGGCGTCGGCTCAGCCCCTGGATGACCAGTGCGGCAGCGAAGCAGAGGGCGCCAAAACCGCCGGCCTGGACGAACTGGCTGCTGGCCTGGGGATGGCTGAGGCTGAGGTAGAAGGTCAGGTAGATCAGGGCGATGGTTGCCACCGCCGCCACCAGCAGGCCGATGCGTCCGCGCAGCAGGATGTTGGAAATGGCCACCGAGACCACCACCAGATTGGCGATGCCACTGGGTGTGCCGCCGGCCGCGAAGAACAGGCAGGACAGCAGCAGCACGTCCACCAGGGCCAGGCTGAACACCTGCACCATGCTCCGTGGGCGCGGGACCAGCGCGGCGATCAGCGCATTGAGGCCCAGGTAGAACCAACTGGCGTTCTGGAACAGCTCGGGCCTCGCCAGGTCGAGCAGGCGGTCGTCCAGTTCGCTGGAGATCAGCAGCACCAGGGCCATGCCGATCACCAGCCGATACAGGCTGTAGAGGCGGAAGATGCGCCGCGCCTGGGCGCTCAGCGCGCTGGGGGCGGGGAGGGCGTCATTGCTCACCAGAGCGCTGGTCCTGTTCGAGGTGGGCTCGGCTGCAGTACCAGCGGTTCTCCTGGGACAGCGCATGGGCTCGGGGGACGTGCACGCCGCACTGGGCGCAACGCACCATGGGCTGGGTGTCTTCCTGCTGGCGCGGGGCGGGGCGGGGCTTGGAAGGGGTCTTGAAGCGACGCCACAGCCAGATGGCGGCGAAGATCACGGCAATCCAGAACAGCAGGCGAAACATGCCGAAGGTGCTCTCTTCTTGATGGAAAGCTGGCAGTTTAGCCAAGCCGGTTGTCCGCGCACAGAGACGGGCCGCACGCTGGCGCATCTTCCGTGGTTCCCGCTGCGGACGGGGCGGAGTATGGTGGCGTTGAGACGCATTAGATGCGTTGGACAACACCCGGGAGGTGGCCATGCGCCAAAGCCTGCGAATCGTGATGGCCCAGCTCAATTTCCGCGTCGGCGACGTTCAGGGCAATGTCGAGCGGATCATCGAGGAAGCGAACTCCGCCCGCGAGGCCCGGGAAGCGGATGTCATTGTCTTTCCCGAGCTGTCCCTGTGCGGTTACCCACCGGAAGACCTGCTGCTGCGTTCCAGCATGCAGCGCCGTATCGAGCGGGGGCTGCAGCGACTGCGTGACGAGGTGCGCGGCATCTACCTCGTGGTGGGTTATCCCTGGCTGGAAGACGAGCTGCGCTACAACGCCTGCGCGGTGATCGCCGACGGCCAGTTGCTGGCGACCTACTACAAGCAGCGCCTGCCCAATTACCGGGTGTTCGATGAGAAGCGCTATTTCGAGCCGGGCCGGCAGCCTTGCGTGGTGGACATCAAGGGTGTGCCGGTGGCCCTGTCCATCTGCGAAGACATCTGGTTCCCCGAGCCCACGGCCCAGGCCCGCGCCGCCGGCGCGCAACTGATGCTGAGTCTGAATGCCTCGCCCTTCCACCTGGACAAGCAACTGGAGCGCGAGGAGGTGCTGGCCGAGCGGGTTGCCGAGGGGGAAATACCGGTCATTTACGTCAACCAGGTCGGTGGCCAGGACGAACTGGTGTTCGATGGCGGCAGTTGCGTCATGGATGCCACAGGCATGATCTCCCAGCGGGCGCCGGCCTTTGTCGAAGGCCTGTTCCCGGTGGACCTGCAGCTGCAGGAGGGGCGCTGGGTGCCACGGCGGACCCATTGCGCCGAGCTGCCGGAGCTGGAGGCGAGCGTCTATCAGGCGCTGGTGGTGGGCGTACGCGATTATGTGCAGAAGAACGGTTTCAGGGGCGTGGTGCTGGGGCTTTCCGGCGGTATCGACTCGGCCCTGACCCTGGCGGTGGCGGTCGATGCCCTGGGCGCGGAGAGGGTCGAGGCCGTCATGATGCCCTACCACTACACGGCACAGATCAGCCTGGAGGATGCCGAAACCGAAGCGCGCCTGCTCGGCGTCCCCTACCGGGTGCTGCCGATTGCGCCGATGGTCGAGGCGTTCCAGCAGGTGCTGGCGCCGGTCTTCGACGGCCATGCCCATGACGCCAGCGAGGAGAACCTGCAGGCGCGCTGCCGCGGCACCTTGCTGATGGCGGTTTCCAACAAGAAGGGCAGCCTGGTGCTGACCACCGGGAACAAGAGCGAACTGGCGGTGGGCTACGCGACCCTCTACGGCGATATGGCCGGCGGCTTCGATGTGCTCAAGGACGTGCCCAAGACCCTGGTGTTCCGCCTGGCCGAGTATCGCAACAGCCTGGGGCCGGTGATTCCGCCCCGGGTGATCGAGCGGCCTCCATCGGCCGAACTGTCGCCGGGGCAGCGGGACGAGGACTCCCTGCCGCCCTATCCACTGCTGGACGAGATTCTAAAGCTCTATATCGAGCATGACCTGTCCGCCAACGCCATCATCGCCGAGGGCTTCGACGAGGACACGGTGAACCGCGTGCTGCACATGGTCGACCGCAACGAGTACAAGCGGCGCCAGGCGGCGGCAGGGGTGAGGGTGACCCAGCGCGGCTTCGGCCGGGATCGGCGTTATCCCATCACCTCGGGATGGCGGCTGGGGGATTGACCGGCTTGCTTGTGCCGCCTTGTGGGGGCGAATTCATTCGCGAAGCAGGCCGAAGGCCTGCCCTGCAGAGTCCGAGCGGGGCACATTTCCCTTTCCCCCGGCCCTCTCCCAGAAGTTCGTAGGGTGGACCACGCTTCATCGGTCCACCATCGGTGTCTTGCGTGGCCTCGCTGGTGGATAGAAAAGCGCTATCCACCCTGCACGGCTGACAAAGTACCGCCTTGTGGGGGCGAATTCATTCGCGAAGCAGGCCGAAGGCCTGCCCTGCAGAGTCCGAGCGAGGCACGCTTTCCCTTACTCCGGCCCGCTCCCGCAAGGGTCCGCCAGGTTCTGGAATAAAAAAGGGAGGCCATCGGGCCTCCCTTTTTCATCTCGGCATCGCTCAGTCGAACAGGCCGAAGGTCATGTAGCTGAACCAAGAACGGTCGCTGTCGTTGGCTTTCGACTGCGGTTCCGGCTCCGGCTCCTTCTCCTGCTCCTGCTCTTCGCCCTGGTTCTGCGGCAGCAGTTCTTCCGGGATCTGTTCCTTGGCGTCTTCGTACTGCTTGATCACGTCCTGGGCGGCGCGGGTTTCGCCCGGGGGCATCGGCGCTTCGCTCTCGATCAGGCCCAGGGTGGCCTTGGCCAGCCAGGAGCGGTTGTCGGCCTCTTCTTCGCGCGGCACGAACTGGCCGTCCACCAGGGTCGGGTGATCCGGGTAGTTCAGCTTCAGGGTTTCCAGGCTGGAGGCGGCCAGCTCATTCAGGCCCAGGCGCTGGTAGGACTCGACCATCACGGCCAGGCCGTCGCCGACGGCGGGGGTCTCCTGGAAGTTTTCCACCACATAGCGGCCCCGGTTGGCGGCGGCGACATAGGCCTGACGGGTCAGGTAGTAGTGGGCGACGTGGATTTCATAGGCGGCCAGCAGGTTGCGCAGGTAGATCATGCGCTGCTTGGCGTCCGGGGAATAGCGGCTGTTCGGGTAGCGGGTGGTGAGCTGGGCGAACTCGTTGTAGGAGTCGCGGGCAGCGCCAGGATCGCGCTTGGTCATGTCCAGCGGCAGGAAGCGCGCGAGCAGGCCGCGGTCCTGTTCGAAGGAGGCCAGGCCCTTCAGGTAGTAGGCGTAGTCGACGTTCGGGTGCTGCGGGTGCAGGCGGATGAAACGCTCGGCGGCGGACTTGGCGGCCTCCGGTTCGACGTTCTTGTAGTAGGCGTAGATCAGTTCCAGCTGGGCCTGCTCGGCATAGCGGCCGAACGGATAGCGGGACTCCAGGGCCTTCAGCTTGGCGATCGCGGGGGTGTAGCTGCTGTTGTCCAGGTCGGCCTGGGCCTGCTGATACAGCTCGGCTTCGCTCAGGTTCTCGTCCACCACTTCCTTGTTGGAAGAACAGGCGGCGGTGAGGGCGAGAGTGGCGATCAGCAGCAGGTGTTTCACTTGCATGGCGGCTTGCGTCCCTGTGACGGCTGGCTGTCTTGGCTGCAGCCGTCCTGTTATGATGGGCGCCCCGGAACCCCGGGACAAAGACGCGGTATTTAACCACAAGCGCGTAACCGAAACCAAAGGCTGCGCCCCCTCCGTTCCCGAACATGTCCTCCAATACCAAGCAAGTCATTCAACTCAGCGCCGAAGTGCCGTCCGAACTGGGCGGGCAACGTCTTGACCAGGTCGCTGCACAACTTTTTTCCGAGCACTCCCGGTCCCGCCTCTCCGGCTGGATCAAGGACGGGCTCCTCACCGTCGACGGCAGCGTGCTGCGTCCGCGCGACATCGTGTATGGCGGTGCGTTGCTGGAGCTGAACGCCGAGCAGGAGTCCCAGGGTGAGTGGGTGGCCCAGGACATCGAGCTGAACATCGTCTACGAGGACGAACAGTTGCTGGTGCTGGACAAGCCGGCCGGCCTGGTGGTGCATCCGGCCGCCGGGCATGCCGACGGCACCCTGCTGAACGCCTTGCTGCACCATGTGCCGGGGCTGGAGAACGTGCCGCGGGCGGGCATCGTCCACCGCCTGGACAAGGACACCACCGGCCTGATGGTGGTGGCCAAGACCCTCGAAGCCCACACCAGCCTGGTGGCGCAACTGCAGGCCCGCAGTGTGAGCCGCGTATATGAAGCTGTAGTGGTCGGCGTGATCACCTCCGGCGGCAAGGTCGACGCGCCCATCGGCCGTCATGGCCAGCAGCGCCAGCGCATGGCCGTGGTCGCCGGTGGCAAGCCGGCGGTCAGCCACTATCGCGTGCTGGAACGCTTCCGCTCGCACACCCATACCCGGGTCAAGCTGGAAACCGGCCGCACCCACCAGATCCGCGTGCACATGGCCTATGTGAACTTTCCGCTGGTGGGCGACCCGGTCTATGGCGGGCGCTTCCGCATTCCTCCGGCGGCGAGCCCGACCCTGGTGCAGACCCTCAAGGAGTTCCCGCGCCAGGCCCTGCATGCGCGCTTCCTCGAGCTGGATCACCCGGTGACCGGCGAGCGCATGAAGTGGGAATCGCCGCTGCCCGACGATTTCGTCTGGCTGCTCAGCCTGCTGCGCCAGGACCGCGAGTCCTTCGAGCAATGAACGGCTGGCTGACGCCCGACTGGCCCGCGCCGCAGCGGGTGAAAGCCTGCGTCACCACCCGCGAGGGTGGTTTCAGCCTGCCGCCCTATGAAGGCCTGAACCTCGGCAGCCACGTCGGCGACGACCTGCAGGCCGTCGAGCGCAATCGCCAGACGCTGACCGACACCCTGGGCTGCCGGCCCGCCTGGCTCAGCCAGGTGCACGGCGTGCGTGTGGTGCAGGCCAACCCCGTCCAGGTGGACGAAGCCGACGCCAGCTGGACCGCCGAGCCCGGCGTCGCGGCCGCGGTACTGACGGCCGACTGCCTGCCGGCACTGTTCTGCGACCGCGCCGGCACCCGGGTCGCCGCCGCCCATGCCGGCTGGCGCGGGCTGGCCAATGGCGTGCTGGAAGCGACCCTGGACGCCCTGGCGCTGCCGCCCGAGGACGTGCTGGTCTGGCTGGGGCCGGCCATCGGCCCGTCCGCCTTCGAAGTGGGCCCCGAGGTCCGCGAAGCTTTCATTGCCTGTCATGCCGAGGCGGAGCGGGCATTCCAGCCCAGCGCCAATGCCGGCAAGTTCATGGCCGATATCTACCAGCTGGCGCGCATCCGCCTGGCTGCCCGTGGTGTAACGGCTGTCCATGGCGGGGGCCTCTGCACCGTCAGCGACCCGCGCTTCTATTCCTATCGCCGTGCCTCACGCACCGGCCGTTTCGCCAGCCTGGTCTGGCTGGCGGACTGACGCCCCCGTAGGGTGGATGTCGCTTTTCACATCCACCAGCGGAGCCCGGGTGAACCGCGAATGGTGGACCGGTGAAGCGTGGTCCACCCTACAGGATCCCGCCCGGTCACCGTCCCATGACCCCGGTCAATTTCACAAAGGTTGAATCCACCAGAATCGTCCTTATCTAAGCTTCATCCCGGCGGGTTTTCGTATCTGGCGCCGTCATCGCGCCGCCCGCTATCTGAAGGAAGGACGAACCCATGCGAATCGACCGTTTGACCAGCAAGCTGCAACTGGCACTTTCCGATGCCCAGTCCCTGGCGGTTGGCCACGACCACCCGGCCATCGAGCCCGTACACCTGATCCTCGCCCTGCTCGACCAGCAGGGCGGCTCCATCAAGCCCCTGCTGATGCAGGTGGGCTTCGATGTGATGGCCCTGCGCCAGGGCCTGACCCGCGAACTCGACCACCTGCCGAAGATCCAGAACCCCACCGGCGACGTGAACCTGTCCCAGGACCTCGCGCGCCTGCTCAACCAGGCGGATCGCCTGTCCCAGCAGAAGGGCGACCAGTTCATCTCCAGTGAGCTGGTGCTGCTCGCCGCCATGGACGAGAGCACCCGTCTCGGCAAGCTGCTGCTCGGCCAGGGCGTGACCCGCAAGGCCCTGGAGAACGCCGTTGCCAACCTGCGTGGCGGCCAGGCGGTGAATGACCCGAATGTCGAGGAGTCCCGCCAGGCCCTGGACAAGTTCACCGTCGACCTGACCAAGCGCGCCGAAGAGGGCAAGCTGGACCCGGTGATCGGCCGTGACGACGAAATCCGCCGCACCATCCAGGTACTGCAGCGCCGCACCAAGAACAACCCCGTGCTGATCGGCGAGCCCGGCGTCGGCAAGACCGCGATCGCCGAAGGCCTGGCCCAGCGCATCGTCAATGGCGAAGTGCCGGACGGCCTCAAGGACAAGCGTCTGCTGGCCCTGGACATGGGCGCGCTGATCGCCGGCGCCAAGTTCCGCGGCGAGTTCGAGGAGCGCCTGAAGGGCGTGCTCAACGAACTCTCCAAGCAGGAAGGCCGGATCATCCTGTTCATCGACGAACTGCACACCATGGTCGGCGCCGGCAAGGCCGAAGGCGCCATGGACGCCGGCAACATGCTCAAGCCGGCCCTGGCCCGGGGCGAACTGCACTGCGTCGGCGCCACCACCCTGGACGAGTACCGCCAGTACATCGAGAAGGACGCCGCGCTGGAGCGCCGTTTCCAGAAGGTGCTGGTGGACGAGCCGAGCGAAGAGGACACCATCGCCATCCTGCGCGGGCTGAAGGAACGCTATGAGGTGCACCACGGCGTGACCATCACCGACGGCGCCATCATCGCCGCCGCCAAGCTGTCGCACCGCTACATCACCGACCGCCAGCTGCCGGACAAGGCCATCGACCTGATCGACGAAGCCGCCAGCCGCATCCGCATGGAGATCGACTCCAAGCCCGAGGCCCTGGACCGCCTGGATCGCCGCCTGATCCAGCTGAAGATCGAGCGCGAGGCGCTGAAGAAGGAAGAGGACGAGGCGGCGAAGAAGCGCCTGGCCAAGCTGGAAGAAGACATCCAGAAGCTCGAGCGCGAGTACGCCGACCTCGAAGAAATCTGGAAGTCGGAAAAGGCCGAGGTACAGGGCTCGGCGCAGATCCAGCAGAAAATCGAGCAGGCTCGCCAGGACATGGAGGCCGCGCGCCGCAAGGGCGACTTGCAACGCATGGCCGAGCTGCAGTACGGCGTGATTCCGGACCTCGAGCGCAGCCTGCAGATGGTCGACCAGCACGGCAAGACCGAAAACCAGTTGCTGCGTAACAAGGTCACCGACGAAGAGATCGCCGAAGTGGTCTCCAAGTGGACCGGCATCCCGGTGGCCAAGATGATGGAAGGCGAGCGCGAGAAGCTGCTGAATATGGAAGAAGGCCTGCACAAGCGGGTCATCGGCCAGCACGAAGCCGTGGTCGCCGTCGCCAACGCCGTGCGCCGTTCCCGCGCGGGCCTGGCCGATCCGAACCGGCCCAGTGGGTCCTTCCTGTTCCTCGGCCCGACCGGGGTGGGCAAGACCGAACTGTGCAAGGCGCTGGCCGAATTTCTCTTCGACACCGAGGAGGCGCTGGTGCGCATCGACATGTCCGAGTTCATGGAGAAGCACTCCGTGGCTCGCCTGATCGGTGCCCCGCCGGGCTACGTCGGTTATGAGGAGGGCGGCTACCTGACCGAGGCCGTGCGCCGCAAACCCTACTCGGTGGTATTGATGGACGAGGTGGAAAAGGCCCACCCGGACGTGTTCAACGTACTGCTCCAGGTGCTGGAAGACGGCCGCCTGACCGACAGCCATGGCCGTACCGTGGACTTCCGCAACACGGTGGTGGTGATGACCTCCAACCTGGGCTCTTCGCAGATCCAGGAGCTGGTGGGCGACCGCGAGGCCCAGCGCGCTGCGGTGATGGATGCGGTGAGCGCGCACTTCCGCCCCGAGTTCATCAACCGGATCGACGAAGTCGTGGTGTTCGAGCCCCTGGGCCGCGAGCAGATCGGCGGCATCGCCCAGATCCAGCTGCAGCGCCTGCGCAAGCGCCTGGCCGAGCGCGAGCTGAGCCTTGAGCTGAGCGCGGATGCCCTGGACAAGCTGATCGCCGTGGGTTACGACCCGGTCTATGGCGCTCGTCCGCTGAAGCGGGCGATCCAGCGCTGGATCGAGAACCCGTTGGCCCAGCAGATCCTGGCCGGCCAGTTCGCGCCGGGTGCGACCATCACCGCCAAGGTGGACGGCGAGGACATCGTCTTCAGCTGACGACCATCTCGTAGGAGCGAGCTCTGCTCGCGAGCAGAGCTCGCTCCTACGCCGAAAAGAAAGCCCCGCAATGCGGGGCTATCTTTTTTGCACGAAACCATGGGGCCTCGTGTAGGGTGGATGTCGCTCTTTACATCCACCAACGGTGCCCGGCCGAGCCCCCATCGGCGGGATTGATAGGCGTGCTTGTCTTACGGCGCGCGAATGAACTCCAGCAGGGTGGCCAGGGTTGCCGCCTGATCCTCCGCCAGATCGATGATATGGAATCCCGCCCAGCAGTTGCGTTCGTCCTCGCCCGCTCGCGTCCACAGGCAGTCGGCGCCCAGGCGCACTTCCTCTATGCCCTCGACCCAGGTCAGGGGCACCAGGCGGCATTCCAACACCGAGTCGGCGACCAGTGGCGTTTCGCCCAGCAGCATGAAACCGTCCATGGACAGGTCGACGATGCGGCCGAGGCGCTGCCCTGAATGCAGGTCGAAGACCTCAAGCTGCAATTCTGTTGCGTGGCGGCTGTGCTGGCGACGTTCTTCCATGGCGAACTCCTAGGCAGGGTCAGGCGGTGCGGCCGGTGAAGCGCTGCAAGACCCGGTAGATGGCACTCATGGCGCGGTCCACCAGGGGCGTACTGCGCTCCGGCGGCACCAGTCGTACCAGTCCTTGCTCCATGTCCTGGGCCAGCTGGGTGATGGGCACGATCGCCACACGCTGGCCGCTGTGGTCGACGAACATGTAGTTGCGGGTGGTCGGGCTGTACCAGGAAAGCTTGAGCGGGCGGGCATCCGGGCCGTCGATGAATTCGAACCAGGTGCCGAACTCCACCTGGGTGAGTTCCTTCATCAAGGCCTGGGCGCTGCTGGACAAGGTGGCTGGCCGAGGCGAAGTCGCCAGTTCGGCATCTTCACCGAGCATCTCGCCCAGCTTGCTTTCCGGCAGTGGGCTCTGGATACGCGCGGCGACCTGCGGCTGCTGCGACTGCACCGCGTGCTGGCAGGCCACCAGATCCTGGAGCAGACGGCGGATGCCGTCCTCGTGGTAGCCGCCCAGCAATTCCAGCCCCTTGCGCAGGTCCTCGAGCATGGGGATGCGCATTTGCTGCAGGCGGGCGCGGCCGTCGGCATCCAGCGGAGTGCCGCTCCAGGCCAGTTGCTCGGCCACTTCCACCGTACGCTGCCATTCATTGCTGCGGTCGCCATGGCGAAGCAGGACGAAGACCAGCACGTCGGTCCAGGTGAGTTCGAGGAATTGCTGGATCATGCCCGGCAGCTCGCGGCCGGCCAGCAACTGGCCAATCACGTCCACGGCCTGCTGGCGGGCACCCAGCAACTTGTCGCGCCCCTTGGCGGCCTCCACGGCGCGCTGTTCGCGCAGCTCCACCTTGTGCCGCAGCGTGCCGATGTATTCGTTGAACTCGTCCAGCAGGCTGTCGAACAGCAGCAGGTCGCCGCTGAAACCGTGGACGACACGCTCCACCACCCAGTGCATCTTCGCCAGCAGTCCGCGCTCCTCGCCTTCGCCGGCGTAGAGGACACCGGACTGGGCCATGCAGTTGAGCAGCCGGCGGGCGGGGTGATGGTGCTGGGTGAAGAGCGCCTTGTCCTGCAGGGCGACCTTCAGATAGGGCGTATGCAGGTGGGAGAGGGCGGTCTTGTAGACGTCGGCCAGGTTGTCATCGTCGAGGATGAAGTCGAAGAGCATGCCCACCAGGTCGATCACGTCGGCTTCGTAGTCGGGCAGCTTCTGCTGGCCGGGCAGATGGCTGTGGCTTTCCAGTTGCTCCTGCAGTTCGGCCTTCAGACCTTCGACGCGCTGGGGCTGGCGCAGCTTGCTGGCCAGGTCCTGGGCGGACTGCTGTTGCAGGCGATTCAGGGCTTCCAGGAGCTCCGCGGCGCTGTAGGTGCGGGTCGCGCCGCGTGGAGCGAAGCTGGCGATGCTGGGTGTGCCGCCGGGCAACGGCGCGTCGCCGTGGTGCAGGCGGCGTTCACCGAGCAGGGCGGCCAGGCCGCTGAACAGTTGGCCGGGATCACTGGGCGGTGCGGCGGACAAATCGAGCGGTCCGCCAGCCGGTGCGCCGGCCTGGGGTTGCTGCGGCGACTGGCCGGGCGGTGCTTGCCCGGGGGCAGCGGATTGCGGGTGGGGGACGCTGGTGGAGCGCTGCACGCTGTACTTGAGGTTGGGCAGCACACCGGCCTGGATCAACCGCTGGTTGAGGGCCTCGTAGAGGCTGTCCATGCCCAGCATCACATGCTGGTCGAAGAGCATATAAAGGATGGTCTTGATCCGCAGCGGAAACGGGCAGGGCTCCAGTGCCTCGCGGAAGGCCAGCGCCACAGCCTGCGGACCGAAGGGGTTGTCGTCGTCGCCCAGCTTGCGACCGCCGTTGAGCACCGCGAGGCGCTGGTCGAGGGCGAACAGGGATTGCGCGCAGCGCGCCTTCACCCGGCTGACCATGTTGGTGACCAGCAGGTTCTCCTCGTATTCCTCGTTGTCCAGCAATTGCAGATGGTCGGCGTTCAGGTCGCCGGTGTTCGTCTCGGGTTTCAGCTTGCCGCTGAGGAAATCCTCGAAATTCTTGGCGATGCGCTGGTGGTAGGTGCGTTCGATTTGCGGACGTTGCTTGCGGATGTCCCGCATGCTGTCGAAGAACAGGGTCTGGACCTGATTGTTCTCGGCCTTCTCGGCGCATTCGAAGAGGGTGTCGTCGACCTGGCCGAAAAGACGGGTCAGATGCTCCGCAAGGCGGTTCATTACCAACTTGCGGCAGCTTTGCACCAATTCGCTGAAACGCGGCTGGATACCGCGGCTGGCCAAGGTCGTCACGGGGCCGGGAGGGGGTGGGGGTCGATCCTGTGTGCTCATAGACGTCCTTAGGGAGACAGGTCGCGACCACGACCTGCAACACTCTCGCCACGGCTCAGGTATAGCACTTGGACGGCCATCTGCAAGTCATTGTCGGAATTCGTGTTTTTAGGGGTTGACAGCGAGTTCGCGATACGTAAAATGGCGCGCCTCAGCAACGCGATCCCGAACTAAAACGGAAAGCGCTGATGAGTTGGAAGACCGAAGTTCCGCGATAGCTCAGTCGGTAGAGCAAATGACTGTTAATCATTGGGTCCCTGGTTCGAGTCCAGGTCGCGGAGCCAACTTCCAGACGGGGTATAGCGCAGTCCGGTAGCGCGCCTGCTTTGGGAGCAGGATGTCGGGAGTTCGAATCTCTCTACCCCGACCACCTCACATTTGGGTCGTTAGCTCAGTCGGTAGAGCAGTTGGCTTTTAACCAATTGGTCGTAGGTTCGAATCCTACACGACCCACCATACAAGACCTCGCGAGAGGTCCGAAGAAGCGGCAAGGCGAAAGCCTCGCCGCTTTTTTGTTTTTGGC
The DNA here is from genome assembly GCF_049334135.1 of Metapseudomonas cellulosilytica. NCBI lineage: Bacteria > Pseudomonadati > Pseudomonadota > Gammaproteobacteria > Pseudomonadales > Pseudomonadaceae > Metapseudomonas > Metapseudomonas cellulosilytica. The sequence goes on along the minus strand of NZ_JBHZGN010000014.1, from coordinate 527 downwards.
TGTCCATTCCGCTGCACTGCCTCCGGCACTAACCCCTGTAGGGGCGAATTCATTCGCCAAGCAGGCCGAAGGTCTGCCCCTGGAAGTTCGAGCAGGGCACGATATCCCTCATCCGAACGCGGCCCGCCCCGGCCCCTCTCCCGGAGGGAGAGGGGTGACTCGCGCCGGCGCCGCACTGCCACTGGGCACCACCCTGTAGGGGCGAATTCATTCGCCAAGCAGGCCGAAGGGCTGCCCCTGGAAGTTCGAGCAGGGCACGATATCCCTCATCCGAACGCGGCCCGCCCCGGCCCCTCTCCCAGAGGTAGAGGGGTGACGCGCGCCGGCGCCGCACTGCCACTGGGCACCACCCTGTAGGGGCGAATTCATTCGCCAAGCAGGCCGAAGGGCTGCCCCTGGAAGTTCGAGCAGGGCACGATATCCCTCATCCCCCGGCCCCTCTCCCGGAGGGAGAGGGGTGACTCGCGCCGGCGCCGCACTGCCTCTGGGCACCACCCTGTAGGGGCGAATTCATTCGCCAAGCAGGC